>NZ_FNTX01000001.1:1800000-2100000 GCF_900105765.1 Ruania alba
GAGGAAGATCGCATCGAGGATCGCCCCCTCAGGGCCGCCCCGCGCGCGGTAGCGACGCACCGAGATCCATGCGGCGACGGCGATCCCGGCGAGGATCGCGATGGCATAGGCACGGATCGGCAGTGGCCCCAGGTACCAGGTGCCCTGCGAGGGGCTCGGGATCCCCGCGGCTACGACCGTGGCCTCCCGGGCAAGGGAAACCGCAGCGGTCACCGCCGTCACGAGACGGCTCCCGTTCGCGATGCCGCGCGCACACCGGTCGCCAGGTCGGCGGTCAGCGTCCGCAGATCTGCCAGGGCGGCGGCGCGGTCAGCGTCGGCGCGCAGCAGTGTGCGCACCAGCGCCGAGCCCACGATCACCCCGTCGGCGTACCGAGCGACCTCCTCGGCCTGCGCGGCCGTGGACACTCCCAGCCCCACGCACACCCGCTCCGCTCCCGCTGCGCGTGTGGCCGCCACGAGCGCCTCGGCGCGATCGCCCACAGCTGCGCGCGCGCCAGTGACGCCCATCGTGGATGCGGCATAGACGAACCCGCGCGAAGCGGCCGCCGTCAGGTGCAGGCGCTCGGTGGTGGAGCTCGGTGCCACCAGGAACACCTTGTCCAGACCGGCTCGGTCAGCCGCAGCGGTCCACGCGCCTGCCTCGTCCGGAATCAGGTCCGGAGTGATGAGGCCGGCGCCACCCGCTTCGGCGAGGGCATCGGCAAAGGCGTCCACCCCGAAGCGGTGCACCGGATTGAAGTACGTCATCACCAAGGTCGGTGCCCCGGTCTCGGCCACCTCACGCACAGCGCGCAGCACGTCAGCCACGCGGGTACCGCCGTCCAAGGCCGCCTGCACGGCCTCCTGGATCACCGGTCCGTCCATCCCCGGGTCGGAGTACGGCAACCCCAGCTCGACGATGTCTGCTCCTGCCTCGACGGCAGCGCGAGCGGCAGCGATGGAACCGGCCACATCGGGGTAGCCCACCGGCAGGTACACCACCAAGGCGGCTCGCCCCTCGGCTCGGGCGGCATCGATCACAGCCGCGGTCTTGGAGGCGATCACCTCAGTCACAGGGACTCCTCCTTCACGTCTGCCGGGTCCACCAGGTCGAACCAGGTGGCGGCGGTCGCGACATCCTTGTCCCCTCGCCCGGAGAGGGAGACCAGCAGGACGATCTCGTGCGGGTCGGTCCGGTCGTCACCGGACGCCGCGGCGTCGGCCAGCTCGTTGCCCAACCGCAGCGCGCCAGCGAGGGCGTGCGCGCTTTCGATCGCCGGGATGATCCCCTCGGTACGGCACAGCAGCTCGAAGGCGTTCATCGCCTCGGCGTCGGTGACCGGCCGGTACTCGGCTCGGCCGATGCTGGCGAGCCAGGAGTGCTCCGGACCCACCCCCGGATAGTCGAGGCCGGCAGAGATGGAGTGGGACTCGATCGTCTGGCCGTCCTCGTCCTGCAGCAGGTACGAGCGAGCACCGTGCAAGACCCCAGGGTCACCCGCGGTGATCGTGGCCGCATGCCGGCCCGTGTCCACCCCGTCACCCGCGGCCTCACAGCCGATCAGCCGCACTGGATCGTCGAGGAAGGCGTGGAACAGACCCATCGCGTTCGATCCCCCGCCCACACAAGCCACCGCAGCGTCGGGCAGGCGGCCCAGCCGATCCAGCACCTGAGCGCGTGCCTCCTCGCCGATGATCTTCTGCAGATCCCGGACCAAGGTGGGGAACGGGTGCGGGCCGGCCACGGTTCCGAACACGTAGTTCGTCGTGTCCACGTTGGCGACCCAGTCCCGGAACGCCTCGTTGATGGCGTCCTTGAGGGTCCGAGAGCCGGTTGAGACCGGAACCACCTCCGCGCCGAGGAGTCGCATCCGTGCCACGTTCAACGCCTGACGGCGGGTGTCCTCCTCGCCCATATAGATCGTGCACTCGAGGCCGAAGAGTGCCGCCGCGGTCGCCGTGGCCACCCCGTGCTGGCCGGCCCCGGTCTCCGCGATCACCCGCGTCTTCCCCACCATCTCGGTCAGCAGTGCCTGTCCGAGCACGTTGTTGATCTTGTGCGAACCGGTGTGGTTGAGGTCCTCCCGCTTGAGTAGCACGCGCACTCCCCCAGCGTGCGCAGCGAACCGCGGCACCTCCGTCACCGGGCTCGGCCGGCCGGTGTAGTCACGGTGTAGGCCGGCGAGTCGCTCGCCGAACTCCGGGTCCTGCTTGGCCTTCTCCCAAGCGGCGGTCAGGTCGTCCAGCGCCGCGATCAGTGCCTCCGGCACGAACCGACCACCAAAGTCCCCGAAGTACGGGCCGACGGCCTCGCGCAACGCGTGTGCGGCCTCTGTGCTCATCTCTGCTGCCCCTGCCCGAGAGTTCATCGAGAACGCACCGCTCGTAGGGCGGGGTGCGCCCCGGCCGCCACCATGTCCGCCACCGCGGCGCGCGGGTCGCCCTGGGTCACCAGCGCCTCACCCACGAGGACCGCGTCAGCTCCGGCGCGTGCGTACTCGAGCACGTCGTGGGGGCCCCGAACGCCGGACTCGGCCACGGTGACGATGCCAGCGGGAACGTGCGGCGCAACCCGGGCGAAAACCCCGCGATGCACCTCGAGCGTATGCAGATCCCGAGCGTTGACACCGATCACTCGCGCCCCGGCATCCACCGCGCGGAGCACTTCCTCCTCCGAGTGGACCTCGACCAGCGCCGTCATACCGAGCGAGTGCACGCGGTCGACCAAGGAGGTGAGCACCGTCTGCTCGAGCGCCGCGACGATCAGCAGCACGAGATCGGCCCCATGCGCGCGGGCTTCCCAGACCTGATAAGGCGCCACGACGAAATCCTTGCGGAGCACCGGCACGTCCACCCGGGCGCGCACACCGGCCAAGTCCTCCAACGACCCACCGAAGCGCCGTCGTTCGGTGAGGACGCTGATGGCGCTCGCCCCGCCGCTCTCGTAGTCAGCGGCCAGACCGGCCGGATCGGCGATCTCGGCCAGCGCACCCTTCGACGGGCTGGAACGCTTCACCTCGGCGATCACCGTCACCGCGTCTTCCTGGCGCAGCGCGTCGATAGCGTTCTTCGCCGATGGTTGCGCGTCCGCCTGACGCTTCACCGCGTCGAGCGGGACGGCAGCCTCACGGGCGGCCAGATCCTCTCGGACCCCGCTGACAATGTCTTCCAGAACGGTCACGATCCGCCTCTCGCTCGGTGTGCTCCCAATGGTAGGTGCTCACCGTGAGCGCCCGAGCCACCCGCCCGCGTACCGAGCAGAGACGCCACTGCTTTTCGCGCCACTCAGAACATGTTGTACATGTCGCCGTAGGCGACGCCGATCACCGCGAGGACGATCAGCACGATCGTTGCCGCGATCCCGACGAAGCCCAGGATGATGCCGGCCAGGGCCATCCCGCCGTTGCTGGCACGCCCCTCGGCCACCGCCTTGCGCGCCATGAATCCGGTGATCACCGCACCGATCGCAGCCAGCCATCCCACCCACATGCAGGTGAGCACGATCCCGCCGATCCCCAGACCCAGCGACCATCCGCCCAGGGCGTTGTTCTGCCCGCCGACCGGCGGGTATCCGCCGCCGTAGCCGGCATACGCGCCCGGAGCTTGGTACGCGCCCGGTGCAGCGTCGTAGGGCCCCGGCACACCGCCGGGCTGTCCGTACTGCCCGGGCTGGGGGTACTGCCCGGGCTGCTGCCCCGGTTGTCCGGCGGAATCGCCGTAGGGGCCGGGCTGACCTGACGATCCGCCGTAGGGGCCGGGCTGTTGCCCCGGGGAGCCGTACGGCGACGACGGGTTCGACGACCCGCCGTACGGGTCGTTCTGGCCGTATGGACCGTTGCCCTGACCGGGGGGCGGATAGCTCATCTCTTCACCTCTCACACATGATGGGCCGCTAGGGGCCCAGGAACGGTTGCACAGCAGGGATGTTCCGCACCACCCAGAACATCGCCACCAGGATGCCCAGCAGCGGCAACCACCGCGGCAGCGCCAACTTCGGCAGGTTGCGCCAGGACCGCACCGCCCACACCAGCCACAGCACCGCGACCACGGGCAATCCGACCGCCAGCATGGGGTTGGCGTCCCAGGCAGCGACGAGATCCCCGGTCGCCAGGGCGTAGGTGGTGCGTAGACCACCGCACCCTGGGCACAAGTACCCCGTCAACAGCAGGAACGGGCACATCACAGGGCCGCCATCGTGCGGTTCCATCAGGACCACCACGGCGGTCCCGACCACGATCGAGGCGCCGAGTACCGTCGGTGCGATCGTGTCGCGCTTCGCACGCGCGTGGCCGTGCGTCACCGGTGCAGCCTGCTCGACCGACTCCGGTCGATCAGTCTGCATATTCACCAGAGTCAGCCGCGAGCCCGTGCCTTGGGGGCCTGACCGTGGCCGGCGGCGCGCAGCGCCACGCTCACCACAGCACCCACCACGAACACAGCCACGCCTGCCAGGATCACCGGCATCGACGGGAGTACGAATCCGATTCCTGACACGGTGGAAGCAATCACACCGAACCAGAAGAGCGCCCAGGCGGCGACGGTCCGACCATGGTTCTGCGGCGGCGCAGCGACAGGGAGGTTCTCGGCCGGATAGTGGCCGCCGGCTACCGAATCGGCCGACGCCGATTCAACGACACCGGTACGGGACGTGGTGGTCATGGACAGGGCCCTCCTCCAGGCAGATCAGTTCTGGGCTCAGCCTACCGGTCCGTGGGGTCCTCGCCGCGGCTCAACGCGTCCCAGTCGGACATCGTGGTGCTCGGGCCTGCGGCCCGCGAGCCGCCGGTCCCGGCATCGTCTCCGGTCCGCTCACCTGAGCCGCTGTCCTGATCCGAGGTGCTGCGTTCGTAGCGCTGCGCTGCCGCCGCCCATCGCCCCATCCGCAGGGGCAGCACCAACCCGAGCACCGCCACCACCGCGCCGAGTGCCAGCGCCACCCACGGGGCCGCCGTCATGCTCACTGCCCCGCCGAGCTCACGCACCCCGGTCAGTTCGGCGGTCGCTGAAGTGACCGGCGTCCTCGGATCACGCAGGAACGCCACCGACGCGACCACCGCGAGCACACCCCCGAGGGCAGCCAAGACAGCGGCCACCACCCGGGTGATGCGTCCGGCGAGCCCGATCGCCAGACCAGCCGCCATGATCAGCAACGCCACGCTGGGCACCAACGGCGCTCCGTCAGTGCCAGTCACGCGGGCGGTACCGCCTGAGCCGATGGTGGTGCGCACGGGAGCACTGGCCCACTCCAGCAGACTCACCCCGAGCAGGGCGGCACCGCACACGAGCAGGATGAGTACCGCCGTCCGGCGACTCAACCCTGATCTGGCGGGACCGCTGGGCTTCCTCATGCAGAACCTTCGGGATCAGCATCGAGACCCGCCACGCCCGCTGCCACCTGGACCGCACGTACGGCCGCCGCTGCCTTGTTCCGGGTCTCCCAGTACTCCGCCTCGGGGTCGGAGTCGGCCACCAGTCCCCCGCCCGCCTGCACGCTCGCCTGCCCGTCCTTGATCAGTGCCGTCCGGATCGCGATGGCCATATCGAGGTCACCGTCGAGGTCGAAGTAGCCGACGGTGCCGCCGTAGATCCCCCGCCGGGCCGGCTCCAGCTCGTCGATGAGAGCGATCGCGCGTGGTTTCGGCGCCCCGGAGAGAGTGCCGGCCGGGAAGGTCGCGGTGAGCACGTCCACGGCCGAGGCCTCCGGGCGCACCGTGCCCACCACGGTCGAGCTCATGTGCATGATGTGGCTGAACCGCTTGATCTCCATGAACTCCACCACCGCCACCGAGCCCGCCTCGCACACCCGGCCCAGGTCGTTGCGGGCGAGGTCCACCAGCATCAGGTGCTCGGCACGCTCCTTCGGATCCTCCAGGAGCTCCTCGGCGTGGGTCCGGTCCTCAGCCGGGGTACGCCCGCGCGGCCGGGAACCGGCGATCGGGAAGCTCTGCGCTTCCCGGCCGGTCACCTTCACCAGCGTCTCCGGACTCGACCCGACCACGTGGAACTCCCCGCCGTCGGCATCGGCCAGGTGCAGGAAGTACATGTACGGGCTCGGGTTGATCGTACGCAGCACCCGGTAGACGTCCAGCGGGTCAGCCGGGCAGTCCAGGTCGAGGCGCTGGGAGAGCACCACCTGGAACACCTCACCGTCCCGGATCGCCGCCTTGGCAGCCTGCACACTGACGGCGTAGTCCTCCCGAGAGGTCCGGAACCGCAGCTCCGGCTCGGTGGCCGGGACGCTGCGCAGCGCGTGCGAGCGGGCCGGTGCGGCCAGCCGAGCCTGCATCACGTCCAGGCGTGCCACGGCGTCGGCGTGCGCCTCGTCCACCCGAGCGTCGGTGTCATCGGCGTTGATCGCGTTCGCGATCAGCCACACGTCCCCGGAGTGGTGATCGATCGCCGCCATGTCGCCGACCAGGCACAGCGCGACCTCCGGGACGTTCAGTTCGTCCGGCGGCACCTGAGGCAAGGTGGGCTCCCAGTGGTGGGTCACGTCCCATCCGAGCGAGCCCACCAGTCCGCCGGTGAGCGGTGGCAGGTGCTCGATACTCGGAGTGTGCAGGGCGGCCAACGTCCCCCTGAGCACATCCAGCACGTCGCCCTCGGTGGGAACCGACACCGGCACGTCACCGGTCCAGTGCGCCTGGCCATCCCGTTCGGTGAGGATGGCGCGTGCGGAGACGCCGATGAAAGACCACCGGGACCAGGCGCCGTCGGTGGCGGACTCCAGCACGAACGTGCCCGGCCGACCCGAGGAGAGCTGGCGATACAGGCCCACCGGGGTGACGTCGTCGGCGAGCAGGCGGCGCACCACCGGGATCACCCGGCGGTGGTTGGCCATCTCCCGGAACTCCGGCAGCGCGGGCCAGGTGGCACCCCACGCGGGCGCGGCGCACGGCTCACTCATCTCGTCCGCCAAGCGGCAGGAGTCCACCGGCGCGGAAGCAGCTGCGCACGCCGGTGTGGCACGCCGGGCCGATCTGCTCGACCCGCAGCAGCAGGGCGTCCCCGTCGCAGTCGATCGCCACGGAACGCACATACTGCACGTGGCCCGACGTATCGCCCTTGCGCCAGTACTCCTGCCGGGACCGGGACCAGTACGTGGCCCGACCCTCGGTGAGCGTGCGGCGCAGTGCTTCGTCGTCCATCCACGCCACCATCAGGACCTCGTCGGAGTCATCGTCCTGCACGACGACACACACGAGGCCCTGATCGTTGCGGATGAGTCGCTGGGCGACTGCCGGATCCAGGGTGAGGCTCGCATCGGACACCCCTCGATCCTGCCATGTTCCGGGCCTGTCGGCGCCCGCCTGGCCGGGTGACGGCTACTCGCTGGCGACGATCCAGGAGGCGTACATCCGCGCGTACACGCCGTCGGCGGCCAGGAGCTCGGTGTGGTTGCCGACCTCGACCACGCGGCCGGCATCGACCACCACGACGATGTCGGCGGCCTCGGCAGTGGAGAGCCGGTGTGCGATCGCCACCGAGGTACGGCCATGGGTGAGCCGGGCCAACGCAGTGCTGATCCGCTGCTCGGTCGCCGGATCGACGGCGGAGGTCGCCTCGTCCAGGACCAGCACGTCCGCATCGGCCAGGTAGGCACGAGCGATCGCGACCAGCTGACGCTCCCCCGCCGAGAGCGCCTCCCCGCGCTGCCCGACGTCGGTACTCACCCCACCCGGGAGCGTCGCCACCCAGTCGTCCAGGCCGAGAGTGTGCACCACCTCGGACACGTCCGTGGGTCTGGTGCCGGTCTTCCGGCCGTAGGCGATGTTCCCGGCGATGGTGCCGTCGAACAGGAATCCTTCCTGCGGCACCATCACCACCCGGTCGCGCAGGTCAGCGAGGGTGAGGTCCCGCAGGTCGGTGTCGTTCAGCCGCACCGACCCCGCCGCAGGATCCATCATCCGCGTGAGCAGCTTGGCCAGCGTGGTCTTGCCCGACCCCGTCTCACCCACGATCGCCACGCGTGCTCCCGCCGGGATGGTCAACGTCACATCCTTGAGCACGCGTTCGGTGCCCGGGTAGGCGAAGGAGACGTCCTGGAAGTGCAGGTCGGCGGGCCCACGGGGCCCCGCCGGGACCGGCCGCTCCGGGTCGGTCACGTCTCGTGGCGTGTGCAGAACCGTGATCACCCGCCGCCAGCCGGCGACGGCGTTCTGCATCTCGTTGAGCACCTCGGTGGCCGACTGCACCGGGCCGACGAAGAGCTGCACGAGGAACAGGAAGGCGAGCAGGCCGCCGACCGTGATCTCACCGGCGAGACCGAGCATCGTGCCCACCACGACGACGGCGCTCAGCGCCAGGCCGGAGAGCAGCACCCCGGTGGAGAACGCCACTGCCGCGAAGGTCTGGGCGCGCACAGCGGCGCTGCGGTGATCATCGATCGCGGCGTCGACACGACGCTGGGTCCGCGCATCCGCACCGTAGGCACGGATCGTCTGCGCGCCCACCACCGACTCCGAGATGCGGCCGAGCATGATGCCGACGCGTTCTCGAACGCCGCCGTAGGCACGGCTGAGGGCCCGCTGGGCCCGCGGCGCGAGGATCACCATCGGTGCGAGCGCTGCCCACACCACGAGGGTCAACTGCCAGGAGTACACGAACATCGCCACCGTGGCGGCGGCGATCTGCAGAGTGGAGAGCAGCAGCATCATGCCGCCCCACTGCACGAACATCGAGACCGTGTCCACGTCCGAGGTCACTCGGGAGACCAACGAACCGCGCCGCTCGGTGTTCTGGGTCAGCACCGACAGGTCGTGCACATGCCGGAACGCTTTCACCCGCAGCTGCGCGAGGCCGGCCTCCGCGGCACGGAACAGGCGGATGTTCACCCAGGTAGTGCAGGCAGAGGTGAGCAGCAGCGCGACGCCGCTCAGGGCACACAACTGGATCACCAGCGGCACATTCACCCCACCCTCGGCGAACAGACCGCGGTCGGTGGTGAGCTGGACCGCCATCGGCACGATGACCTTGCCGGCCGTGGCGACGATCGCGAGGAGAGCGGAGACGACGATCCCCTCCTTGATCGCCGGAGAGATCCGGATGCCCTCGCGGATCGTCGCCAGGACCCCGAGGGAGGAGGTCTGCTCGATGTGCGCACTGGTCGGCTCACTCATCCGGACACCTCCGCACGTTCGTCCCGCTCGCGCTGGTAGGCGGTGACCAGGCGCCGGTACCCGGGATCACTGGCCAGCAGCTCAGCGTGCGACCCGGTCCCGGTCACCTGACCGCGGTCCAGGTGCAGCACAGTGTCCGCCAGTGCGATCGTGGCGTTGCGGTAGGCCACCACCACGACCGTCACGTCACCGGCGATCTCCCGCAGACCGGTGAGGATCGCTTGCTCCACCACCGGGTCGAGCGCAGAGGTGGCATCGTCCAGAAGCAACAACCGTGGGCGGCGGATCAGGGCCCGTGCGATAGCCAGCCGCTGCCGCTGTCCACCCGAGAGGGAGGCTCCGCGCTCTCCGATGACCGTGTCCAGGCCGTCCGGTAAGGCGTCCACGAACGAGTCTGCGCAGGCGATCCGCAGGGCCTTCCAGACCTCCTCGTCGGAGAACGGTCGGTCCTCGGTCCCGTCGCCGAGGGTGACGTTGTCGCGCACCGTGTCCTCGAAGACGAAGGCCTGCTGGGCCACCAGCGCGACCGTCCCGGTGCGGTTGCCACTGCGTATCTCGCGCAGATCCACGCCGTCGTAGCGCACGACTCCCTCGGACGGGTCGCGGAGCCGGGCGAGCAGGTCCACCAAGGTGGACTTTCCGGCTCCGGTCGAGCCGACAATGGCGAGTGTGCGACCTGCGGGGACCTCGAAGCTGACGTCATTGAGGATGGTCCGCTGTCCGTCCGGGGAGTCGGCGTCGGGTGCGCGGAGGGTGACCGCCTCGACAGCGAGATGCACGCCATCGGCATCGTCCAGGGTGCGGTCCCCCTCGGAGAGATATCCGCGGGCGTCGATCACCCGGGAGATCCGGTCGTGCCCGACCAGCGAGCGGGGCAGGTCACCGAGCACGAACCCGATCGCGCGCACCGGGATCGCGAGCACGGTGAGCAGATAGGAGGCAGTGATCACGTCCCCGGTCTCGATCGCTCGGGCGGCGACCCGGCTGGACCCGACGGCGAGTACCAGCAGGGTGGCCAGCGCGGGCAAGAGGTCGATGACCGGGTCGAAGACCGAGCGGATCCGCCCCACACCGACGTTCGCCGCACGCAGGCGGTCGGCTGCGGCGGTGAAGCGCTCCTCCTCGATCTCGACGGTGCCGAGGGACTTCACGACTGCGGCAGCTTCGAAGCTCTCGTGGGCGACGTCGGAGACCACGGCCCGTTCGTGCTGCACCTGGGTGACGGCGGGAGCCATCCTCCGGCGGTACACGGCGTTGGCCACCAGGATCAGTGGCAGCATGCTGATCCCGATCGCGCCGAGAAACGGATCGGCCGCGAGCATGGCGCCGCTGGCCACCACGATCATCGCGATCACTCCGAGCGCGAACGGTAGCGGGCCGAAGACGAATCCCGCTGTCTCGGCGTCGGCGTTGGCGTTCGAGAGCAGCTGCCCGGCCGGGTGCTTGCGGTGCCAGGTCATCGGCAGACGCAGGTACTGGCGGGTGACGGCGCGGCGATGCCCCGCCTGCACGCCCAGGGCCGCCACCCCGGCGAAGGTGCGTCGCAGCGCGACCCCGACCGCGGTCGCCGCTGCGATGACCAGCAGGATCGCTCCGGCTGCCCAGAGGGTGCTCGACGAGATGCCCGGCCCCGTGAGGGCTGGCACGACCACCCGGTCGGTCACCTGACCCAGGGCCCACCCGGAGGCGACCATGGCGATGCCGTAGCCCACGCTGGCGCCGATGGCGATCGCGAACGGACGGGGCTGAGACTTCAGGCCACGCCCCAGGAGGAGCAACGAACGCCGGACGGCGCTGCCGGAGAGTGCGTGCGGGCTGTCAGGGTCTGGGTGGGTGTCCGGGCCGGATGGCACGGTGGGCATGCGAGGACGACTCCCTCGAAGGGCTGCGGGCGGCGCGAGCCCGGCAGGCGGGCGCTGTGGCGAAACGGACGGCACCTATCTTGGCACAGCCGGTCGCGCGCGTGGTAACGGTCTCAGGTGCTGCGGGGGACGGGCAGTGCAGAGGTTGACGACGGTGTGCGAGGCTGTGCTGCATGTGGGCGCAGCAGGAACAGGTGGACCTGGTGTCGACGATGCGTGCGGCCGGTCCGGACGCGCCCACGCTGTGCGCCGGGTGGCGGACCCGGCACCTGGCCGCCCACCTCTACCTGCGTGGCCACCGGCCCTGGGCGCTGGCGACTAGTGCCGACGATGCGACCATGCGCCTCGGCGATCAGTGCGCCGAGGCCCACACCTACGAGCAGCTGCTCGCCGATTTCATCGCCCCGCCACGGGGGCTGGCCGGTGCATCCGGGCTTCGTCGCGTCTCCGCCCGCGCCGACGATGCGGTGAATCTGCTCGAGTACGTGGTGCACCACGAGGACGTGCGGCGGGCGGAGACGCTCCCGCCACCGCGCGAGCACGACCAGGGAATGCTCGATGCGGTGTGGCGGCGCGTGGCGGGGATGGCTCGAATCGCCTACCGGACGGCACCGGTCGGGGTGATCCTCGTCGTCCCGCACGGTCCGCGGCTGCGGGCCCGCCGGGACTCGGACGGGGTCGCCGTGATCGGTCCCCCGGTGGAGCAGGCCCTGTATGCCTTCGGGCGCCGGGACCAGAGCGACGTCACGTTGCACGGGGCGCCGGACGCCGTCGCCCGGATGCGGGACTGGGCCGCATCCTGACCGCATACCGCCGCGCCGGCGCCGGCGGCGGCTTCAGCGAACGGGCAGGCCAGCCGCGCGTAGCGCGTCCTTGACCGCGCCGACCGTGAACGTTCCGAAGTGGAACACGCTCGCCGCGAGCAACGCGTCGGCCCCGGCACGCGCAGCCTCGACGAAATGCTCCGTGCTGCCGGCGCCGCCGCTCGCGATCAACGGCACCCTGACCTCAGACCGTACCTGGGCGATCATCTCCAGGTCGAAGCCCGCGCTCGTACCGTCGGCGTCGATGGAGTTCAGCAGCACCTCGCCCACGCCCAGACGTTCGGCCTGGCGGACCCACTCGAGGGTATCGATCCCCGTGCCGCGGCGGCCCCCGTGCGTGGTCACCTCGAAACCCGAGGGTGTCACGGTGTCGCCTCGAGTACGCCGAGCATCCACGGAGAGCACGAGCACCTGCGAGCCGAACCGCTGCGCGATCTCGGCGATCAGCTCAGGGCGTGCGATCGCCGCGGTGTTCACCCCGACCTTGTCCGCTCCGGCGCGCAGCAACGCATCCACGTCGTCCACGCTGCGCACTCCGCCACCGACGGTGAGCGGGACGAACACCTCCTCGGCGGTGCGACTGACGATCTCCTTCGTGGTGGCGCGCCCCTCGGTGGAGGCGCTCACGTCCAGGAAGGTGACCTCGTCGGCGCGTTCGTCGTCGTACCGGTGCGCCAGCTCGACGGGGTCGCCGGCATCTCTGAGGTTCTCGAAGTTGACCCCTTTGACGACGCGGCCAGCATCGACGTCCAGGCACGGGATCACGCGTACCGCAACGCTCACTCGGCTCCCCCCTCGGTACCGTCCATCGGGGAGACGGCGAGCACATCGATCACGTACACCAGGGTATCGTCCCCGAACGCCTGCTCCGGGGGCACGATCAGCATCACCTGGGATCCGACGGTGGCGTCCACCAGACCGTCCTGCCACCCATCGATCAGGCCGGTGAAGGCAATCGTGGTGGGCCCCTGCCCCTCGGACCAGGTGCCGTCCACCACCTCGCCACTCTCCCAGGAGACAGCGGTGTAGCGCACGGTGACGGCGTACTCGGCACGCACCTGGGTGCCCTCGCCACGCTTCAGGGTGACGATGCGCAACTCCGTCGGTGGCTCAGTATCGGGGATCTCGACCGTGGGTGCTCCGGTCTCGTCCAAGGTCACCGAGGGGACGTCGTCAGGGGGTTCGACGGTCTCGCCCCACGCCCGGGTGTGCAGCACGTCATAGACGATGACGACCGGTTCGGGAGATTCCGCCGTGCCGAGCTCAGCGCGGAGCAGCCGGGTGCCCTCGGCGACGCCGACGAGCTCGGAATACAGGGGACCTGCGGCGGCTTCGGTCACCTGCATGGTCTGTGGCTGCGACCCGTAGATATCGCCCACCACATCGCCGGTGTCGGCATCCACCGCGATGTAGGAGACCAGCGCCAAGTCGCCGTCGGCAAGTGTCGGCCCGTCGCCCTCGATCACCGTGGTCGTGGCGGTCTCGGTGATCTCCAACGGCGCCTCGAACACGACCTGCGGACGGACCCCGAACTCGCCGGCCACCTGCACCTGGTCGATCGTGGGAGTGGGCTCCACGTCCGGCTCCGTGCAACCGGTCAGCGCGAGCAGGACTGCCAGCAGACCGAGCACCGGCCGCAGCAGAACACGCGACCGCCGGCGTGCGCGACGCCGGGTCGAACGAGGTAAAAGGGTGGCAGACACGAGTGCCGATCCTACGCGCCGAGCCCGGCTGCGTCCGCCGGAGGGCCCGTCATCGAGGCGATCAGGCGGTCGACCCGGTCGTCCTCGGAACGGAACGGGTCCTTGCACAGCACCGTGCGTCCCGCACTGTCGTTCAATTTCAGGTGCACCCAGTCCACTGTGTAGTCCCGACGGCGAGCAGTCGCCGCCTGCACGAACTCCCCGCGCAACTTCGCGCGCGTCGTCTGCGGCGGGTTCGTCGCGGCTTCGTCGATCTGCGCGTCGGTCACCACCCGGCTGACCATGTCCCGCGCAGCAAGCTTGGCGAAGAGCCCATCCTGGGCGGAGATGTCGTGGTAGGCCAGGTCCAGACGCAGCACCCGCGGGTCGGAGAGCGGCACACCGTGCGAGGCGGTGTACCGATCCAGTAGCCGCTTCTTGATGGCCCAGTCGAGGTCACGGTCGACCAGGGACAGGTCACCGCTGCGCAGCGCCTTCAGCCCGCGGCCCCACAACTCCAGGATCGTATCGTCGTATGGCCCCTTCTCCTGGGCGGAGGAGAGGAAGTCCCGGGCCCTGTCGAGGTAGACCTGCTGCACCTCCACGGCCGAGTACCGGGCGCCGGTGGCCAATGTGACGGGGGTGGTGGCGGTGATGTCGTGCGAGATCTCACGCAACGCCCGCACCGGGTTCTCCAGGCTCAGGTCCGGGAACAGCTGGCCCGCCTCGAGCATCCGCAGCACCAGGTCCGTCATCCCCACCTTGAGCAACGTCGTGGTCTCGGACATCGAGGAGTCCCCGGAGATCACATGCAGCCGCCGGTACAGCTCGGCGTCAGCGTGCGGCTCATCGCGGGTGTTGATGATCGGCCGGGACCGCGTGGTGGCCGAGCTGGTGGCCTCCCAGAGGTGGTCAGCGCGTTGCGAGAAGCAGTAGACGGGACCACGAGAGGTCACCTGGATGTGTCCGGCACCGGTGAGCACCTGCCGGGTGATGAGGAACGGCACGAGCACATCCGCGAACCGGCCGAAGTCTCCCCGACGGCGGATCAGGTAGTTCTCGTGGCAGCCGTAGGAGTTTCCTGCCGAGTCCAGGTTGTTCTTGAACAGGTGCACCCGCCCGGGCACACCATCCGCGTCCAGGCGTTCCTGAGCGTCCCTGACGAGTCCTTCCAGGATGCGCTCGCCGGCCTTGTCGTGGGCCACCAGCTGGGCGAGATCGTCGCACTCGGCCGTGGCGTACTCCGGGTGCGAACCGACGTCCAGGTACAGGCGTGCGCCGTTGCCGAGGAAGACGTTCGACGATCGTCCCCATGCCACCACCTTGCGGAACAGGTACCGCGCCACCTCTTCGGCGGAGAGGCCGCGCCCTTCCGGCGCTGCGCAGGTGACGCCGAACTCGGTCTCCAGGCCGAAGATCCGGCGGATCATGCGGGTCCGGTCCCTGCTCGAGCGCCTTCGTCAAGCAGCGTGCCCAGCGCGTCAGGGTCCAACCGGCGGAATGTACGCCGCGTTCGGGTGCGGTCGAGCACGGCTGCTTCGAGGTGCTCGGTCGGGATCCGCCGTCGGTGGCCGGACTCGTCCGTGCCGAGAGTGCCCACGGCGAGCGCGAGCACCTGCGCCAAGGTCAGGCCGGTGCGCCAGTGCTCACCCACGTGAGCACCGAGGCGCTCGGCCGCGCCACCCATCACCACGTGCCCGGGCTCGTCGGCCACCGAGCCGTCGTACCCGAGCCGGTAGATCTGGTCCTCGTCCTGGCCGGAACCGACCTCGACGACGGCGATCTCGACCTCGAGTGGTTTGGACTCGGTGGTGAAGACGGCGCCGAGGGTCTGGGCATAGGCGTTCGCCAGGCCCCGTGCGTTCACGTCCACCCGGTCGTAGGAATAGCCGCGCAGGTCGGCGTAGCGCACACCGGCCACCCGCAGGTTCTCGAACTCGTTGTACTTGCCCACGGCGGCAAAGGCGATGCGGTCGTAGATCTCGCTGATCTTGTGCAACGCACGAGACGGGTTCTCGGTCACGAAGGCGATGCCGTCGTCATATCCGACGACGATCACCGAGCGGCCCCGTGCGATGCCCTTGCGCGCGAAGTCCGCCCGATCCTTCATCAGCTGCTCGGGTGAGACGTAGAACGGCTGGGTCATGCCTGACGGTTCCTCTCCGGCAGTGCGGCCACGCGGGCCACCGCCTCGGCCAGCTCACTGTCCGGCACCCGTTCGTATCCGGCCTCGCTCACCCGGGCGACGGTTGGATAGATGCCTCGCTCGACGTCCGGCCCGCCGGTGGCGGAATCGTCGTCGGCCGCGTCCATCAGGGCGTGCAGCACCGTCTGGATTCCCTCCTCGGCGCTCAGGCCAGGACGCCAGACCTTCTTCAGCGACCCCTTCGCGTACACCGAGCCGGACCCGATGCTGTGGTGCTCAGTCTCCTCGTAGCGGCCACCCACGACGTCGTAGGAGAAGATCCGCCCGGCGCCGGTGCGCGGGTCGTAGCCGCCGAACAGGGGCAGGGCCACCAGCCCGCGCAGTGCCATGCCGAGATTGCCGCGCACCATGGACCCGAGCCGGTTCGCCTTCCCTTCCAGGGAGAGCAAGGTGCCCTCGATCTTCTCGTAATGTTCGAGCTCGAGCTGGAACAGCCGCACCAGATCCACCGCCAGGCCGGCCGTCCCGGCGATGCCCACCGCCGAGTACTCGTCCGCGGGGAACACCTTCTCCATCTGACGGTGCGCGATGGTCGACCCCATCGTCGCTCGCCGGTCCCCGGCCATCACCATGCCCCCGTCGTAGGTGAGCGCGACGATCGTGGTGGCGTGCGGGGAGGCGGCGACGGGCGTGCTGCCCTCCGGCGGGCCGACCCCGGGCATCAGCTCCGGTGCGTAGGAACTGAGGAACTCCACGAACGAGGCGCTGCCCGGCCGGGTGAACGCGGCGGGGAGCCGGTCCGGGTACTGCTGGTCGGCACGAGCGGTCATTGCCCGCCCTTCTGCACGAAGCCACGCACGAAGGACTCCGCATTGGTCTCCAGCACGTCGTCGATCTCGTCCAGGAGCGAGTCCACCTCGGTGTCCCGGGCCTGGGCCGACGCGGCCGGGGGCGGCGGGACCTCGTCGTCGGGGCGCGGCTCGGGAGTGCGCTGGTCGAACTGTCGTGGCGACATCAGTTCTCCTTCTTCTGGTGGCCGGGCGGTGCCTCACTCCTGCGTAGTTCGATCCTACGTGTCTGGCGGCTGCGGTGCGGTGAGTGCAGCCAGCAGTGACGCGGCGTCGGGGTGCTGGTCCAGCAAAGCACCCACGTGCTCCCGCGTACCCCGGTGCGGGTCGCTCATCGGGACCCGCTGGAGCGCAGGTGCGCCCTCGACGTCGAACACGATCGCGTCCCAGCTGGCGGCGGCCACCGCACCCGGGTACCGCCGCACCGCCTCCCCCCGGAAGTACGCCCGGGTGTTGGTGGGTGGGTGCAGCACGGCATGGTCGACCTCGTCCTCGGTGACCACGCGCTCCACAGCACCGGCAGCGCGCAGCTTGCCGTAGATGCTGCGTTCGGGGCGCAGGTCCGACCACTGCAGGTCCGTGGCGGCCAGGCGCGGGGAGTCCCAGCCGAGACCGTCGCGCCGGCGCATCGCCTCCATCACCCGGAGCTTGGCCAGCCACTCCACCTCCCGCGCGCAGCTGGTCGGGTCGCTCCCGAGCCGCGTGAGCAGGTCCGACCAACGGTCCAGCACATCGACGGTCTGGTCGTCGGGCGTGATCCCGGTGCGATCGGCCTGCTCGCGCACGGCGGTGGTGAGGACCTTGCAGTAGGCACGTTGGATCTCCAACGCAGTCATCCGCCGTCCGTCGTCCAGCTCGAGCTCACGGGTCAGGCTGAGGTCATGACTGACTTCGTGCGTGGCCTCGACGGGGTCGGCCAGGCGGAGAGCGGCCAGCTCCAGCGGAAGCGACCCCTGCTCCAGCAACCACAGCAGCAGCGAGGTGGTCCCGACCTTGAGGTAGGTGGACATCTCCAGCAGGTTGGCGTCGCCGACGATGACGTGCAGCCGCCGGTACCGGCCCGCCTGGGCGTGCGGCTCGTCACGGGTGTTGATGATGGGGCGGCGCAACGTGGTCTCCAGCCCCACCTCGGCCTCGATGAAGTCAGCCCGTTGGGAGAGCTGGTACCCGGGCGTCTGGCCACGCTGGCCGCGGCCGAGCCGCCCCGCACCGCAGAACACGGGCCGGGTCACCAGGAACGGCGTGAGCGCAGCGATGATGTCCTCGAACGGCACCGCCCGATCTACCAGGTAGTTCTCGTGGGTGCCATAGCTGGCGCCCTTGCCGTCGGTGTTGTTCTTGTACAGGGCGACGTCCGGCATCCCAGCGATCTGCGCGAGCAGCCGGGCCGAGCGCAGCAGTACCTCCTCACCGGCCCGGTCCCACAGCACCGCATCACGTGGTGTGGTGACCTCCGGGCTGGAGTACTCCGGGTGGGCGTGGTCGACGTAGTAGCGGGCGCCGTTCGGAAGGATCACGTTCGCCACGGTGGCCTGCTCGGGCTGGGGTGAGGGACGCCGTCGGAGGGTGATCCGGTGCAGGTCCCCCTCGGGGGCCGGGTGCAGCGGATCGTCGGTGAGCAGGCTCGGGTCGGCCGCGGCACGATCCAGGCGGAAACCGCGAGCATCACACAGCGGGTCCTCGTCCTGGTAGTCCCACCGAGCGCGCGCGGCAGCGGGCATCCCCTCGTTCGCATACGCCGTGACCAGTTGCGCTGACATCAGCATCGGGTTCGCGCCCGGGTTGCCGACCCCGAGCAGGCCGTACTCGGTCTCGATGCCCATCACCCGTCGCACACTCACGGGTTCAGCCTATGCGTCTACAGGTACTGACCCGTGGGGTTCAGGTTCTCGATCGTCCGGCTCGCCTGGGGTGCACCCTTGTGCTGCACGATCGTGCGGATGAACACGATCCGCTCCCCCTTCTTGCCGGACACGCGGGCCCAGTCGTCCGGGTTGGTGGTGTTCGGCAAGTCCTCGTTCTCTTGGAACTCGGCGACAACACCGCTGAGCAGGTGCTCCACCCGGATCCCGCGCACGCCGGTGGCGAGCAGGTCCTTGATGGCCTGCTTCTTCGCCCGGTCGACGATGTTCTGCACCATCGCTCCGGAGTTGAAGTCCTTGAAGTAGAGGACCTCCTTGTCACCGCTGGCGTAGGTGACTTCGAGGAACTCGTTCTCCGGATCCTCGGAGTACATCCGGCCCACCACGCGCTCGATCATCGCCTCCACGGCGGCCTCGGCGTCCCCACCGTGCTCGGCCAGGTCGTCGGGGTGGATCGGCAGGGCGGAGGTGAGGTACTTGCTGAAGATGTCCCGCGCAGACTCCGCGTCCGGCCGCTCGATCTTGATCTTCACGTCCAGCCGCCCGGGCCGCAGGATGGCCGGGTCGATCATGTCCTCGCGGTTCGAGGCCCCGATCACGATCACATTGTCCAGCCGCTCCACGCCGTCGATCTCGGCGAGCAGCTGCGGCACGATCGTCGTCTCCACGTCCGAGGAGACGCCGGTGCCACGGGTGCGGAACAACGACTCCATCTCGTCGAAGAAGACCACCACCGGCACGCCCTGGGAGGCCTTTTCCCGGGCGCGGGAGAAGATCAGCCGGATGTGCCGCTCGGTCTCCCCCACGAACTTGTTCAGTAGCTCGGGGCCCTTGATGTTCAGGAAGTAGCTGCGGGCCTGCGAGGTGGCCGCGCCGTCAGCCGGGGCCACCTGCCCGGCGCCCGCAGCGCCCCTGGCGTCCCGCGCCGCCGTCTGCGCCAGCGACGTGGCCACGGCCTTCGCGATGAGCGTCTTGCCGCATCCGGGCGGGCCGTACAGCAGCAGCCCCTTCGGCGGCTTCAGCCCGTGCTCGAGGAACAGGTCCGGGTGCAGGAACGGCAGTTCGACAGCGTCCCGGATCTGCTCGATCTGCCGAGCCAGGCCGCCGATGTCGGCGTAGGCGACGTCCGGCACTTCCTCGAGCATCAGGTCTTCGACCTCCGAGCGTGGGATCAGCTCGAAGGCGAAGTGGGTGCGGGTGTCCACGGTGAGCGCATCGCCCACCCGCACGCCGGACTCCACCAGCGGTCCGGCGAGGCGGATCACCCGCTCCTCCTCCGCGCGGCCCAGCACCAGGGCACGGTCTGAGTCGATGACCTCCTTGACCGTGACCAGCTCGCCGACCGGTTCGAACCCGCCGGCGGCCACCACGGTCATCGCCTCGTTGAGCTGCACCTCCTGGCCGGGCCGCAACGAGTCCGCCACAACGTTGGGCGACATTCCGACGCGCAACTTGCGGCCCGAGGAGAGCACGTCCACGGTCCGGTCCGGGTGTGCGTTGAGGAAGATCGCATAGTTGCCGGGCGGCTTCGTCATCTCCTCCAGCTGGGAGCGCATCTCTACCAGCTGCGAGCGCGCTGTGGTCAGGGCGGTGACGAGGCGTTCGTTCTTCGCAGCGAGCGAGGCGGCCTGCTCGGCCAGCTCTCGTTCGCGAGCGGAGTCGGTCCGGTCGGTGTTGCCACTGCTCCCGGTGACCATCTCGGGGCTCCCTCCTGCTCGCGGTCCTTCTACTCTAGGTCAGCATCCGGGCCGGTCGGCGGCTGGTCCGTCTGCTGGTCGCCCTCACGGGCGCGGCGGCGGGCATCGAAGGATCGGCGCAGCTTGCGCAGCTTCTTCGGTGAGACGTCGCGTTCGCCCAGGTCGGCCGAGAGCTGCTCCTCCTCGACCTGCACCGCTTCCTCGGCGTACGCACCCGGGGCCGGTCGTCGGCGCCGGATCGGGGCGGTCGTTCCCGGCGCCATCCGGCGGGTGGTCACCAGGAACCCGGTGTGCCCGATCATCCGGTGCTCCGGTCGTACGGCGAGGCCTTCCAGGTGCCAGCCCCGCACCATCGACTCCCAGGCAACCGGTTCGGTGAACCGGCCGTCGGATTTGGCATCCTCGGCGAACCGGGAGAGCTGGGTGGCCGTGGCCACGTAGGCGAGCAGCACGCCGCCGGGAACCAGCGCCTCGGCGACCGCGTCGAAGTTCTCCCACGGGGCGAGCATGTCCAGGATGATCCGGTCGACAGATCCGGGTTCGACGGCCTCCGGCAGCACGTCGGCGAGGTCACCGATGCGCAGGGACCAGGCCGGGTGCTCGGCTCCGAAGAAGTCCTCGATGTTGCCGCGGGCGATCTCGGCGAAGTCCTCGCGCCGCTCCACCGAGAGCAGAGACCCGCCGTCACCCACAGCGCGCAACAAGGACAGGGAGAGGGCACCGGAACCGACGCCGGCCTCCACCACTCGCGCACCGGGGAAGACGTCTGCCTGGGTGACGATCTGCGCGGCGTCCTTCGGGTAGATCACGGCGGCGCCGCGTGGCATGGAGAGCACGAAGTCGCCGAGCAGCGGCCGCAGTGCGAGGTACTCGATCCCGGCCGTGGTGGCCACCACGGTGCCCTCGGGTGCCCCGATGAGCTGGTCGTGCTCGAAGGAGCCGCGGTGGGTGTGATATACCCCACCGTCGGTGAGGGTGATCGTGGTGAGCCTGCCCTTGGGGTCGGTGAGCTGCACCTTGTCTCCGGGCCGGAACGGGCCGCGCCGCATCGCGGCCCCGGTGGGCTGATCGTCGATAGTCACGTGGGCGGAGTCTACGCGCGCGGTCCACCCAGCAGGTGCACCACCTGCGCGATCGGAACCAGCCCGAGCACCTGGGCTCGTCCGGTGCCCTGGCCCTGCCCGGCCAGGCCGATCAGGATCACGACGGCGGCCCCCGCCTGGGCAGCGCGCGCCACCTGGGCCACGGCCTCTGGTCCCCGGGTCTGGGTCACCAGCGCCGCGGGAGGGACGGTGTGCGCCACCGCGCTCAGCGGGACCTGGTCCCGACCCTGGCCTGGCACCTGGGCGAGCGCCCGGCGGTCCACCAGCGCTGTCGGTCGGCCCTTCCCGTCAACCAGCACGATTCCCACTGAGGGCGTCGCGGCCAGCACGCGGTCGGCGTCGGCGACGGTGCCGGAGGTGGGCAGCACATGGGCGCCGGTGGCGAGCCGGTCCAGGTCGACATCGCGCGCACGTTGCTGAGCCTGGGCCTGTCGGAGCGCCCCTTGGGCTCCCGTCCACAACACCCCGGCCACCAGCGCCGCCCAGACCGCCGTCAGGACGCTCGGGCGTTGCCCCTGCAGCAGCGGCCACCCGATGCTGCCGACGAGGATCACCACAGCGAGCACCTGCCCGGCGCGGGCCGCCACCAGGGTGCCGGTGATGCGGTCCGAACGGATCGCCCAGATCGCCGCCTCGAGCAGCTTGCCGCCGTCCAGCGGCAACGCCGGCAACAGGTTGAACACCCCCACGAACGCGTTCGTGTAGGTGAAGGCCGCCATCGCGAGCCCGGGCAGACCGGGCAGACCGTCACCGAGGAACCATCCGATGCCGGCGAGGGCGAGGTTCGCGGCCGGTCCGGCGACGGAGACGATGGCGGAATCGGCGGGCGTGCGCAGCCCGCTGGTGAACGAGGTGTGCCCGCCCCAGAGGGTGATCACATACTCACGGACGGGCACCTTCCGGCTCCGGGCGGCGAATCCGTGCGCAAGCTCGTGCGCGAGCACCGAGACGAACAGCAGCGCCGGTACGGCCAAGGCCCACAGGTAGGCCACCGGACCGGCGTCGAGACGTGCCTGCAGCTGGGGCCCGACGAGGGCCACCAGCACGGCTGCGATCAGCAGCCATCCGGCCGTCACGATCACCGGCGCACCGTCCAGGGTGCCGATCCGCCAGCCCCGTGTGGTCGAGCGGCCTGGCCGTGCCGCGGCGGGACGGCGCGGCGGGTTCTGCGGTGTCTCAGGCATGCAGCAGGCGGTCCTGGACGCTACCGCCGACGATCTGACGCAGCTGTGCCACCGTCACCCCGGTCAGGCTGGACAGACGGCTGCGGCCGGGTGCCGCCGGGATCGGAACCTTGGCCTGCACCCCCAGGACCGCGGCACCCGAGGCTTCCGCCGACGCGAGCCCGGGCAGGGAGTCCTCGATGGCCACGCACGCCGCCGGGTCCACTCCGAGTTCCTCGGCAGCACGCAGGTAGGGCTCCGGGTGGGGCTTGCCCTGGGTCACCTCGTCCCCGGTGACGATCACCTCGAACGGGCACGGGTCCAGCCCGGCGAGTACGACGTCCGTGAGGCGCCGCCAGGACATCGTGACCAGTGCGCACGGCACCCCAGCAGACCCGAGCTCGGTGAGCAGCTCCCGCGCGCCCGGCCGCCACGGCAGCCCTTCGGTGGCGATCTTGTCGATCACCCGGGCGATCATCTCGTCGATGATCTCCTCGACGGTCCCGCGCAGACCGGCACGGCGTTGCAGCTCCGCGGCGGAGACCTGCAGCGGGAGCCCGACGAGGTCCTCGGCCAGGCTCTCGTCCCAGGTACCGCCCTGCTCGGCGGACATCGCCAGCTCGACGGCGATCCAGTACGGTTCCGTGTCGACCAGAGTGCCGTCCATGTCCCAGAGGACCGCGGCCAGATCGGTGTCAGTGGTGGTGTGGGGCACCGGCCCAGTCTAGATGCTCACCCGGCTCGCCGGTGGCGGCCCTGCGATGGCCGGTGGCCGCCGTCGGCAGGGTGGGAACGCCGTACGCTGGTGCGGTGACCAGTCAGCCACGCCACCGCGGAACCCATCCTGAGGAGCAGCAGGGCCAGCACAGCGAAGCCGTCGATGTTCCCCCGGCGATGCTGATCGCTGCGTTCGAGGGCTGGAACGACGCCGGCTCCGCGGCCAGTACCGCGCTCGCGCAGATCGCTGAGGCCTGGGACGTCCGCGAGGTGGAGAGCCTGGACGTGGACACCTTTCACGACTTTCAGGTGAACCGCCCGATGGTGGGCCTGAGCGAGGAGGGCGAACGCACGCTCACCTGGCCGAGCACCACAATCTCGCTCACCGTCTCCCCCACGCTGGGGCGCCGGATCGTTCTCGTCCAGGGGGTGGAGCCATCGATGCGGTGGCGGGAGTTCTGCCGCCAGGTGCTCGACGTCGCCGAGGATCTGGGCGTGAGCACCGTGGTGTGCATGGGGGCACTCCTGGCGGACGTGCCGCACACGCGCCCGATCCCGGTGCAGACCAGCTCGGACGACCCACGGGTGCAGGCACTGCTGGACGTCGAGGCGAGCGAGTATGAGGGTCCCACCGGGATCACTGGCGTGCTTACGCACATGGCGACCGAGCGTCGTCTGCATGCGTTGAACGTCTGGGCCGCCGTGCCGCACTATGTGGCGCAGCCACCGTCGCCGAAGGCCACCCTCGCCCTGCTGACGGCGCTGGAAGAGCTCCTCGGCGAGCCCACCCCGGTCGGTGAGCTGGTCGAGGACGCGAAAGCCTGGCAGGACGGGGTGGACGAGTTGGCCGCCGAGGACCCCGAGGTGGCCGAGTACGTGCACCAGCTCGAGGAGGCGAAGGACACCGCCGAGCTCCCCGAGGCCTCCGGGGAGGCGATCGCGCGGGAGTTCGAGAAGTACCTGCGCCGCCGCGACCCCGGGCACGGGAGTATCGGCGGCTGAGCCTGCGCCTACCCGCGGAGGTCCACCCCGAAGAGCGCGTCTGCGGCGTCGGCGAACAGGGCACGGTCCTGCGCGGCCGCCCCACTGAGCTGGTCCACCCACGCATCCATCGCGCGCAGGGCGGTCGGCGTGTCCAGGTCGTCCGCTAGGGCGGCGCGCACCTGGTCGAGGTGGTCGGTGGCGTGCTGTTGGGGGGTGGCACTGCCATCGCCGACGGCGTCCCGCCAGCGCCGTAGGCGTGCTGTGCCCTCGTCGAGGTGCTCGTGGCTGAACTCCCAGGAGGCCCGGTAGTGCCGGGAGAGCAGGGCGAGGCGGATCGCCCGCGGGTCGACGCCGTCGGCGATGAGCCGGGAGACGAAAACGAGGTTCCCGCGGGACTTGCTCATCTTGTGGCCCTGGTAGGCGACCAAGCCGGTGTGCACGAAGGACCGCACTGGCTCGTCTGCCGGCCCGTCCTCGATGCGGCCGTCGCCCAGGTAGCGCAGGTGGCTGGTCCCCATGTCGTGGTGCGGAAAGATCAGGTCCTCGCCGCCGCCCTGCACGGAGATCGGCAGGCCGAGGTACTCCGAGGCGATCGCGCCGCACTCGATGTGCCAGCCCGGGCGGCCCTGGCCGAGGGAGTGACCATCCCAGTGGGGTTCACCCGGCCGCTCACCCCGCCACAGCAGCGGGTCGAGCGGGTGTCGCTTCCCGGGGCGGTCGGGGTCTCCCCCGCGCTCGCCGAACAGTTCGGTCATCGTGGTCTCGTCCAGGTGGGAGACCGAGCCGAACCGGGGGTCGGCACCAAGGTCGGCGTAGACGTCCTGGTCCACCCGATACGCGGCACCGGCCGCGACGAGCCGCTCCACCGCTGCCGCCACGAGGTCCACGGCTTCGACCACGCCGATGTAATGGTTCGGTGGGATCACCCGCAGGGCCGTCATGTCCGAGGCGAACAGCGCCACCTGGTCGGCGGCCAGGTCGCGCCAGTCCACGCCGGTGGCGTCGGCGCGCTCGAGCAGCGGATCGTCCACATCAGTGATGTTCTGCACGTAGGACGTGTCCACCCCGGCGTCCCGCCAGACCCGGAGCAAGGTGTCGAACGCGACGTAGGTGAACGCATGCCCCAGGTGCGTGGAGTCATACGGCGTGATGCCGCACACGTACAGGCGACCTGCGCCGTCGGCGGCCGGGTCGAACGCACGGTCGGTAGCCGTGTCGTGCAACCGGAGGGCGTGCCCTCGTCCAGGGAGCGTGGGGAGCGCGGGAGAGGTCCAAGATTGCACCATCTCAGCCTAACCACTCTCAGCAGTCCGGAACTATCGACGGGCCGGAGAACACTGCTGCTGAATGCGGCAGTGCTGGTCTCAGGACCGTCGATAGTTCCCGGGCTAGCTGGATGGAAGTGGCTCCAGCACCCCACCGATCAACAGCACCACCACGATCGCGGCGAGCACGATCCGGTAGTAGACGAACGGGCGGTAGGAGTAGGTGGAGACGATCTTCAGGAAGGCGATGATCACCACGTAGCCGACACCGAAGGCGACGATCGTGGCGAGCAGGGTGAGACCGAAGCCGGCCTCTCCCCCGGTGCCGCCGCTCTTGAACAGCTGGTAGAAGCCGGATCCGAGCACGGCCGGGATCGCCAGCAGGAACGAGTACCTGGCGGCGGCTTCGCGGGTGTAGCCCATCAGCAGACCCGCGGTGATGGTGCCGCCGGAGCGGGAGACCCCGGGCACCAGGGCGAGCGACTGGGCGAACCCGTAGAGCCACGCGTGCTTCCAGGTCAGCTCGGTCAGCACACGCTCCTTGCGCCCCTTCAGATCCGCGATCCCGAGGAAGACCGCGAACACGGCGAGCACCAGGGCGGTGAGGTACAGGTTGCGCAACGCGTGCTCGATGGCGTCCTGGAAGAGCAGACCGAGGAGCACGATGGGGATCGATCCGCAGATCACGAACCAGCCCATCCGGGCATCCGGGTCACTGGCCGGCATCTGGCGCTTCCATGGTCCGATCGGCAGGGACTGTGCCCAGTGGCTGATGATGCGGGCGATGTCTCGCCGGAAGTACAGCACCACGGCGGCCTCGGTGCCGATCTGAGTGATCGCTGTGAAGGCCGCACCGGGGTCCTGCCCCATCAGGTCGCCGACGATACGCAGGTGCGCGCTCGAGGAGATCGGGAGAAACTCGGTCAGTCCTTGCATCAGCCCCAGGACGAGGGCTTCCCACCATGTCACGAGGGTCAACGATAACCGCCGGACCTCCCGCTCCGGGTACCCTCGCTGGCATGGAGATTCGGCGCGTCGGCACCAGTGGGTTACGCGTCTCGTCGGTGGCCCTGGGCACGATGACCTGGGGGCGCGACACCGACGAGCACGAGGCCGCCGAACAGCTCAAGGTGTTCCTCGAGGAGGGCGGCACGCTGCTGGACACGGCCGCCACGTACTCCGGTGGCGTGGCCGAGGAGGTCATCGGCGCCATGCTCGGGCAGGTGGCCGACCGGGACGAGGTGGTGATCTGTTCCAAGGCAGGGGTCCGCGACGGCCGGGTGGACGCCTCCCGTGGTGCGCTCCTGGACGGCCTGGACGCCACCCTCGCCCGGTTGGGAACCGATCACCTCGACCTGTGGCTGGTGCAGGCGCCGGACCCGGGCACACCGCTCAGCGAGACGGTCTCGGCCCTCACCTATGCCGTGCGTAGCGGACGCACGCGGTACGTGGGGCTGTCGAACCACCCCGCGTGGCAGACCGCCCGGGTGGCGACTCTGCTGGAAGCGGAGAAGGTGCCGATGACCGGCGTCGAGATGGAGTACTCGCTGCTGCAGCGCGGCGTGGAGAGAGAACTGCTGCCGGCCGCCCAGGACCTCGGCATCGGACTGCTCGCCTGGTCTCCCGCAGGACGGGGCGTACTCAGCGGCAAGTACCGGCGTTCCGTCCCGGCCGACTCCCGGGCCGCGTCCCCGCACCTTCGGGGATTCGTCGAGCCCTACCTCAACGATCGAGCTCGTGGCGTGGTCGAAGCGGTCGCCACGGCCGCCGACGGGCTCGGACGCGCGCCGATCGAAGTAGCCCTGGCCTGGGTGCGAGACGCACCCGGGGTGGCCAGCGCCGTCGTCGGGGCTCGTACACCGGCCCAGCTGCGCGGCACGCTGGCAGCCGACGACCTGCAGCTGCCCGAGGAGATCCGGACGGCTCTCGACGAGGTCACCGAACCGGCCACCGGTTACCCCGAACGGCGCGGCTGAGGATCAGTCGCGCCCCGCGTCGACGTCCAGGTCGTCGTGGTCGTCCGCGTCGTCGAGATCATCGTCCTCAAGGTCGTCGTCCTCGAGGTCATCCTCATCACCGTCGTACACCACGAACGGGGTGTCCACGCCGTACTCGTCGTAGAGCAGCTCGTCGTACGCCTCGAAGGCGTCCGCGAGCGTGCCTGCCGCGTGCAGCACCGCGGGATCGTCCTCGTCCTGGGCGGCCTCCACAGCGTCGAGATGGGACTCGAACGCCGTCAGAACGCGGTCGAGCGCTGCACGTAGATCCTTGGCCATGGCCTGACGGTAGCACCTCGACCCGGGCCTGCGGAGAGCCAATTTCCGTGCCGGACGCGGTGCGCGTGCGGACCTGCTCCTCATCCGGCGCGCCGATGCGAGGAGGTGCACCTTCGCACTATCGTGGCGCGTATGGCATCGGTGAGTCGCACACGTCGAGGATCGGCTGCACAGTACGAGTTCCGCGTGGTGACGATCCGGCCGCCCGCGAGCCGCTCGGACGTGCGCCAGCTCCTCACCGACGAGGCCGAGTACGGCCGGTGGGAACTCGCCCGGCACCGCATCTACATGGGCGGTCTGCGGAAGGTGTGGCTGCGCCGCAAGATCATTCGCGTGCACAGCACCTTGTGAGCCTGCGGGTCAGCAGGTGCGCAGCAGCCGCTCCAGCACTCGCACGCCGAACTCCACGGCCGCCACCGGCACCCGCTCATCCACGCCGTGGAACATCCCCGCGAAATCCATCTCGGCGGGCAGCTGCAACGGTGCGAAGCCATATCCAGTGATGCCCAGATCGGCGAGGTGCTTGTTGTCGGTTCCGCCGGAGAGCATGTACGGCAGTACTGTCGCCCCTGGGTCCTCGGCGTCCAGGGCGGCCACCATCCGATCCACCAGGTCACCGGTGAACGGCACCTCCAGGGCGATCGCGCGCTGGACGTCCTCGAACCGGACGCCGTCACCGGCGAGCTCACGCAGGGTGGCCATCGTCTGCTCCTCCTGCCCGGGCAGGAACCGCACGTCGATCACCGCCTCAGCACTGCCGGGCACCACATTGGCCTTGTAGCCTGCGTCGAGCTGAGTGGGGTTGGAGTACGCGGACAGGGTGGCTCCGACGAACTTGCTGGTGGAGCCGAGCGCCTGCACGAGCATGTCGACCGAAGCCGGGTCATCCGGATCGAACGGCAGCCCGGTGAGCTCGGACACCCCGTCCAACAGGGCGCGCACCGTGGGTGAGAGGTCCCTGGGCCAGGTGTGCGCGCCGATCCGGGCGACCGCCCCGGCAAGCCGGGTCACCGCGTTGTCCGTATTGATCTGAGAACCGTGACCGGCGGTGCCTTCAGCGATCATCCGCATCCAGGCGAGGCCCTTCTCGGCCGTCTGCAACAGATAGGCACGGCGCCCGCCCAGCTCGACCGAGTAGCCGCCCACTTCGCTGATCGCCTCGCTGGCCCCGGCGAACAGCTCGGGCCGATTCTCCACCGCGTACCGGGCGCCGTAGGTACCGCCCTGCTCCTCGTCGGCGAAGAAGGCGATAATCAGGTCCCGTGGGGGCTGCCACCCGGAACGCTTCATGTCCCGCACCACGGCGAGGATCATCGCGTCCATGTCTTTCATGTCCACGGCTCCACGGCCCCAGATCATGCCGTCCATCTCGTCGCCGCCGAACGGGTCCATCTTCCAGTCGCGCGCCTGCGCGGGCACCACGTCCAGGTGGCCGTGCACCACCAGGGCGGGGCGAGTGGGGTCAGTGCCGGGGATGCGCAGCACCACGTTGGCGCGGCGGTCCGCGGACTCGAAGTACTCCGGTTCGTAGCCCACCTCGGTCAGCAGGCCCATCACATACTCGGCAGCCTCCCGCTCCCCCGGCCCGGAGCTGTCCCCGTAGTTGGAGGAGTCGATCCGGATCAGGGCACGGCAGATGGCAACGGCATCGAGCTCGGCCGGGGTAGGAGTAGGCGTGGTGTCGGTGGCCATCAGAGGAGTCCTTTGCGTCGCAGCAGCGGTTCGATCACGGAGTCACGACCACGCAGGTCGCGGTAGGAGGCGAGGGGGTCCCGGGCGTGCCCACGGCTGAGCAGCGCCTCTCGGAAGCGTTGACCGGCGGTGCGGTTGAGTCCGCCGTCGGTGCCTTCGGCCGCCTCGTCGCGGAACCAGTCCACGGTGTCGGCGTCGAGCACCTGACTCCAGATGTAGGAGTAGTAGCCGGCGTCGTACCCGCCGCCGAAGGTGTGGTTGAAATAGGTGGAGCGGTAGCGCGGCGGCACCAGGTCGAGCGCCACCCCGGCCTTCTGCAACGCTGCCGCCTCGAACGCCTCCACCTCGCCGGGTGTGGTGGGAACCTGTTCCGGGGTGAGTTGGTGCCATGCCTGGTCGAGCATCGCGGCGGCCAGGTACTCGGTCGTATCGAAGCCGACGCCATAGGCCTGGGAGGCGCGCAGCTGGTCGAGGGTGTCGACCGGGAGCGCCTCGCCGGTGAGGTGGTGGCGGGCGAAATGGGCAAGCACCTGCGGGTGCCACGCCCACATCTCGTTCACCTGGGAGGGGTACTCCACGAAGTCCCGCGGCACGGACGTGCCGGCAACGGAGGGATACCGCACCGCGGTGAACAGCGCGTGCAGGGCGTGGCCGAACTCGTGGAACGCAGTGATCACCTCGTCCCAGGTGAGCAGGGTGGGCTCCCCGGGGGCAGGACGGTTGATGGTGAGGTTGTTCACCACCACCGGTCGATGCCCGAGCAGTTCGGAGGCGTCCAGGAGGGTGTGCATCCATGCTCCACCGCGCTTACCCTCGCGAGCGTAATAGTCGCCGAGGAACAATCCCAGCGCGGTGCCGTCGGCCTCGTGCACCTCGAACACCCGCACGCCGTCGGCGTAGCCGATCAGGTCGGGGCGTTCTGTGAGTGTGATCCCGTACAGCTGACCGGCGGCATAGAAGACACCGTCGGTCAGGACCCGGTCCAGCTCCAGATAGGGGCGTAGCGCCTCTTCGTCGAAGGCGTAGCGCTGCCCGCGCACCCGGTCGGCGTACACCGCCCAGTCCCAGGCGGCGAGCTGGGCATCCGGTGAGTCCGCCTGCAGAGCGATGGTCAGGTCCTCCGCCTCACGCATCGCGTTGCGCGCCGCCGCCGGGGCCAGCCGGGCGAGCATCCCGTTGACGGCGTCCGTCGTCCCGGCCGTGGCACCTTGCGCCACGTAGTCAGCGTGGTGGGCATAGCCGAGGAGTTGGGCGCGTTCGGCCCGCAGGCGCGCCAGGTCCAGCACGATCTGCCGGGTGTCCGAGGCGCTGTCCAGCCCGGTGCCGCGGCTCAGCGAGGCTGTGTGCACGCGTTCCCGGAGGGTGCGGTTGGTGGTCTGTCCGACCACTGGCTGAGGTGTCGGCAGTCCGAGCGTGATCAGGTACCCCTCGCGGTCGCGGTCCTGCGCTGCTTCCCGCAGGGAGGACACCGTGCCGGCCGAGAGGCCGGCGAGCTCCCCAACATCGGGCACGTGCACGGCCGCTGCTTCCATACCGGCCACGACTCGTTGGGAGAACTGCGTCTCCAGTGACGTGATGCGACCGTTGAGCTCGCGTAGGTGCGCCTTGTCGGCGGCTGAGAGGGTGATCCCCGCGCGCTCGAAGAGGGTGCGGTAGCGGTCCAGGACCCACCGTGTCTCGGCCGGCGTGGACTCGTCGAGGTTGCGTGCCGCCTCGACGATCCTGGTGTAGATGCGATCGTCGAGCCACAGGGCGTCGGAGTGGTCGGCCAGGCGTGGCGCGACCTCGGCCTCGATCGTGCGGATCTCGTCGGTGGCGGCCGAGCTGACCAGCGTGAAGAAGACCGCCTGCACCCGGTCCAGGAGCGCACCGGAGGACTCCAGAGCGTCAAGCGTGTTGGCCACAGTCACCGGTTCGGGATTGCTGGCGATGGCCTCCCACTCGGCTCGCTGCTGCGCCAACCCCGCCTCGAAGGCTGGGCGGAAGTGCTCGACGCGGACCGCCGCGAAGTCCGGTAATCCGTACGGCAACGGCGACGGAGCCGCGAAAGGATTGGCGGCTGGGAGGGAGGTCGAGGGCATCCCTCATTCTTACCTGATGCATGACCGGAGCGAGTTCGTCCGAACCGGTCGCACATCGCGGGTCTCATGTCGTACACTTTTTGACAAGCCGGGATCAGTCCCCGTCCCCCTCGGAGGCGTAGAAGTTCCGGTCAGCCGCGACGGCCGAACGGCCCCCTCTGAACGGCCGATCGCGCGGCGGCCCCGACTGCGCCAGACGCGTCGGGGCCGCTTTCATTCTGCGTGGGTCGCAGGCCTTCCGGTGGGCGTTAGACCCGCCGCTCCTCGGTCGAGCACCGGCAACCGGCTGTGACACGGTTCACATCGTGAACCGTTCCGGCTATCGTCGGACGGTGTCCCACAGCCGGGACACTCCCGAAATCACGAATGAGGAGACCCTTCATGCGTCGATCTTTCCGGTCCGGCACTTCCCGGACGAGGCGCGCGGCCATTGCGATCGGCGGTGCAGCGGCTCTCGCGCTGACGACCGCCATCCCGATCAGTGCGGCCTCAGCCGACGACGTCACCAGCCTCGGTTCTGCCTCCGACTACGGTGCGGCCGCGGAGCCGACCGGCCTGCAGGCCGAGTCCTCCCCGACAGGGGCCTGGTTCGTCGAGACCTCAGGCGCGCCCACCAGCCGAGGCGGGAACGCTTCCGAGAACTCCCGGCACGCTCGGGAGGTCCGGGCAGAAGCCGAGGCCCTCGGTGTGGACATGGAGGTCCGCGAGGAGTTCTCGGCCCTATGGGCCGGTCTATCGGTGAATATGACCGACGACGGTGCAGCCCTGATGGCGCGAGCCGAGGGAGTGCAGGCGGTCTACCCCGTGCTCACGGTCTCCGTCCCGCCGACACCCACGTCGACGGAGAAACCGGAGATGGGCACGGCCGTCACACTGACCGGTGCAGACATCACCCAGAGCGAGCTCGGGTACACCGGCGCGGGCGTGCGGGTGGGAATTATCGACACCGGCGTCGACTACGACCACCCCGACCTCGGAGGTACTGGCGAGGACACCACGTTCCCGACCGACCGAGTACCCGTGGGTTACGACTTCGTGGGAGACGACTACAACGCGGACTCCGGCTCGGCCGCCTACCAACCCGAGCCTCGTCCCGATGACGACCCGGACGACTGTCAGGGCCACGGCACGCACGTGGCCGGAATCGCCGGCGCGAGTGGTGACCCGACGGCAGACGGCGTCCGGGGCGTGGCCCCGGACGTGACCTTCGGTGCGTACCGGGTGTTCGGCTGCGACGGTTCCACCACGAGCGACATCATGATTTCGGCGTTGGAGCGTGCCCTGGCCGACGGGATGGACGTGGTGAACATGTCCATCGGCGCCGCGTTCGCCACATGGCCGGAGTATCCGACCTCGGTGGCCAGCAGCGCACTGGTGGACGCCGGTGTGGTGGTCGTTGCCTCAGCGGGGAATTCCGGGGATCTCGGGCTGTGGGCCACCGGTGCTCCGGGGACGGGGTCCGACGTGATCGGAGTGGCCTCCTACGACAACGTGGAGTTCACCACCACCTCCTTCACCACCGAGCCCGACGGCGGGGTGTACCCGTACATCACGGCGTCCGGTGGTGGTGAGGCACCCACGAGCGGGACCCTCCCGCTGGCCGTGGCGGACGCTCCGCTCGCCTGTGAACCGCTTGCCGGTGACTACACGGGGCAGGCTGTGGTGGTCCAGCGTGGCGACTGCTCGTTCCACATCAAGGGCGTGCACGCCGAGGAGGCGGGCGCCGCGGCGATGGTGCTCTACAACAACGTCGACGGGCTAGTCAGCCCGACGGTGGCCGGCGACCCGCCGGTGACGATCCCTGTGGCGGCGCTCTCGTTGGCCGATGGGGCCAACCTGGTCGCGGCAATCGAGGACGGCTCGGCGACGGACCTGGCCTGGTCCGACGAGGTTATCTCGGTGCCCAACCCGACCGCGGGTCTCATCTCCGACTTCAGCTCCTACGGCATGGCCGCGGACCTGAGCCTGAAGCCGGATCTGGGCGCACCGGGTGGGCAGATCTGGTCCACGGTCCCGCTGGAGCAAGGCGGATACGGGTCGAAGAACGGAACCTCGATGGCGGCACCCCACGTCGCGGGCGGTATCGCGTTGCTGCTGGAGGCACGCGCCGATCTCGGTCCGGCCGAGATCCTCGACGTGCTGCAGAACTCGGCCGACCCGACGCTGTGGTCGCTGAACACCGACGTCGGACTGCTCGAGCCGGTCTTCCGGCAAGGCGCCGGCATGCTCGACATCGACGACGCCATCCTCAGCACCGTGCGGGTCTCCCCCGGTGAACTCTCGCTCGGAGAGAGCGAGGGCGGACCGGTCTCGGAGACGTTGACCGTGCAGAACGACGGTGCGCAGGACGTGACGTACACGATCACCCACGAGGACGCGATCTCCACAGCGGGGAACCCGGACGACCCGGGCTTCTTCTACGGCGAGAGCACCGTGGACGTGCGCGAGTCGGTGACCGTTCCGGCCGGAGGCGAGGTGTCCTTCGACGTGACCGTCTCGCCGGCCGCGGACCTGGAGCAGGCACTCTACGGGGGCTATCTCACGCTCATGCCGGAGGACGGCGAGCCGGTGCGGGTGCCCTACGCGGGATTCGCAGGCGACTATCAGGACCTCCCGTTGCTGGGTGACATCGGGGCGAACGACCTCCCGGTGCTCGGACAGCTGACCGCCTGCGACCGCCTGGTCGGCGTGGACTGCACCTGGAACGGCACGTGGAACCTGATGCCGGACGGCGCGACGTACTCCATGGCCGAGGGCGACGTCCCGACGGTCCTGGTGCACCTGGACGCGCCGGCACAGTCGGTGGATCTGACGGTGTATGCAGCCGTCGACGGTGAGCGCGGTGAGCCGATCGGCTCCACGGCCACCTTCCTGGACACCGACTACGTCGGCCGTAGTGGCGGTGCCGCTGCGTTCACGCCCTACACCTGGGATGGCGTGCTCGGGTCCGTGTACCGGGCCGGACGGCACAACCAGGACTGGGCGGTGCCGGACGGTGACTACATCATCGGGCTGACCGCCGTGAACGCCCTCGGCGACCCGGACAACCCCGATCACGTGGAGACCGCCGAAACGGCGGTGTTCACCATCGACCGGGACGGCGACGGGAACCCGCCTGAGGAGTTCGAGGAGCAGTTGCGGGACGTCCCGCCGAAGATGAAGGGCGAGCTGCGCTGCATCGTGCAGGGACAGTGCTGATGATCTGACGGCGGGAGCCAGATGATCTGACCGCGGCGGGGTCCGGACCACCAGGTTCGGACCCCGCTGGCACGCCGATGCCGCGCCTACACAGGTGCTGCCACCGTGACGCTGAGCACGCCGCTCCGGTTACGAACTGCGGTGTCGTGCGTGGTATGTTTATCGCCGTCGCGGACGCTCTCGGGAGTGTTCGCCTCACCCTTGTCCGGGTGGCGGAAATGGCAGACGCGCTAGCTTGAGGTGCTAGTGCCCGTATAGGGCGTGGGGGTTCAAGTCCCCCCTCGGACACCACTTGTCTTGAGTCGCGACACCGTTGACAGACGGTGTCGCGACTCAAGTCATTTCTGGGGGTTCGCTGTGGTGGTTCGGCAAGGGTGTCGGGCTGTGGGTTCAGCGTTGGGGTGGTCAACGATGTCGTGAATCTCAACACCCCCTCGGACCCCACGCCTGACCTGCAACGATGCGAGGCTCTGAACTCCCTCAGCACGGGGACGCTTACAGATCACTACGGATCACCCGTAGAACACACGAACGACCGGGGTCAACCCCTAGATTCCCTTGATAGTCTTGCGCGCGGTGTGCCGCGTGCACGCTGACTCGGACGTGGAGGGAACGCTCGTGAAACATCGCGCCTCGCAACACCATGGTGCCAGACGATCCCTCAACTCGAGTGGTAATGGTCACCGTCCTTTCCTGAAGTGGTCGGCGCTGAAGCGCTTGGTTGCTTTGACGGGTGCTCTTGCCCTTGTCTCAGGTGTCCTGGGCGCCGGTGCTTCGCTGGTCACGGCTGCTCCCGCGCGCGCGGCGTATGCCACCGGTGGTGACGGCCTGTACCCGGACTCGATTGACTGGTTCGAGTGGGGCGAGCACGGCGAGGGCTTGAGCGACCAGACGGTGACGAACACGCACACCGTCGCTGGCATGGAGTTGGCCACGACGTGCACGATCTCCGGGCTGAACGGGCAGGCCGAGGCGTATCGGCCCGGCACCTGGGAGGGTGACGGGCTGGACAACCTGTACAACATCGGCGGCACTGGCACCAGCAACCAGCTCATCTCGGGCATCTCGAACACGAACCTCGGCACGCTCGTGAGCTTCAACTTCGACTGCCAGGTCACCCTCGACGGTGTGCCGGTGCCGTTGCAAGGGCTCGTGATCGCCGATGCTGAAGCAAGCAACAGCGGTCATAGTTCTCGGCCCGACGAGTACATTGAGGCCACCCCGAACAGTACGGACTCGACGTGGCGGGTGATCGACCGGTTCCGGGCGGACGGCTGCGACGCCTCGACGTTGGCGTCGGTCGACAGCAGCAACACGCTGCGCTTCACCACCGACGGCGATGAGTGCTCCGTCAGAATGGCTGATGGGGACGGGCCGATGGCGGTCGGCTTCATGGAAGGCGCCACCGGCGCCAGCGTGGCGTTACAAGGCAGGGGCAAGAGCGCGATCGCGCTTGGTGTGGTCCTTGCGAGTGATTTTGGTGACGCTCCGGAAAGTTACGGCGAGGCTGGTGCGTTGTTCGACCGGGGGTGGCAGGGCGGTGAAGTCGCCGTCGGGACGACTGCGGTCTCCGGTGATGACTTCGAACTCGGGGTGCCCGGGGAGCCGGCACTCGGCCTCGGCGCGATGGTCGACTCTGAGCCGGAGCACCAGCACACCCCGGACGCTACCGGCGACGACGTCACCGATGAGGCAGATGAAGACTCCGTCGACCTACCCGAGACGATTCACGTCACCCCGGGCGAGACATACACCCTTGAGGATGTCGATGCGCGGGGCGATGGGTTCGTAGCGGGGTGGATTGACTGGAACGGCAACGGCGTCTTCGATGATGGCGAGCAGTCCGATGTGGTTGCCGCCGGTGGCGCGGTGGATCTGACCTGGACAGTCCCGGCCGACACCGTCACTTCAAGCGGTGACGATCTGAGTTTCCTGCGGTTGCGGATCGCGCAGGATGAGGCTGGCGTCGCCAGTGCGACGGGTATGTCCACGTCCGGTGAGGTTGAGGACCATGCGGTGAACATCGCCCTGCCCGGCTTGGAAATTGAGAAGACTTCCGATGCCACTGAGAACACCCGCCCTGGCGATACGGTCACGTACACGGTGACGGCGACCAACACCGGCGATGCCGCGTTCACCGAAGACTCCCCGGCCGCGGTGTTCGACGACCTGTCCGGTGTGCTGGACGACGCGACCTACAACAATGACGCGGCGGCGGACCAGTCCGGCGAGGTGTCTTATGCCGAACCGCTGTGTCCTGGACCGGTGCGCTCGGTGCCGGCGAGAGCGTAGAACTGAGCTACACCGTCACTGTCGAACCCGGTGGTGACGGCATCGTCCGTAATGTCGCCTGGGAGCCGGAGGACCCGCAGAACCCGGTGCCACCGGAGTGTGACCCGCCCGAGGAAGGCGCCGACCCCGACACCGGTGAGCCGTGCGCGCAGACCGAGCATCTGCTGCCACGCCTGACGGTGACGAAGACGGCCGACCGCGCCGAACTGCCCGCCGTCGGCGAGAGCGTCGAGTACACGATCACGGTCACCAACGACGGCCCCGGTGCCTACACGGCAGACTCACCGGCCACCCTCACCGACGATCTGGAAGACGTCCTCGACGCCGCGACCTTCAACAACGACGCGACCGCCACCACCGGCGAGGTCTCCTACGACGAACCGACCCTGTCCTGGCAGGGGGCACTTGAGGCCGGCGCATCAGCCACCATCACCTACTCGGTGACCTACACCGGTGAGGCAGACCAGAACCTGCGCAACCTCGCCTGCGTCCCCGAGTCCGAGACCGCACCCGATGAGGCCTCATGTGACGCCGTGCAGATCCCCGGTGCGGGGCTGACCGCATGGAAGCAAGTCGACTCCAGCGACGAACCAGCAGTCGCAGGCAGCGTACTGACCTACACACTGTTCTTCGCCAACGATGGCGAGGCCACCGCGACGGTGGACCACATCGACGACCTAGCCCACGTGAGCGACGACGCCGACATCACCTCAGAACCGACAAGCACAGACGGACTCCTCGTCTCCCGCGACGGCAACCAGATCGCCATCACCGGCGACGTGCCCGCGGGGCAGACACGCACCGCCACCTACCAGGTCACGGTGAAGCCAGATGGGCAACGCGGAGACGACATCGCGGCGAACTTCCTCCTGGTCAACGACCCAGACAACCCACCAACGCCCCCAGAAGAGCCAGTATGCAACCCCACCGACACGGAGTTCCCCGACTGCACAAGCACACCCATCGGCGCAGTCGAGTACACCAAGAACGTGACGGCATCGAGTGATCCTGTGGCCGCGGGCACGGTCCTGACCTACACCATCACGGTGACCAACACCGGCCAGGCCACCGCCCCACTCTCTCGTGAGGATGTCCTGACCGACGTACTCGACGACGCGGAACTGACTAGTGTTCCGGAGTCGGACACCGACTCGGTGACCATCTCGGACGTGGCCGAGGACCGTTTCCAGATCGGTGGTGAGCTCGCTGCTGGTGAGACTGCGACGATCACCTACCAAGCAACCGTGAACGCCGACACCGAGCGCGGTAACAACACAGCCGACAACTTCCTCGTTACCCCCGGTGATACCCCACCGGCCGAATGCGAAGACGGGGCCACCGACTGCACCACCACCCCACTACCGCAGGTCGAGGCGAGCAAGTCCTCTGACCCAGAATCGGGCTCGTCCGTGACGGCCGACCAAGAGGTCACCTACACGCTCACCTTCGCCAACACCGGCGAGGCAGCAGGCGCTGTGGACTATACCGACCACCTCACCGACGTCCTTGACGATGCCGTCCTGACAGCAGGCCCCACGGCCTCGAACCAGGACCTCACCGCCATCACCGAGGGCGAGACGATCCGAATCACCGGCACGGTGCCCGCCGGAGCAGTGCACACGGTCAACTACACCGTGACAGTGAATGCCTACGACCAGCAAGGCAACCACCAACTCAACAATGTCATCGCCGTCACCGGTGAGGAACCGGTCTGCGTCGACGACTCATCGCTGTGCACCGAGCACGAGATCCCCGAGCCACCGGCACTCCCGACACCACCCCAAGAGCCCGGTGGGAACCTGCCCAACACAGGTGCAGACACCACCACCGTGCTACTCGCAACACTGCTCCTGCTCGGAATCGGAGCCGGGATGACCCACCTCGCACGACGCCGCAAAAACACCCTGCAAGAACCCTCACAGAAGGCAACACTCGGCAACCTGATGTGATGACCGGCCGCCGGACCGCCCTCACTTCCCAGAGTGGCTCCTTGAGCCGTAAACGCACCGATCCCGCGCGGGCCACGGCGCGGAGTGTGCAGCATGGTGTCGCCGACGCTCGCTACCCTCGTATCCGTGACCGACCACATCGGCCTCGCCCACGAGGTGCTACACACTCTCGGGTACTCTCGCGCCGATCTGACCCCACTCACGGGTGGAGTATGGTCGGCAGCCTTCCGATTCACTGTCGACCGCCGGACCCTGGTCATCCGCGTGGGCGGCCCCGCTGAGGACTACGCCGCCGATGCCTTCGCAGCCACGCTCGCGCACCCGCTGATTCCGGTTCCCGCCATGCTCGCGCGCGGCTCTCTCGATCAGGACCGGCCGGCAGCTACCACCTACGCGGTCTCCGAGTTCATTCCCGGAACGCCACTGGAGCAGGTCTCCCCCACAGCGTGGGCGGCACTCGTGCCCCAGCTCGCTGACATCTACGAGGCGCTGCGCGCCACCCCACCGCCCCCGGAGATCCGGCCGGTCCCCGACTGGAGCGACCACCTGATCCGGGTGGGCACCTACCCCTGGCAGCACGGATGGCGCGACCGCGCCGACCCGACTGCCTGCGCCCTGTTCGACCGCGGGCTGGCGGTCCTGCAGGACATCACGCCGACAGACGTGCCCATCTCCCTGTTCCACGCCGATTGGATCAACCGCAACGTCCACGTCACCAACGACCGAATCACCGGCATTTTCGACTGGGGCTGCTCACGCCACGGCGACCACCTCTACGACCTTGCGTGGCTGGAGTTCTGGGCACCCTGGCACCCGAACCTGGACGTACCGCTATTGGTGACAGAGCTCGAGAACCGGTGGGACGCCGTCGGGATCGCGCCACTGGACCACCCGCACCGGCGCAAGGCCTGCCTGCTGCACATCGGCCTGGACCACATCGTCTACAACACCCTGCACGGCACCGAGGAGGCCCTCGTCAGCACGACGGACCGGCTCGCCCGCTACCTGTGACCGCTCAGCGAACCCACGACGGCGGAGGTCGCCTGGAAGGTCCGCTCACCCCTTGATTACCCGCCGCGTCCGCGGAGGCGCAGGGGCAGAGCCAGCCAGAGCACCGCTGCCAAGAGCGCCGCAGCGCCCGCCGCCACCATCGCTGCTCCCCTGCCCACGACGACGTCGAAGACGAAGAGCACGATGCCCGCAACGAGGAGTCCGAGGGTCGCCAGTGCGAATCGTGCGATCCCATTGGCCATCCGAACGATCTCCGGTTTCCGGCGTCGCTGGAACAACATGCGGTGGATACTCACAGGCGCGACCGCGAACGCGGTGGTGGCGAGGCCGAGACACACCAGGCACAGATAGATGACCACCTGATCGCTACGCAGATCTGTGAATCGTTGCTGGAACGGCAAGGTGAGCAGAAAACCCGTGAGGATCTGGGTGCCCGTCTGCGTGACACGCAGCTCCTGCAGCAGCTCGTCCCAGTTCCTGTCGGCTCGCTCCTCCGTGGACTCGTGACGTCCTGGCGACCCATCCGTGGCGCTCATCACACCAGTATCGGTCGGCGGCACGATCTCCGGCTAGGTGAACGATGTGGCCCTCGGTGGCTCAGGCGACTGCCGAGGGCCACATCGCGGTCCGAGGGCCGTCAGTCGAGGAATCCCTTCTCGGTGAGCCACTCCTCGGCGACGTCCTCCGCGGTGCGCCCTTCGAGGTCAACCTCGGCGTTGAGCGCGGCCATGGTTTCGTTGTCGAGGGCCTCGGCGATCGGCGTGAGGAGCTCGGCGATCTCGGGGTAGTTCTCGTCCGTCTCCGCCCGCACGGTCGGCGAGGCGTTGTAGATCGGGAAGAAGGTTCGGTCGTCCTCGAGGACGGTGAGGCCGAACGCCGAGATGCGTGCATCGGTGGCGAAGACTTCACCGAAGTTGCAGGTACCGCCGTCGCGGAGCTCGGTGTAGATGATCGCCTCGCCGACAGTGCTGATGTTCTCCTCGGGGAGAGATTGGAGGTCGTATGCCTCGAGCACTCCGGGCAGACCGTCATCCCGGGCCGCGAACTCCGACTCCACGCACATGGTCAGGGCATCGGGGTCCTCTGCCAGCAGTGTCCCCAGATCGGACATCGTCGAAACTCCCAGTTCCTCGGCCGTCTGAGTGTTCGCGGCGATCGCGTAGGCGTTGTTGATTGGTGAGCGCGCGAGCCAGGCGATGCTGTTCTCCTCCAGATCGGCTTCGGCCACGGCATCGAACTGCTCTTGCGCATCATCCAACGGCTCCGTCTCCCCTAGGTAGGAGATCCATCCGGTGCCGGTGTACTCCCAGTACAGGTCGATGTCGCCGGAAGTCAGCGCAGTGCGGACATTGGCGCTGCTCTCGATCCCGGTCTCGTCCTGCACGGTGGCGCCGGCGTCCTCCAGGACGGCCATGGCCATGTAACTGAGGATGATGCTCTCGGCGAAGCTCTTCGAACCCACCGTCAACTCGGCACCGGCCAACGGGCCGTCACCTCCGTCGGCGGAGGATCCGGCGTCGCTGCAGGCGGTCAGTAGGAGACTTGCAGAGAGCAACACCGGGACAGTGATCGTGGGGCGCAGACGCATAGAGACACTTCCTTCTTCGTTGGGAGAACGCCTCACCTGGCGGCGAGGCCACGTGGGGTCAGTAGGTCCTCGGCGATCCAGCCGAGCCAGTCGGCCATGAGGGCGAGAGTGACGCTCAGGACGGCGCCGACGAACGTGATCGACACCCGGGAGACGTCGATGCCGGTGAGCAGGACACCGCCCAGTCCCCCGGCGTTGACGAAGACAGCGATGACTCCATAGGAGACGATCAAAGTCAGGGCTGTGCGGGCACCAGCCGCGATGACCGGTACAGCCAGCGGCAGTTCGACCCGCAGCAGCACGGTCAGCGGTCCCATACCCATTCCTCGCGCGGCTTCGAGGGTGGAACGTTCGATGGCGAGCAGCCCGGCCACGGTGTTCGTCAGCAGCACCAGCACCGCTCCTACGACGAGACCAGCGACGGCGATCTTGAAGCCGAGACCAAAGATGATCGCCAGGACGATGAGCAAACCGATCTTCGGTACAGCCTGCCCGAGGTTGCCCAGGGCGGTGACAACCGGGATGAGCCACCGCCCATAACGGCGGGTCACGACGACGCCGATCGGCACGGCCAGAACCAGCACGATGGCGAACGAGACCAGGCTCAGACGCACATGCTCGAGCAGAGCGGTGGAGAGGTTGTCTGCGGTGAGGATGCGTGCCTCGATGGAGTCCAGCTCGCGTGCCGAGATCCACCACCAGGTCGCTGCACACAGTGCGGCAAGGAGGACGGGGCGCACCGCGTAGGCAGTCCAACCGCGCGCCAGAATGGTTGGTCGCGCAGTCGTGCCCCGGTCCGCACCGCGGTGCTCGGTGTCGACGCTCATCGCGCCTCACCGGGATCCAGCTCGGCGTCCCAGCCCGCGTTCCGCCGGTCGATCGCTGTGAGCAGCGTGGGCACGGTCAGCGCGCCGAGGGCTCGTCCATCACCGCCGACGACCGCGAGGGCGTGGCCGGGAGCGGTGAGCAGGCGGTCCAAGGCTGCGTGCAGGGTCGCCTGCGGGGCGATGGTCTCCCATGCGGCTGCGTCAGCTGGTACGGGCTCCAGATCAAGCTCGGCGACCTGACTCAGACTTAGTCCACGGATCTGCGCACCTGCCCCGACGAACTGCTCGACGAATGCGTTGGCAGGTGAGGCGAGCAGCCGTCCCGGCCCGTCGAGTTGAGCAATGTGCGCGCCGTCCTGCAGCACGGCGATCCGATCGCCGATCTTGACCGCCTCATCGATGTCGTGCGTGACGAAGACAATCGTCTTGCGCACCTCCGACTGAATCTGCAGGAGCTCGTCCTGCAGACCCGCCCGGGCGATCGGATCCACGGCGCCGAACGGTTCATCCATGAGCAGAACCGGCGGGTCGGCGGCCAACGCGCGTGCCACTCCGACCCGTTGCTGCTGGCCACCGGAGAGCTGCTGCGGGTACTTCTGACGGTAGAGCGCCGGCTCCAGGCCGATCAGCTCGAGCAGCTCGTCGGTGCGCGCCGCCGTGCGCTTCTTGTCCCAGCCCAACAACGAGGGCACGATCCCGATGTTTCCGGCCACCGTCATGTGCGGGAAGAGCCCGCCCTGCTGGATGACGTAGCCGATCCGTCGGCGCAGGCTCGTCGCATCGATGTGGGTGACGTCCTCGCCGCCGACGAAGATTCGGCCAGACGTCGGCTCGATGATGCGGTTGATCATCTTGAGGGTCGTGGTCTTGCCGCACCCGGAAGGTCCGACGAGCACGACGATCTCGCCTTCCGCGACCTCCATGGAGATTCCGTCCACGGCCGGGTGCTGCTGCCCTGGATAGGTCTTGGTCAACTCGGCCAAGCGGATCATCGGTTCAGCCACGGCGTACCTCCGGGATGGTCAGGCGCCGCAGTGCGGCGAAGGCGAGATCGGCCATGATCGCGAGCACGAGAACTCCGAAGGTGCCGGACAGTGCGAGATTGAGGGAGTTGGGCCCCCCGAAGGTGGACAGGCCCCGGAAGACCAGTTGACCGAAACCGGGCCCGTTGACGTAGGCAGCCACCGTGGCGATGCCCAGGATGAGTTGGGCAGAAAACCGAATCCCCGCGAGGATCACCGGCCAGGCGAGCGGGAGCTCCACCCGCAGCAGGCTCGACAGCCGACCCATCCCCACACCCGCGGCAGCCTCGAGCACCGCGGCATCGTTCGTGCGCAGCGCCACGGTCGCGTTGCGCACGATGGGCAGCAGCGCGTACAGGGTGAGTGCGATGGCCACCGGTGTGAAGCCCAGCCCGAACGGCGGAATGAGCAGGCCGAGCAGGGCGAAGGACGGGACCATCAGGATGATCGAGGTCGATCCGACGGCCAGGGAAGAGCCGAGCCGGCTGCGGTAGGTCAGTACGGCAAGCAGTACTCCGATCACCGTCGCGCACAGCAAGCTGACACCCACGATCGTCAGGTGACCCAGGGCGGCTTCCAGCAGGTCCTCCCGACGCTCGACGACGAAGTCGAGAAGGCTCATACAACCTCCGGGGCCAGGGCGATCCCCAGGCCCGGGGTCGACGGCACCGGTAGGCAACCGTCGGAATCGATGCGCAACGGCTCAGCGAGCATGAAGTCACGCCGTTCGGGCGTCCAGTTCGGCGGGTCGTAGGGGTACTCCAGGTACGGGCCGGCTCCCACTCCTGCAGCGACGTGCAGATTGGCCAGCAGTCCGATTCCGTTGCTCCACGTGTGCGGCGTGAATGTGCGGTTGCGAGCCTTGGCGAGCTCGGCCAGCTGTCGCGAGCGGTGCATTCCTGCCGCCAGGACGACATCGTTCTGATACACGTCGTAGGCGTCGGCCTCGAGAAGAGCGAGGGAGTCACCGAAGGTCTGCGTCATCTCACCGCCGGCGATGCGGACACCCGTACTGCGACGCAGGTCGGCGAGACCACGGTGGTCATCGCCCTTGAGCGGCTCTTCCAGCCAGAGGATGTCGAGCTCACGCAACTCCTCCGCGATCCGGCGTGCCGCCGGGAGGTCGATCGACCTGGTGGTGTCACCGGGTGCGCGCCAGGCCTGGTTGAGGTCGACCATGATGTCGAGATCGTGCCCCACCGCGTCCCGGACCGCTCGGACAGCGGCAATGCCGGTGCTCGCCGACCGTGGGTCGATCCGGATCTTCAACGCGCGGAAGCCCTCCTCGCGGAGCGCAAGAGCAGACTCGGCTCGGTCCTGCGGTGCCTTGAGCTCGCCGCACGATGCGTACACCGGCAGCCGATCGACTGCCCCGCCGAACAGCACGGAGACCGGCTGGCCGCAGACCTTGCCCACGAGGTCCCACAGAGCGACCTCGAGCGGCCAGAACCGGCCGGCGTGAAAGTTGATGGACTCGATCGCCTCCACGTGACGCACCATGCGCAGGGGATCCTGGCCGATGAAGTGGTGGGCGTGGGCTGCGAAGCCCACCATCGTGTCCCCCGAACCGACGCCGGTCAGTCCGGCGTCGGTGTCGACGAAGACGAGAGTTGCTCCGAACGACGTGCGTGGCACCGGATCCCATGCGGCATCGAAGGGGGGATCCAACTTCTGCTCGAGGTGGGTGATCCGGATGTCGGTGATCTTCAACGTGATGTTCGCCCTTCTGGTGCGCCCGTACGGCACGGCGTTGCCTCATGCCATGACTGATGCCAACTGGAGCAACCTCCGGCGTCGGGGGCTTTGGTCGGCGTGGGTCCTCCGCTACATAATCATTCTTGTTGCAGGTGTAGCAACTTCCGGAGCGATATCGGCATGTAGAGTTGCAATATGAGCAACTACACGGAGGTGGATGCGGCGGCGGACGACGCATCAGGCACGAGATCCGGATCGGGCACCAGCGGAGCGGTGAGTAGCAGCGGCGGATTGCGCCGCGATGTCGACCTCCTGAGGGCACTGGCCTCACCCGAGGCACGTCGAGCCGGCGGACTCGGCGTCTCGCGGCTGGCCGAGATCACGGGGCGCGAGAAGAGCCAGGTGTCGCGCGCGCTACGTGCACTCGCAACGGTCGGTCTGGTCGCCCGGGACCCCGAGAACCGGCGATACCAGATTGGCTGGCAACTCTTCGCGCTCACGGCGGGCAGCGAGGAGATGCACATGCTGGAAGAGGCACGCGGACCGATGGACGACCTGTTGACACAGATCGACGAGTCGGTCCACCTGTGTGTGCTGCACGGCACCGATGTGATGACACTCGTCACACAGTTCCCCCACGGACGCCGCGCCCCCGGGCTCACCGCTCCCGTCGTACCGGCGCATCGGACCTCCGCCGGGCGGGTGCTGTGCTCCGATCACACCGAAAAGCAACTGGCTCTGCGGTTCGCAGATGTCGATCTGGCCTCGGAGCACCGGATCAGTCGGGTGCACAGCATGAGTGACCTGTCAGCAGAGGTCGCCAGGATTCGCCAGCAGGGATACGCCACCGTGGACGAGGAGTGGGAGATCGGCCTGGTGGGTGCCTCGGCCCCGGTACGCAACGGGACCGGTCATGTAGTCGCCGCGCTCAACGTCAGCGCCCGCAAGGAGCGGGTCGCAGACCTCGATGCTCTGGGAAGGACAACCGCACGGGCAGCCACGGCGCTGTCCCACGCCTTGGGCTGGGCAGCACGCCCTTACGGAGCGAGCTGAGCAGATCGAGCCACGGAAGAGACAACGGGCGCCGGCTGGTCAACGACCTTGCGATGCGCCGACGACGGCCAGAAGCCTGGTGCTCCCGCATGGATGGACCTGTCGAGGGCTACGCCGCCGACGTCTTCGCTGGCACGAAGGGCCCAGCCATCCGCTATCCGTGATCCCTACGCGAAGATGAAGCCGTGCTCGGACCGGTAGTCGGCGAGGAGCGTATCGACCACCCGCGCCGTGCGGATGGCACTCGTTCCGGTACTGGGCGAGACTCCCACACCCGTGAGCTCGTCAACGACCGCCTGGATCAGCGGCTGCTGCACCGTGGCCGGGTACGGCGCCTCGATCTCGCGCACCCCGGAACCGGTCCGCAGCCGTAACGGTTCCTGGCCGAAACTGGAAAACGCCAGGGACCCTTCAGTGCCGATGATCTCCACCAGGTCACGGTCCTCGCCGGCCGCGTAGCACCACAGTCCCGTGCCCACGACGGCGGAGCCCACCTGGAAGGTCCCGCTCACCGTGTCTTCGGCCTGGGAGGTGCCGGAGATGTTCAGGGCGTGCCCGTGCACCTGGGTGATCGGTCCGAGTAGGTGGTCGAGCAGGTCGAGCGTGTGCGAGGCAAGATCGACGAAGAGCCCACCTCCGGAGATTTCCGGGCGCAGTCGCCAGGGCACCTGGTCGCCCGCGGCCGGCGCCGGACGGAGGTTCTCCACGCGGAAGGCATGCACCCGGCCGATGGCACCGCCGTCGAGGAGCTCCTGCACGGTGGCGAAGCGCGACATCGACCGCCGGTAGTACGCCACGAACAGCGGCAGCTCGGCCCGCTCAGCGGCGGCGAGCATCTCCTCGCACTCACTCGTAGTGCGCGCCATCGGCTTCTCCAGATAGACCGGTTTGCCGGCCTCGAGCGCGCGAACCGTGTAGTCACGGTGCGAGTCCGGCGGTGTGGCGACGTAGACCGCGTCCACCTCGGGATCGTTCAGCAACGCCTCGGCGTCGTCATACCAGCGTGGCACGCCGTGGCGCCGGGCGTAGTCGGCGGCCTTCGCGCCGTCCCGGCGCATCACGGCCACCAGCTCGGACCGTTCGGCGTGGCGGAAACCGGGCCCGCTCTTGGTCTCGGTGACATCTCCGACGCCGATGATCCCCCACCGCACAGTGTCCATGCGTCGAGCGTAGCCGCGAGGGCGAAGGCGGCCGGGTGGATAGCCTGAACCGAGTCTCTCCCTCCACAGATCGGTAGGCCGATGCCCACACCGTCCCCGCCTGGCGTCTTCGTCGGTGCATACGCCTCCTCCCCCACGGCACGGTCCTGGGACCCACAGCTGGAACGGGCGTACCTGGACCGGATCGCCGAGATCCCCGGCGTGCGAGGTCTGGAGGTGCCGTGGATCACGTCGCTGCACCCCCACGAGGAGAACTGGTACGCCGAGCACCTCCCCGCCGGCTGGGAGATGGTGATCACCCAGATCGGTGGGGTGATGCACCGGCTCACCGACGATCCCGACTACGGGTTGGCCTCGGCGGACCGGGGCGGGCGGGCTCGCGCCGTGGCCGATGTGGCGACCATTCGTGACGACGTCGCGCGCCTGCACGATGCGCTCGGCCGTCAGGTGGTCACCGGGGTCGAGTTGCACAGCGCCCCGGCCTCCACGGCCGCCCGCGGCACCACCGCTGCCCTGGCCGAGTCGCTCCGGGATATCGCGGCCTGGGACTGGGGCGGTGCGGAGCCGCTCATCGAGCACTGCGACGAACGTAGCCGCGGCAGACCGACCGCCAAGGGTTTCCTCTCCGTGGCGGAGGAACTTCAAGCGATCGCCGACGCGGCCACAGGCACCGGCATGATGGTGAACTGGGGCCGTTCAGCCATCGAGCTCGGCGATCCGGATCTGGTGCCTGAGCAGGTCCGGTCGATCCGCGAGGCCGGTGTGCTGGCCGGCGTGGTCTTCTCCGGAGTGGCTGCCGTGGCCACCGACTACGGGGCGCCCTGGGCCGACGCGCACCCCTCGTTCGCCCCGGACCGCACCGGCACGGGAGCCGGAGGCTCGCTGCTCACCGACGCCCGCGCTACCACCACTCTCACGGCGGCGGGCCCGCATGTGTGGTGCGGCCTCAAGGTCGGGTGCCGCCCGCAGGGCGCCCCGCTGGAGCACCGGGTGGCCCTGATCCGTAACGGCGTGGAACGGGTGCTCGCTGCCCGCGACTGAGTCATGGCCGCACAGTCAACGAACAGGTGCCTCCGCCTCCACCCATGCGCGGTTCTTCGCCTGGAAGATGCTCAGCTCCTCGGTGAGTGCCGCGAGCTGCTCCCCTCGTTCAGCCGAGACGTCGGTGGTCTCTGCCGGGTCGGTCGTCACGTCATAGAGCGCCTGCACCACGGCCGCCGGTGGGTCCATCCCCTCACGTGCCTCGTGCACGAGCTTGAGGTCGCCGCGCCGCACGGCCCACTGGCCCTCATAGGTCCAGTACACCGAACGATCGGGACCACCCGCACCCGGCGCACCGGCCGCCGTCAGGGCCTCCAGGAGGGAGACGCCATCGATCGACTCCGCCTCGGCGGGCGTTCCGTCCACGGCGTGCAGCACCGTGGGGAGCACGTCCATCATCATCCCGACGGACTCGTACTCGACGCCAGCAGGTAGCCGAGCGGGCCAGGAGATGATGCTGGGCTCGCGCACGCCGCCCTCGAAGACCGATCCCTTGGTGCCGCGCAGACCGCCGGCCCAGCCGCCGTCGTAGGAGATCTCCTCCCCGTCCAGCCAGTTCCGGCTCTCTGCGGAGGGGCCGTTGTCGGAGGAGAAGAACACCAGCGTGTTCTCAGCCAGTCCGTGCTCGGTCAGCGCCGCCAGGATCGTTCCGACGGCGTCATCCATCGCCGCCACCATCGCCGCCATCTCCTGGCGCCCCTCGGGCAGGTGGGCGAAGCGGTCCATGTACTCGGCCGGAGCGTGCATCGGGTAGTGCGGGGCGTTGAACGGGACGAAACAGAAGAACGGTTCGTCGGCGTGCCGGTCGATGAAGTCGGCGGCCCGGTCGCCGATCACCGTGGTGAGGTACTCGCCGTTCAGCCAGACCTCCTCGTCGTCGTCCCACAAGTCGTGGATCGGGTTGTGGTCGCCCCAGTAGAAGATGTGCGAGTAGTAGTCCACGCATCCGGCGCGGATGCCGAAGGTCTCCTCGAAGCCGTACTGGCTCGGGCTGTACTCGTCCGAGGCTCCCAAGTGCCACTTGCCGAACAGTCCGGTGCGATACCCCCGACGGCGCAGCTCGCTTGCGAGGGTGTCCTGCTGGGGCAGTCCGGGGGTGCGTCGCGTCCCGCCCAGAATCGCCTCCACCCCTGCGTGCGCCGGGTACTTCCCGGTGAGCAGGGAAGCCCGCGACGGTGAACACACCGGAGAGTTGGAGTACCACTGCGACAGCTTCACGCCGGAGGCGCACAGGCCGTCCAGGGCCGGGGTCTCGAACTCGGCGCCGAAACAGCCGAGGTCACCCCAGCCCAGGTCGTCGGCATAGAGGACGACGATGTTCGGGCGGGCGGTCGAGTCGGTCATGGTTCCTCGCAGAGCACGGTCGGATTGGTCGGTGGAGAAGAGGCGGACGATCCCTCAGCCCTTGACGGCGCCCGCGGCCACACCCGCCACCAGGCGCCGCTGCAGGAACGAGAACAGAATGATCGTCGGTGCGGCAGCGATGGTGGACGCCGCCATCACCACGCCCCAGTCGGTGCCGTACTCACCGAACAGACCCGCCAAGCCGACCTGCGCGGTCTTCAACGAATCGTCGGTGAGGAACACCTGGGCGAAGAGGAACTCCTCCCACATCGCGATGAACGCCGTCACCGAGACGGTCACGATCCCCGGCCAGACCAACGGAGCGATCACTCGCGCGAGCACGGTCAAGGTCGATGCGCCGTCCATGCGCGCCGCCTCGTCCAGGGTGCGCGGTACGCCGTTGAAGAATCCGCTCATCAGGAGCACCGCGAGTGGCAGGGTCATCGCGACGTACACCAGCACGATGCCCGGGTAGCTGTTGAGCAGGCCGAGCTGTGAGAAGAACAGATACACCGGTGTGATCAGTACGACGAACGGAAGCAGCTGGGTAGCCACGAGCAACAGGAACATCGCTCCCCTGCCCCGGAAGGAGTAGCGCGAGAGGGCAAAGCCGGCCAGGCTGGCGACGATCACGGTGCAGAACGTGCCGACGAGGCACACCAGGAGCGAGTTCAGGATGTACTGCTCGAAGTTCGTGGCCTCGAACAGCCGGGCGAAGGCATCCAGGCTGATGTTGTCCAGGAGCGTCGACCAGCTCACGCCGGCGGCGATGTCCTGCACCGGGCGGAGGGCGCTGTAGACCATCCACAGCACCGGGAAGATGATGGCGAGCAGCACCACGGCGAGCGGCACGAGCAGCACGAGGTCGCTCGCGCGGCGCGCTGAGCTGTCCCGGCGTCGCGCGCGAAGCCGGCTGGGCGCGGGTGCAGCCTCCCGCTGGGTCACGGCGCTCATCACTGGTCCTCCGTCCGGGTCGCGCGCATGTAGAGGATGGCGAACACGGCCATGATCATCGTCATCACCAGACCGATGGCTGCACCGGCGCCCAGCTTGTTGGCGAAGAACGCCATCGAGTAGAGCTCGGTCGCGAGCACCGCCGTATAGGTGCCTGGTCCGCCACCGGTGGTGAGCCAGACGTAGACGAAGTTGTTGAAGGTCTGGATCACGGTCACCAGCACCACCACTGTCAGCACGGGCCGTAGATTCGGCACCGTGATGCTGCGGAACGCGCGGATCCGGCCGGCGCCGTCGAGCGATGCAGCCTCGTACTGCTCGTCGGGGATCGACTGCAGACCGGCAAGGAGCACCATCACCACGAAGGGCAGCTCACGCCACACGATGATCGCCACGATGCTCCACCACACGGTGCTCGTCTGGGCGAGGAACGCCACTCCGGAGTCGGTGAGCCCGGATCCGACGAGCACCTGGTTGAGCACACCGGAGCTACCGTCCAGGAGCCAGCGCCACGAGGCGATCGCGACCACCTGCGGCACCATCCACGGGATGAGCACGAGTGTGCGCGCCAGCCCGCGGACCTTCCACCGGCGCAGCACCGGCGAGTGCAGCGCGACGGCGAGGGCGAGTCCGAACACGATCCGCAGCAGCACGGTCAGGGCGGTGAGCCAGAAGACCGTGTTCCGGGCGATCGCCCAGAACTCCGGGTTGCCGAAGACGTACTCGAAGTTGCCCAGCCCGGTCCACTCGCCGTCGCCCGGGCCTTGGAACGGGGAGATCTCCTGCAGCGACAGGATGACGTTGTAGATCGAGGGGAACAGGAACAGCAGGGCGACGATGACGAGCGCCGGAGCGCTCAACAGGTACGCCTGCAGGGAGGTCCGGCGCGTCGTCATCGTCACCGCCTCAGCCCTGCAGCTCGCGCTCGATGGCGTCGATGATCGCCTGTGCTGCCGTGGCGGAGTCCGCCTGGCCCGAGTACACCGCCGAGAACTGCTGGTTCACCAGCTCCTGCAGGGACGCGATCGTGATCGGGGCACCGATGTAGCGCACGAACGGCACCGAGTGCGGAAGCTGGTCGACGAATCCCTGCTCGGCCGGATCGACGTCGAGCTGGGTCAGCGTGCTCGCCGATGCCGGGTACTGGTCGTAGGTCTCGAACGTCTCGGCACTGAGCAGGTACTGCACGACCTGCCACGCCTCGTCCGGGTGCTCGCTGTTGGCGTTGATGCCCAGCGCGCGTCCACCCAGGTGGGTCGACCCGTCGTCCAGCCCTCCCGGCATGGGAGCGGTGAGAAGCTCGGCGTCGACCTGCTCCTGGACCGCCCGGAAGGCGGCGGGCGGCATGAAGGTCATCGCGCAGGTGCCATCACCGAGGCCCGCCGCGATGGACGGATCGGCGTAGTCGGTGATCGCCTGCATCGACGTCGGGGTGATGCCCTCGGTGAAGTAGGAGTTGAAGTAGTCGATGGCGCCGGCCAGCTGCTCCTGGGTGGCACCGACGGACCAGTCGCCGCCGTTGTTCTCGATCAGTTGGAAGTCGTTGTTCCACATGTAGTAATTGATCGCGAACCACTGCGCCGCCTGCTGTGGGGCACCGGCTGCGAAGCAGAAGCCGCTCACCTCACCACCCGAGGCGTCGGTGATCTGCCCCGCCACGTCGAGCAGCTCGGGCCAGTCGCTCGGAGTCTCAGTCACGCCTGCATCGGCGAGCACGTCCTCCCGGTAGACCATGGCCATGGTGTCGGCCGTCCAGGGGATGGCCCATGTCGTCTCGTCCAGGACGGTCATCTCGGTGGCGAGCAGGCTGTCGGCATCGTCCAGCGGCTGCTCGGCCATCAGGTCGTCGAGCGGCAGCAGGATGTTCGGCTCCGCCAGGAACGCCACATCCGCCAGGGCAAGGTGAGCGATGTCCGGTCCGGACCCGGAGTTGGCCTCACGGGCGAGCTGCTGGGGGTTGTTGGGGGTGAGCGTCTCGAGCTCGACCTGGATGTCCGGGTTGTCCGCGTTCCAGGCGTCGACTGCTTCCACCAGTCCCTGGATCTGATCGGCAGGATCGAACTGCCGGAAGGTGAGGCGGACAACTCCGTCGTCCGGCTCCGCCCCTTCCCCACCACATGCGGCGAGGGTCGCTGCAAGAGCGCCGACTGCTGCGGCGGCGATGAACCTGGATGTCTTCACGTGACTGCCTCTCCGTTGATGCGAGTGGGCCACAGTTAAATCCACCATTTTGAGTTTGTCAACGCGGCATGGGCTGCGTAGCATCGGCGCATGCCGAGCCGGACACCGACGCCCTCCGAGGACCCAGCTGCGCCCGCAGCACCGGGCCGGCGCGGCACGAACCTGCCCCGAGTGGCCGACTACAACAAGATGCTGGTGCTGGACCTGATCCGCCGGTCGGCGGGGATCAGCAGGGTCGAGCTGGTGCAGCACACCGGTCTGACGGCGCAGACCATGTCCAATATCTGCCGCCGTCTCAGCGACGCGGGCCTGATCAAGGAGTCCGGCCGGATCTACGCCGGCGCCGGCGCCCCCCGCACGATCTTCGAGGTGGAACCCGGAGGCCTGTACGCGCTCGGTCTGCACATCGACCCGGCGTGGCTGACGTCGGTGGTGCTCAACCTCGCCGGCGAGGTGGTCGGCACCGTCCGTATCCCGACGCCGGCCTCACCGGACCCGACCTCGGTGCTCGACGCGATCGAGGCAATGATCCGCTCCCTCATCGCCGACTCCGGCATCCCGGCCGACCGCCTGGCCGGACTGGGCGTGGGAACACCCGGTCCGATCGATGTGCGCACCGGCGCCGTGGTCGGCGCCCCCTACCTGGTGGGGTGGGAACGCGTGCCGCTGCGGACCGACCTGGAACGCCGGCTCGACCTTCCCGTCACGATCGACAAGGACTCGACGGCGGTCGCCGTCGGAGAGATGTGGAACGCCGAGGACGGCCCGCGCAACATGGCCTTCGTCTACATCGGCACCGGAATCGCAGCCGGCCTGGTGCTCGACGGCGAGGTGATGCGAGGCTCCAGCGGCAACATCGGCCACATGAACGCCGATCCGAACGGCCCGATCTGCTTCTGCGGCGGCCGTGGCTGCCTGGAGAGCACGATCCTGCCGCGCAACCTTGTCGGCGAGGGCACGGTCCGTGGCGTTCTGCCCGCGGTCGACATCGGAGACGCTCGCGCCCTGGGCGCTGCGCTCACCGAACTGTGCCACCTCGCTGATTCCGGCCAGGCCGAGGCGGTGGAGATCGTCGAGCGCGCCGCACGTGGCCTGGGCCGGATCACCGGTCAGCTCGCCAACCTGCTCGACCTGGACACGATCGTCTTCGGCGGACCCCAGTGGGAGCCGTTCGCGCCCACGATCCTGCGGATCGTTCCGGACGTCGTGACACGGATGTTCATCGGCCGTGCGGTGCACCCGGTCACCGTCCGCGGGACGTCGATCGGCAACCAGGTGGGCGCCGTGGGTGCAGCGTCGCTGGCGATGTGGTCCAGCACCTTCAATGCACCGACACAGCTGTTCCTCCCGCACTGAGACCCGACGCCACCGACCGCACGGGCACGTGGCCCACACCGCCTCCGTGCGCCCTAGCAGCCCGCCATGACACCCTTCTTGTAATTCCATATGGTTGACTAACTAGCGACCGCAGAACCGACGCCGCGCCGATGCGGTCTGAAGGGACGAGACAGATGACCGAGATCCGCCAGCAGGATGCTTCCACCCAGATCGTCCGGCGCCTGGACCGCGCGGTCCGCGAGGTGATCCGTCCCGCGCGGATCCGCTATCGCAGTCCGCTCACGGTCTCCGCTCGACGGGTCGGGGGCGAGCCCGTCTCGTTCGCCGACGGCACCCGCGGCGACCTCACCCCTCTCGCCGTCGGCGACTCGTGGGGCCGTGCCTGGGACACCGTGTGGATGCACGTCAGCGGCGCCGTCCCCGGTGAGTGGGACGCACGCACCGCAGTCGCGGCCGAGCTCGAGATCGACCTGGGCTTCACCACGGCGCAGTCCGGATTCCAGGCCGAGGGGCTGGTGTACACCACGGACGGATCAGTGGTCCGCGCACTCTCCCCACTGAATCACCGCGTGCCGCTCCAGGTGGGTCCGGGCGCGGCCATCGAGTACTGGGTCGAGGCCGCCGCCAACCCCACCTTGAACAACGCCCACGGCACGAACCTGATCCCGCTCGCCCACCTGGGCAGCTGGGAGAGCGCCGGCGAGGAGGAGATCTACCGATTCGCCGGTGCGCACGTCGTGGTGCCCGAGGCCGAGGTCGTCGCCCTCGCCCATGACGTGGACCTGCTGCGCGGGATCGCCACCAACGACGGCACCGACGTGCGCCGGCGCGACCTGATCCTGGCCGCGATCGAGCGGATGCTCGCCGTACTCGACCCGACCGACGTTCCCGGAACCGCTGCAGCAGCCCGCGAACGGCTCACCGCAGTGCTGACCACCCCGGCGCATGCCAGTGCGATGACGCTGACCGCCGTCGGACATGCGCACATCGACTCGGCGTGGCTGTGGCCGCTGCGGGAGACGATCCGCAAGTGCGCACGCACCTTCTCCAACGTGGTCACCCTGATGGAGGACAACCCGGACTTCGTGTTCGCCTGCTCCTCCGCCCAGCAGTTCGCGTGGATGAAGGAGCACTACCCGGATCTGTACACGCGGATCTCCGACGCCGTCGCGCGGGGCCAGTTCGTGCCCGTGGGCGGGATGTGGGTGGAGTCCGACACGAACATGCCCAGCGGTGAGTCCCTGGTGCGCCAGTTCGTGGCCGGTCAGGGCTTCTTCATGCGCGAGTTCGGCATCGAGTGCCCGGAGGTGTGGCTGCCGGACAGCTTCGGCTACACCGGCGCGTTCCCCCAGATCGCCCGCCTGGCCGGAGCACACTGGTTCTTCGGGCAGAAGATGTCCTGGAACCGCAGCAACCGGATGCCGCACCACACTTTCACCTGGGAGGGCATCGACGGCTCCCGGATCCTCACCCACTTCACCCCGGTGGACACCTACAACTCCGACCTCTCCCCCGTCGAGCTCGGCTACGCGCACGGCAACTTCGCCGACCACGCCGATTTCTCCGGCGGCATCGTGCCGTTCGGATACGGCGACGGCGGTGGTGGGCCCACCCGAGAGATGCTCGAGGCCGGCCGCCGTGCCGCGGACGTGGAAGGCCTTCCGCGGGTACGGTTCGGTGCGCCGTCGGAGTTCTTCGCCGAGGCCGAGGCCGAGGCGCAGGACGCCGACCCGGCCACCTGGACCGGGGAGATGTACCTGGAGCTGCACCGCGGCACCTACTCCTCACAGGCCCGCACCAAGTACGGCAACCGGCGCGCCGAGGCGCTGCTGCGCGAGGCCGAGCTGTGGGCCGCCACCGCCAGCGTGCGCGCCGGCGCGGCCTATCCGCAGGAGGAGCTGGCCCGGATCTGGGAGCGCACGCTGCTGCTGCAGTTCCACGACATCCTGCCCGGCAGCTCGATCTCCTGGGTGCACGCCGACGCCGAACGGATGCACGGCGAGGACCGTGACGCGCTCGAGCAGATCATCGCCGATGCCTTGGACATCCTCGCCGGTACCGGCGAGCAGACGCTGACCGTGAACGGCGCACCGTTCCCGCGCGCCGGGATCCCTCCGCTCGGTGGGGTGGCCGAACCGGCGCCGCCGAACCAGCAGGTGAGCGTGGAGAGGTCTGGCGACCGGCACGTGCTGCGCACCTCCCACCTGGAGCTGCAGGTCGCCGCCGACGGCACCTTCGTCGAGCTCCTCGACCACGCGTCCGGGCGCTCGTTGTTCAGCCCGGACGCTCCAGGGAACACCCTGGACCTGCACCAGGACATCCCCACGGACTGGGACGCCTGGGACATCGACGCGCACTACCGTGAGCTGACCGTGCCCGCTGACGGCACCGCCGAGGTACGGATCGCCGACGACGGCACACCGGCGGTGCACATCACCCGCACCGTGGGTGCGTCCCGGGTGGAGCAGGTGGTCACCCTGGCGCCGGACCGACCGGTCGTGGACATCGTCACCGAGGTGGACTGGCACGAACGCCAGCGCCTGCTCAAGCTGGCCCACCCGTTCCGGATCGACGCGCGCACCTCCGCCGCCGAGACCCAGTTCGGTCATGTAGTGCGCCCCACGCACGAGAACACCTCGTGGGACGAGGCGCGGTTCGAGATCGTCGCCCATCGCTGGCTGCACGTCAGCGACGGTGTCGTCGGTGCGGCGGTGGTGAACGACTCCACCTACGGCCACGACGTCGCCCGCCTCCCCGCGCAGGAGTACCTCACCCAGGTCCGGCAGACGCTGCTGCGAGGGCCGCTGTATCCCGATCCGGAGAGCGATCAGGGCCGGCACACCTTCCGCACTCGCCTGGTGCTGACCCCGGACGTGTCCGGCGCCGTGGACGAGGCCTACGACATGGATACCCCGTTGCGGACCGCCCGCGGTGACGGCCGCGAGATCGCGCCAGTGGCGCAGGCGTTCGGCGACGGCGTGGTGCTGCACACGGTGAAGCTGGCCGAGGACGGCACCGGCGACCTGATCGTGCGCGTGCACGAAGCCTATGGACGCCCCACCCGGGCCCGGATCGTGGTGAACGGCGCGCAGATCCGGCAGGTCGACCTGCTCGAACGAGTGCTCGATTCCGACGCCGGGCCGGTCGCAGACCAGCTCGAGCTCGACCTGCACGCCTTCCAGATCGTCACGGTCCGCGCCCGGGCACACTGACGCCTGTCACATCCTGGTGGCACACTGAGCCGGTGCCCAGCACGCCGATAGCCGAGCTCGATCGTGTCACTCGCACGGTCGGCAGTACCCGCTCGCGCACAGCGAAGATCACGGCCCTGGCCGAGTTGCTCCGGGTGCTCGATCCGGGAGAGGTGAGGGCCGCCGTCGGGATGCTGCTCGGGCGAGTGCGCCAGGGCCGGCTGGGCGTGGGCTGGCGCACCCTCCAGGACATGCGCGGTGATGCAGCAGCCGAGGCGAGCCTGACCGTGCTCGAGGTGGACCAGGCCTTCACCGAGCTGGCGGGCACGCACGGCCCCGGGTCCCAGGCACGCCGCGCCGAGCTGCTCACCGGTCTGTTCAGCCGGGCCACCGAGCCGGAGCAGGACGTGCTGATCAGAGTCATCCTCGGCGACATGCGCACCGGCGCCCTGGACGGTGTGCTCACCGACGCCGTGGCGCGCGCCGCGGACCTGCCCCTCGCCGTGGTGCGCCGCGCCGCGATGCTCACCGGTGACCTCGGCGAGACGGCGCGGCTTGCGCGCACCGGCGCGGATCTCACCGAGGTCGGCCTGCGCGTGGGCACCCCGGTCCTGCCGATGCTCGCCGGCACTGCAACCACTCCGACCGAGGCGATGACCGCCGTCGGGAGGGCCGCTGTGCAGGCCAAGCTGGACGGCGCACGGATCCAGGTGCACCGCCGTGGCCAGGAGGTGCGGGTGTATACCCGCAGCCTGGCTGAGATCACCGACCGCGTGCCGGAGATCGTCGAGTCGGTCCGCAGCCTGCCGGTGGAGACGGTGATCCTGGACGGGGAGACGCTCGCCCTGACCGACGACGGTGCGCCGCGCCTGTTCCAGGACTCGATGGCCCGCTTCGGCAGCGAGGCCGGTGAGGTGGTGCTGCGGCCCTGGTTCTTCGACGTGCTGCACCTGGACGGTCGCGACCTGATCGATTCACGGTTGACCGAGCGCCTCGAGCTGCTCGCCCGGATCGCCGGTGACCTGATGGTGCCCGGCACGATCACCGACGACCCGGCCGTCGCCGAGCAGGTGCTGGCGGACTCGCTCGCCGCCGGTCATGAGGGCGTGCTGGTCAAGGGCGTGGACTCGGTGTACGCGGCGGGGCGGCGCGGGTCCGCCTGGCTGAAGGTGAAGCCGGTGCACACCGTCGATCTGGTGGTGCTGGGCGCGGAGTGGGGGTACGGGCGACGGACCGGGTGGCTGTCCAACCTGCACCTGGGTGCGCGCGACCCCGAAGGCCGCTACGGCGACGCCGGCAGCCTGGTGATGGTGGGCAAGACGTTCAAGGGCCTCACCGACGCGATGCTGACCTGGCAGACCCAGCGGTTCACTGAGCTCACCACCGAACGCATTGATGCCGGTGTGCTGGTGCGCCCGGAGCAGGTGGTGGAGATCGCCGTCGACGGGGTGCAACGCTCCACCCGCTATCCCGGCGGCATCGCGCTCAGGTTCGCGCGGGTGGTGCGCTACCGCGACGATAAGCCGGCCGCGGAGGCCGATACGATCGACACGGTGCGGGCCCTGCTCCGTCCCTGACTCCGCACCCGATCAGCCGAGCGGGACCGGGACGTCACCGCCGCCTTCGCGGCACAGCCGGGCACCCATCTGCACCACCGTCGGCTCCTCGACGAACCCACCCGCGAAGAGCCCTTGCCCCTTGCGGAAGCGCGCAGCACGCTGCACCAGGGTCTCGGGGGCAAATCCGAACACATCGCCGATCTCGACGAGATCGCGCGGGGAGGGGCCGCTGACCGCTGGCGGTACCTGCGGCGGTGTCCCACCGAGCGCATAGTCTGGCCGGATGCTCACCACCCTCGCCGTCCAGGGATACCGGTCGTTGCGGGACCTCGTGGTGCCACTCGGGCAACTGACCGTCGTCACGGGAGCGAACGGGAGCGGGAAGTCCAGTCTCTACCGCGCGCTCCGGCTGCTCGCCGACTCCGCCCGCGGTACCGCGATCGCGGCTTTAGCCGCCGAGGGCGGGTTGGGGTCGACGATGTGGGCCGGTCCGGAGCGGCTCAGTGGCGCGATGCACCGCGGGGAGGTGCCGGTGCAGGGAACCCGCCGCACGGGTCCGGTCCGGCTGCAGGTCGGGTTCGCCTCCGAGGACCTGAGCTACGCGATGGACCTCGGACTCCCCCAACCGGATGGCCTGCCTACGCGATTCGGACTCGATCCAGAGATCAAGGCCGAAACTGTCTGGAACGGCCCGCTCGCCCGCCCAGGAGCACAGCTGGTACGCCGTCACGGCCCCCTGGTCACCGTGCGGGACGAGACAGGCTGGCGCGAACTCACCCACGCGCTCACGCCCGGGGACTCCTGTGTCACGACACTGTCGGACCCGGCCCGGGCGCCGGAGCTGGTAACCCTGCGCGAATCCCTGCGTGGGTGGCGCTTCTACGACCATCTGCGCACGGACGCCGATGCGCCCGCGCGAGGGGGCGTCGTCGGGACCCGCACACCGGCACTGGCCGCGGACGGCTCAGACCTGCCGAGCGCACTCGCCACGATCGAGGAGATCGGCAAGGCCGACCTGCTGCACACCACAGTGGCAGAGGCGTTCGATGACAGCCGGGTGGAGATCGAGGTCGTTGCCGGGCGGTTCTCGGTCCAGCTGCACCAACCGGGGATCCTGCGTCCCCTGCACGCCGCGGAGCTCTCCGACGGCACGCTGCGCTACTTGATGCTCGCCGCGGCTCTGCTCTCCCCACGGCCTCCGCAACTGATGGTGCTCAACGAGCCAGAGACGAGCCTGCACCCGGAACTGCTGGAGCCGCTGGCACACCTGATGCGGCAGGCATCCGAGGACACTCAGCTGGTGGTGGTCACCCACGCCACCGCGTTGCAGGAAGCGCTGGGCCAGGGCGCCGAGCACGTGCACCTCGTGAAAGAGCTCGGTGAGACCCGGATCGATGGTCAGGAGGGACCGTTGGACCGTCCCGCCTGGACATGGCCCTCACGCTGAGCATCTGAGCCGCTACTGTGGCCTGCTGTGTTCCACATCGTCTTCTACGAGCCCCGGATCCCGCCGAACACGGGTAACGCGATCCGGATGACGGCGGCCACGGGAGCGACGTTGCACCTGGTGGAGCCGCTCGGGTTCGACCTCTCCGACGCCAAGCTGCGTCGCGCCGGCCTGGACTATCACGATCTCGCCCGGGTGCATGTGCACCCCGACCTGGAGGCGACCCTGGCACACCTGGGTCAGCATGGTTCCGGGCGCATCTATGCGTTCACCGGGCGCACCAAGGCATCGTTCGCCGAGGTGGCTTACCAGCCGGGAGACGCACTGCTGTTCGGTCCCGAACCGGACGGCCTGCCCGAGCACGTGCTCGCCGACGACCGGCTCACCGCGCTCGTTCGGATCCCTATGCACCCGGGGGTGCGGTCACTGAACCTGTCCAACTCGGCGGCGATCGCCACCTTCGAGGCATGGCGGCAGCAGGGCTACGCCGGGGGTGTCTGAGCAGGTGCCGAGCCGGTGCGAAGCCGGCCCGGCACCTGCGCAACACGGTCAGCCGATGGCGCGGCGGCGCATGATCAGCAGCGTGGCTCCCGTGAGAGCCGCGAGGAGCGCGGCCCCGATGGCGGCCAACATCCCGGGTGACGCGCCAGTACGGGGAAGTGACCCTGTGCCGGTGGCGGTATCCGTCGTTCCTGCCGCATTCTCAGTCGAGTCCGCTGTCGGGGCTTCCGTCTCCGGCCCGTCGCTCGGCTCGAGCGGATCGCTCGGCCCACTCGGTTCGTCCGTCGGGTCCTCGGTCGGTTCGGTCAACTCATAGGTCGCAGTCGCGTCGTCGGACGCTGTCGCCACGGTGCCGAACTGATCGGACCCAGTCGCGCTCACCGTGTTCACGACCGACTCTGCCGAGACGTCCTCTGCGGTGACCTCATAGGTGCAGGTGAACGTGGTGGACTCCGCAACGTCGAGGGTGTCGCGGCCGCCGCTGAGCGTGCACAGCGGGTCGGCAACCTCGACCTCGGTCAGCGGGACGTCGCCGGAGTTCGTCACCTCGACGCTGTAGTCGAGGGTGTCCCCCGCAGCAGCGAAGGTCGCCTCCGCGACGTCCTTGACCACGGTGATCCCGGGGGTTCCCGCACTCACCTGCACCGGCCAGTCCTCGACCTCGCCGCCGGAGGCCGGGCCCATCGGTGTGAGTGTGTCAGCGTCGGCGAGGCGCAACCGCAGCCAGCTCTCACCGTGCGCGGATGCGGCGGGAAGCTCCAGGCTCACTGTGGTCGTTCCGGACCCTGCGGGGATCTCGACCGGCGCGATGGCGTCGGTCTCGTCGAACGCGCCGTCGATCGCGGTGTCGAACCAGGCAGAGAGCAGGGCGCCGGTATCGGTGGAGTTCGTGACCTCCACCTCCACCGATGTCGGAACCCCGGCGATCGCCTCGGGCGCCGTGGCCAGGGCATCGTCAGCGTCCGCTGTGAGGGCGTCCGGCTCCCGGGTGACCGAGCTGCCGAGCTGAAGTGGTGCCACATCCTCGGTCCACTCCCGCAGCGCGTGTCGCGGACCGTCGTCGGCCAGTAACGACCCGTAACTGTCCGGGGCGTCGCCGAAGTCCAGCGGGATGATCGTGGACGCGCAAGCCGCACCGTCGTTCACCGAGCTGGCCGGGCCGGCGCTGAAGACATCGGCGGTTCCGGCCGCGATGTCGGCCCGCACGATGGTGCCGGAGTCGTTGTCCGAGCCGTACACGAAGCCGTCCGCGTCGGCGTACAGGGCGCCGAACGCTCGCACTCCCTCGAAGGTCCCCAGGTCGGCCACCTTCTCCCGGGTGTGCGTGCCCGTGTCGAATCGATCCAGCACCAGCTGGGTACGGGCGCCGTCGCCGAACCCGAGCAGGTAGAGGCCCGTCGGGTCCGTGGGTGAGAACGCCCAGTCCACGGAACTGCTCGCGACGCCGGCCGGCCGTTCGACCATTCCGGAGTCGACAAGCTCGCCGAACGTGTCCGAACCGGCCCGCACATCGATCTGCGCCCAGTTCACGCGCCTGCCGGAGGTGGCGAGCCAGAGGTAGCCCTCGGCGTCCACGTCACCGGTGTTCCAGTTGTCCACCGTCAATCCGTCCGGAAGCCCGAGGAACTCGTACCCGCCGTCGGCGCCGAAGCGCCCGATTCCTTCCCCTCCGTACGCCCAGCCGTACACCAGGTTGTCGGTCGGGTTGAAGCCGACCCCGTTCATGAGCTCAGGGACCGCAGGCATCGGTTCGTAGTCCCCGGTGGCCAGATCCACGAAGTAGTTCCCGCTGACCTGAGTGAGGATTCCGCCTCCCTGGCAGCCGAACGGCTCCAGGTCGCTGTTCGTGGGTTGTGCCGTGGCCGGGATCGCCGGCAGGGTCAGGCAGGCGCCAAGCAGCGCGACGATCGCAGCGCGCATGTGGCGCCGCCGAGGGATGCGTGTGGTCACGAGTGATCACCTTTTGGGTAGGAGGCAACAGCGGGATCGCCACCTCCCCCGTGGCCATCACCTCATACGTGCTATCGACGACCGGATCCTCACGCCGTCATGGTGTGATGTGCCTCATATTCCGGTGTCGCTCACATCCAGCACGGATAGTTCCCAGTGAGCCGGGTGCCGGCATCCCACTGGCACCCTGGTGCGATCGTCACCGATCGCCGCGTCGAGCTGAGACTGCGTGCAGAACAGTGCGCCGGTGAGGTCCGCGCCATGCAGCCGCGTTCCGCGCAGGTCAGCTCCGGCCAGGTCCACCTTTCGCAGGTCCGCATCCCGTAGGTCGGCGCCTACCAGCATGGCTCCGCGCAGATTCGCCGCGCGCATCCCGTACCCGCGCATCCCGGCACCGGCCAGGTCCGCCCCACGCAGCTCGTCCGGCTCGGCGACCGTCTCGGTGCGCACCTGCTCGCTGACCGCAGCGAGGAGGGGGCCGATCCGGCCCCACAACTCCTCGACTGCAGCGTCTTCCGGGAGGTCCTCCAGTCGGGCGTTCCCGACGGCGCTGGTCAGGTCGAGCTCGCGTCTCACCTGGGCGAGCAGGTCATCATCGACGTCCAGTTGCGATGCGTGCTGCAGATGCCACACCGCATCGTGCCACCGGCGCATCCGGGCGAAGACCGCGAACATCTGCGAGGCCACGGCAGGCTCGCGCCAGTCGGCTGCCGGAACCCCGCCACGCTCGGCAGCCTCGGCGAAGGCGGCAGTGGTGTGCTGCCCGGCGCCTTGGCAGTCGAACACGGTGCACCCGACCATCCCGCGGGAGCGCAGTCCGGCATGCACTCCACATCCGTGATCGGGTTGCAGGTTGCGGCATGGCTCGCCCGGGGCCTTGTCGAAGGCGAAGTCAGCGGAGGCACTGAACCCGAGCGCCACGCAGCATAGGCCTACACAAGAGGCGCAGTCCGCCGTCAGTTCGATCTCGGGCACCCTGGAAGCGTACGTGCTCGATAACCTGGCACCGTGAGCCCACCAGACGCCCGCACTGCCGTCCACGGTGATACCGCCGGAGGGCCACCCGGCCCAGTGCCGATCCCACCGTCCCTCGCGGAGGGTGCCGGGTCGACCCCGGCCGGTGCCGCATGGCTGGACCGACTGCCTGGTCTGGTGCACCGCGCGGTGGCACGGTGGCACCTGCAGCTGTCGGAACCGTTCGGGGTGGGCACCGCTGCCTGGACGGCACCGGGCACCACAGCCGACGGCACCCCCGTGGTGCTGAAGATCTCGTTCCCGCACGACGAAGCCAAGTACGAGGCGGCGGCACTGCGGATGTGGCACGGACTGGCTGCCGTGGAGCTGCTCGACCAGCACGAGCAGGACTGGGCACTGCTGCTGCGCCGGGCACACCCGGGCACTCCGATGTTGCACGAGGCCACCCCGGCACCGGCGCGCCTGCAGGCCGGGCTGGACGTGCTGGCGAACCTGCACGGCGCTCCGTTGACCGAGCACGTGCCCTCCCAGGTGGAGGTCAGCGCCTACTGGGCGGGACTCGCCACCGAGCGGGCCGCACGCTGGGCGCATCTGTACCCCGACGCCGTCGAGCCGATCCACTGGGGGGTGGAGCTGTTGCGCGCGTTCGGGAGCCCGGGGGCGATGCCCGGTCCGACGGTGCTGCTGCACGGTGACCTGAACCCGGGGAACGTGCTGCTGGACGCCCCGCACGGGCGCACCGGTCACTGGCTGGCGATCGACCCGAAGCCGATGGCCGGTGATCCCGGCTACGACCTGTGGCCATTGCTCTCCCAGCTCGACCAGCCGTTCCGGTACCCCGATCCCCCGGCCGAGATCGCCGCACGGGTCCGACTCGCCGAGACCACGCTCGGCGTTCCGGCTCGCCGTATCTGTGAGTGGGCGCTGGCTCGCAGCGTGGAGTCGATCCTGTGGCAGTGGGAGACCTGGCAGGATCCCGCTCGCCAGGCGCGTACCCGGGACGACCTGTACCAGGTGCAGCTGTGGGCAGGGTTGCTGCGCCACTAGGCACGTCGACACAGCGGTCGCATCCATCGCGAGAACTACGGTGACTGCGGCAGACTGACTCACGTGAAGATCACCACCCGTCGCAGAGCTACGGCCAAGGCACCGGCCATGCCGAAGCTCGTCCGTTCCCCAGCCCGGGGCGCGAGGCTGCACCCGCACCGGCTCCCGGAGCGGCACCTGAGCTCTGACGCCACCGGCGATGGTGTCCCGCGATGGATGGTCAAGGCAGGCGGCTGGTCGTGGCGGCTGCTCGTGGTGGTGGCCGTGGTGGCCCTGCTGGTGTGGGCGACGGCGAAGATCCAGCTGGTCTTCATCGCCGTCTTCCTCGCGCTGGTGTTCGCCTCCGTGCTGCGCCCGTTCGTGAACCTGATGGACAAGGTGATGCCGCGGGCTCTGGCCACGGCGCTGTCGATCTTCGGCGCCATCCTGGTGATCGGCGGGATGGTCACGTACGTGGTCCGCTCGGTCACCGGTCAGTGGGAGGACCTCTCGGAAGAGTTCACCGCCGGTATCAACGAACTGTGGGACCTGGCCGAGAATCTCCCGTTCGGTGTTTCGATCACCGCCGACCAGTTGCGGGAGTGGTCCGACACAGGGCTGCAGTGGATTCGGGAGAACCAGTCCGAGCTGCTGGACCGAGCGGCCGAGGGTGCCGGGTCGGTCTTCGTCACGTTCGCGATCCTGGCGTTGGCCACATTCTGCACCGTGTTCTTCCTGGCCCGCGGGGACGAGATGTGGCGGTGGTTCATCAACCAGCTGCCCGCACGGGTGCGGCCACAGTGGATCGCCGCTGGCGGAGTCGGGTGGTACACGTTCTCCGGCTACGCGCGCGGCACGGTGATCATCGCCCTCGTGGACGGGGTGCTCGCGCTGATCCTGCTGCTCATCGCGGGAGTGCCGCTCGCTGCCCCGCTGGCGGTGCTGGTCTTCATCGGTGCGTTCATCCCGCTGGTCGGTGCACCGGCCGCGATGATCGTGGCGATGATCGTGGCGCTGGCAGCGAACGGTGTCTGGAACGCGGTGATCGTGGGGATCGCGATCGCCCTGATCGGGCAGTTCGAGGGGCACGTGCTACAGCCGCTGGTGATGGGCAAGCAGGTGTCCCTGCATCCGGTGGTGGTGGCCCTGGCGGTCACCTCCGGCACGTTGGTGGCGGGGATCCTCGGTGCGGTCGTGGTGATCCCCATCGTGGCCGTGATCTGGGCCGTCTATGCCAAGCTCCGTACCGTCGACCCACCCATGCAGGACCTGGAAGAACCGGACGTCCTGCCGCGTTCGTGATGGCGGGGCCGGCCGAACTGGTGGCCGAGCGGGACTCCCCGCGCGGCCCGATCACCTTGTTGCGCCGCGGGCGCGTCCTGGAGTTGCGCGTCAACGGAGTGTTCGTGATGGACACTGCCGAGACGTCTACCGAGCGTGCGCTCGCCGAGGCGGCCCTCGAGCGGGCGCCGCACGCGTCCTCGGTGCTGGTCGGTGGTCTCGGGCTGGGCTTCACCGCCGCTGAGGTGCTCACGGATCCGCGCGTGGATGATCTGCTGGTGGCCGAGATCGAACCGGCGGTGGTGGACTGGCTGCGGGACGGCACCGTCCCGCACGGGCCTGACCTGCTCGCCGACGATCGGGTACACGTCGAGGTGCAGGACGTGGCCGACGTGGTGTCGAAGAGCCCGGCGGAGTCGCTGGACCTGGCGCTGCTGGACGTGGACAACGGCCCGGAGTATCTGGTGCACGCGGGCAACGCCGAGCTGTATGGCACGTCGTTTCTGGCGTCGGCGCGCCAGGTGCTGCGCCCAGGCGGGGTCCTGGTGGTGTGGGCGGCGAACCGGGCGACCGCGTTGCTGGAGTCGCTGGCCGATGTGTTCGGACGCGCCGAGGAGGTGCCGCTGCCGGTTCGACTGCAGTCCCGTGCGGAGCAGTACTGGCTCTACCTGGCCACCCGGTGACGCTGGTCACTGGAAGTCCCGGGATCGGCTCGGTACCCGCAGGCTGAGTGCCTCGATCCGGTCGGCCATGAGGTTGGTGACGTTGTCGGCATGCTCGACCACCCCGCGCACCACCAGTGCGGCACTGCTGAGGGCGACCTTGCGGTAGCGCTGCCACAACCCGGCCGAGCAGATCACGTTCAGCAGCCCGGTCTCGTCCTCCAGGGAGAGGAAGGTGACCCCTTTGGCGGTGCCGGGGCGCTGCCGATGGGTGACCACTCCGGCCACCTGCACCCGCCGCGAACCGGCACCGGGGACGTCCCGTACACGTAGCACTCCGGCCTCGTCCAGGTCGTCCCGGCGGAACTGGGTGGGGAACGACGACGGCGAGATCCCCGTGGCCCACACGTCCGCTACCGCTGTGGTCACCTCGTCCATCGCAGGCAGGTCGGGCACGTCCAGCCCGACCGAGGTGAACGGCAGAGGCTCCTGCGTCCACCTGCCGTGGGAGCGTCCGCTCTCCCCGGCGAGCGCCCCGGCCACCCACACCCCCTGACGACGGTCGTGCCCCAGGTCTGCCAGGGCGCCTGCCGTCGCGAGCGCCTCGAGCTGGGCGGTACTCAACCGCACCCGGCGGGCCAGATCGGCCGCATCGACGAATGGCGACTCCTCCCGGGCGGCCACGATCCGCTCGGCAGTCTTCTCCCCCACGCCCCGCACCGGGGCGAGGCCCAGGCGCAGGGCCAGCCCTCCGCCGTCGGGAGTTTCGGCCCGTTCCACGCATGCCTGCACCTGCGAGGCGACCACGCTCGCCCGCTCCACCCGCACCCCGCGGCGGCGGGCATCGGCCACCAGCGACTGTGGGGAGTAGAACCCCATCGGCTGAGCGGCGAGCAGCCCGGCGTAGAAGGCCTCCGGGTGGTGCACCTTGAGCCAGGCGCTGGCGTAGACGAGGTAGGCGAAGGAGAAGGCGTGCGACTCGGGGAAGCCGAAGTCGGCGAACGCCTTAAGCTTGTCGAAGATCTGCTCTCCGATCTCGAGGCTCACACCGTTGGCCGCCATCCCGTCCAGAAGGCGCTGATGCAGGGCTTCCATCCGTTCGGCGGAGCGTTTGGCGCTCATCGCCCGGCGCAGCTGGTCGGCCTCGTCGGGGGTGAAGGAGGCGACGTCGATGGCGATCTGCATGAGCTGTTCCTGGAACAGCGGAACGCCCAGGGTCTTCTTCAGTGCCGGTTCGAGCAGCGGGTGCAGGTAGGTGACCTTCTCGCGGCCGTTGCGGCGGTTGATGTAGGGGTGCACCGCGTCGCCCTGGATAGGCCCGGGGCGGATCAGGGCCACCTCGACGACGATGTCGTAGAAGGTGCGCGGGCGCAGCCGGGGCAGGGTGGCCATCTGGGCGCGGGACTCCACCTGGAACACCCCCACGGTGTCGGCGGCACAGAGCAGGTCGTAGACCGCGGTGTCGTCCTGCGGGAGCGAGTGCAGGCCCAGCTCGATGTCGTCGGTCTCGGCGATCATCGTGAACGCCAGCCGCAGTGCGGTGAGCATCCCGAGGCCGAGCAGGTCGAACTTCACCAGACCGGCGTCGGCGCAGTCGTCCTTGTCCCACTGCAGCACGGTGCGCCCGGGCATGGTGGCCCACTCCACCGGGCACACGTCGATCACCGGCCGGTCGCAGAGCACCATGCCGCCGGAGTGGATGCCCAGGTGGCGGGGCAGGCGGAGCATCTTCTCGGCGGTGTCGACCACCTCGGCCGGGGCGCCGTCCAGGTCGCTGCTGCCGCGCAGCGTGCCCCACTGCTCGATGGACTTCGACCAGGCGTCCTGCTGGCCGGTGTCGTAACCGAACGCACGGGCGGCGTCCCGAACAGCGGAGCGGGGCCGGTAGGAGATCACGTTCGCCACCTGGGCGGCGTGGGTGCGTCCGTAGCTGGCGTAGACGTGCTGGATGACCTCCTCCCGGCGGCCGGACTCGATGTCGAGGTCGATGTCCGGTGGGCCGGTGCGGCCGGGTGAGAGGAATCGCTCGAACAGCAGCTGGTGCTGCACGGCGTCCACGGCGGTGATCCCGAGGGCGAAGCACACGGCGGAGTTCGCGGCCGAGCCGCGCCCTTGGCAGAGGATGCCTTCGCGGCGGCAGAAGTCGACGATCTCGTGCACGATGAGGAAGTAGCCGGGGAAGTCCAGAGCGGTGATCACGTCGAGCTCGTGCTCGATCATCGCGTAGGCGCCGCTGTGCCGTGGGACGTCGGGCGGGCCGTAGCGTTCCCTGGCGCCGCGGTAGGTGAGCTCACGCAACCAGGTGGCTTCGGTGTGCCCATCCGGGACGGGGCACGGGGGCAGGTTCGGGGCTACCAGGTGCAGGTCGAAGGTGCACTCGGCGGCGAGCGCGGCGGCGGTGGAGACGGCGCGGGGGTGGCGGTGGTGCCGGGCGAGCATCTCGGCGCCGCTGCGCAGGTGCGGCGCGCTCGCCGGGAGCCAGCCGTCGAGCTCGTCCAGGCTGGACCGGGACCGGACGGCGGCGAGCACGTGGGCGAGCCGCTGGTCGGCGGGCGTGGCACAGTGGACCGCACCGGTCGCCACCAACGGCACGCGGGCGCGGCCGGCCAGCTCGGCGAGTGCGTCGTTGCGCACGGAGTCGAGCGGGGCGCCGGTGTCGCTGATCTCCACGGCCACGTTCTCGGCGCCGAAGAGGTCCACGAGCTGGTCCAGCTCGGTGCGAGCAGCGGTGAGGTCGAACTGGCCGGGTTCGGGTTCCAGGGCGCGGCGGACGGCGCCCTTGCGGCAACCGGTGAGGACGAGCCAGTTCCCACCGGCCATGTCGGCGAGCTCGGGCAGGCGGTAGACGGCCTCGCCCTTGCGACCGCTGGCCAGGTGGGCGGTGCCGATGGACCGGGAGAGACGCCGATAGCCTTCCGGGCCGCGGGCGAGCACGAGGAGGTGAGTGCCGGCCGGGTCGGGCATCCCGGTGGGGCGCACCGGGGTGTCCAGGCTCAGCTCGGCGCCGTACAGGGCGGGCATGTTCGCAGCGAGGGCGGCCTCGGAGAAGCGCACCACACCGTAGAGGCCGTTGTGGTCGGTGATCCCGATGGCAGAAAGGCCGAGTCGCGCGGCCTCGATCACGAGCTCCTCGGGCTGACTGGCACCGTCGAGGAAACTGAACGCCGAATGGGCGTGCAGCTCGGCATACGACACGTGCTCGAACATGCGTTCTAGCGTAGTTCATGCCACGGAGGATTGCTGCCGATGGCAGGGAGGAATGCTGCCCATGGCACGGAGCCGTTCGCCTCGGACGAACAGGCCGCCGCCCCGGGGCACAGGAGCCTACGATCACGTCATGGGTGACGTTCTGCAGTTCCCCGGCTCTCGCCGCATTGCTCGCACAGGCGACGGCCATCCTGGTGGAGGCCATACTGACTCACCTGTACCGGAGGTGTCACCACGGCCGCTGCTCTGGCGTGAGGCGGTCGGGCACGAGCTCCGCCGGGAGCGTCACCGCCAGGAACGGCACCTGGCGGACGTGGCCGAGGCGGCCGGGATCTCCCCGCAGTACCTGTCGGAGATGGAACGGGGCCGCAAGGAGGCTTCTTCGGAGATCCTGGCGGCTGCGGCCGAGTCCCTCGGTCTGGAGCTGGCCACCCTCACCACCCGCGCCTCACACACCCTCGGCGGGGCGACCACGCAGCTGCGCGCCGCCTGACCTTCCTGCCCGTGGGCCGCACGGCTATCCAGCCATTGGAATGGGGTTACGTCATGGGAACGGGCTCCCGGACGCCCGCAAGCCCGTTCCCATGACGCAACCCCATTCCAATGACAGTGCAGATCACGAACTGCCTGTCCGCGGGCCGGGAACCAGGCGCGTGGTCACCTCCACCACCTCAAAGGCAGCCGACTCACTCGACGTCTGCGCCGTCCCCGCAATCGGAATCCACGGACCCTGACCACCCACCTGAAACTCCCCCACCCACGTCGTCGTCAACGACACCGTGACCTCCTCCACCGGCTCCGTGTAGGCATAGGCCACCGTGTGATCCGGATACGGCGCACCAGGATCGGTGGTCACCAACGGATCCGACCCATCACCAAAATCCCACGCAAACTCCACCGGCGTCGCCCGCACCGCCACCGGGAACCCCAGCACCTGCGTACTCACCACCTGCGGATCATCCGAGGCATACGCAATCGTGTCCATGTTGACCACCGTCCATGCCCCATCCGCAGGATCAGGCTGCACCCCAAACTCCGCCGGCGCCAACGGCAACTCCGCAAAATCCGACGCCGACACCGTAATGATCACCGGCTCCGGCTCATCCGCCTCCTCCTCCGGATCCTCAGGAGCCTCCTCATCAGAAACCTCACCACCACACGCCTGCACGAACGGATTCTCCGGCGCTTCGGGGGTCATCTGACACGCGATGACCGAACCGTCACCGGACACACTTGCGGCAACGGCTTCCGGCGAGGCGGGTGCCGCCGAATCCCCGTTACCTCCGGTTCCCGCTGCTGCGGGCTCCTCGTCAGCTATCTCATCGACGGCATCCTGCTGGTCTACGACCTCCTGGATCTCTACGACCACCGTGCTCCCGGTTGCTTGAGCAGCGGCCTTCGGTCCGTCATCGTCGCTCGATGGCGCCGTTGCAGCAGCGAGAACCAAAACGAGGCTCATGAGCGTGGAACTCACTCTGCCTCCGGTGTCCAAGCATCTACCACGGCCCAATCTCCATCCGACCAGATCAGGGCAACACGGAAGTCGACTTCACCGGCTTCGTACGACTGCCGCGAACCGTCCCCGCTCACATCCTCCGATGCGGCGAATCGCACGCTGAGATCCACGACGTAGGCGTTCTCCAGCGAGTCCACGTCATACGGGCCGTCCCCTGACTCGGACAGAAACTCAACGTCACCGCCGATCGAGTAGCCCCCTGCGTCGTGCAACTCGTCCGCATCTGAACGTGCGGCAGCACAAAAGTTCACACAGCGCTGGTCGACCAACGCGTCCCATTCGGTGAAATCTCCCGTTGCGTTGATGTACGGGTGCAGTTGCATGAAGTACTTAGCCGCGGCCACCGCCCCCTCAACGGTCTCCTCCCCCATCTCCACCGGCCGCTCCGGCGCCTCCACCTCCGGACGCTCATCCGTCGACTCCCCACTCGACCCCCCAGAAGGCGACGGACTCTCCGACGTAGGCTCCGCCGTCGGCGTCGGCTCCTCACCAGAAGGCGTACACGCCCCCAACACCACCCCCACACCCAGCACCACAACCCCAGCGCACACCCTCATCCCCGAGCAACCATGCCCACGAGAGTGCCACAACCCCTCCCACCACAGCACTCCCCCTGTGGATATCCCACCGAGCGGGTCAGCCGACCTCGTCCTGCTGCGCGGGAGCTGTCTCGGGTGCACCCAGCCAGGGAAGTGTCGCCAGCAGCGCCACCACACCGGTCGCCGCGAACGCCCACCCGAACCCGGCCTGGTCGGCCACCACTCCGATGAGGATCGGCCCCAGGATCGCCCCCGAATCCTGCGACATCTGGAACGCGGCGAGCACTTTGCTCCCGCTGCGGTCGCTGCCCACCACGTCCGCCAATGACGCCTGCTGTGCCGGATTCATCAACCCGGCCCCCACACCGGAGAACACCGAGAGAGCCAGCAGCATCGCCAACGAGTCAGCCACACCCATCACCCCGAGGCCCACCCCGGAGACCACCAGACCGGTGAGCACCACCGGCCGCCGGCCCGCCGAATCCGCCCACCGACCGGAGACCTGCAACGCCCCCGCAGTCCCCACCGACGCCAGCGCGAGCGCCGCACCGGCCACCCAGGTCGCGTCATGGACTGCCACCGCCAGCTGTGGGATCACCGCCACCCGTACCCCGAAGTTGCACCACCCGTTCGCGAATCCGGAGACCACCGCCGCCCGGAACACTCGGTTCCCCCACGCTTCGGCCACCCGCATCGGCGGTCGCTGCGGGGCGTCCGGCCCCGATCCCCCACGCAACCGCGCGCCCCGCAGTCGCACCGCCACGATCGCCGCTGCCACCAGCAGGAACCCCGCATAGACCACGAACGGCACCCGCAGCCCGAGCTCGGCCAGCAACCCACCAAGCACGGGTCCGAGCATTCCGCCCAGCAGGAACGCCGTCCCGTACGCCGAGGAGCACCGGCCACGAATCTCCGGCGGCGCCAGCCGCACCACCAGCGCCATCGCCGAGACCGTGAACATGGTCGAACCGATCCCGCCCACGCCCCGCAGCACCAGCAGCTGCACGTAGGACTGGGCGAACGCCGTTGCCAGCGAGCTCAAGGCCACGATCACCAGACCGGTCAGGTAGATCGGCCGCTCCCCCAACCGTGCCACCAACGCCCCGCCCGCGGGGGCGAACACCAGGCGGAAGAACGCGAAGGCGCTCACCACCACCGAGGCGGCCGCCACTCCCACGTCGAAGGAGCGCGCATACGCCGGCAGCACGGGCGAGACGAGGCCGAACCCGATCGCGATCACGAACGCAGCCGCCACCAGCACCTTGATCTCGGTGGGGATCGCGGGTCTGCTCACAACCGTCGATCCTAAGCGGCGGCATCCGCGGGAGTGCAGTTGCGGACCGTGCGGATTCCGTCAGACTCGGTGGCCATGGCCGGCTCCGAGATCCGCACCGACGTGGCCGGGCGCGACATCCCGACGCTGGGCTTCGTGTTCCGCGCCTCGCTGATCCTCGCTGCCGCGTTCATCCTGTTCGGCCTCATCTGGCCGGACCTGCTGCAGTCGGCGCTGCAGTCCATGCAGTCGGTCGTGGTCACCACCTTCGGGCCGGTGTATGTGGGCACGGTGATCGTGGTGCTGCTGCTGGTGGTCGTGGTGGCGGTCTCCCCGGTGGGCAAGCTGCACCTCGGCAAGCCCGGCCGCACCCCGGAGTTCGGCTGGTTCTCCTGGCTGGCGATGCTGATGAGCGCCGGGGTCGGGCTGAGCTTTCTGTTCTGGGGCACCGCCGAACCGCTGCTGCACACGGTGGATCCGCCGCCCGGTACTGGCGCCGCGGGGTCGGAGGAAGCGGCTGCCGCGGGTCTGCGCTACTCCCTGTTCTTCTGGGGACCACACGCGTGGGCGCTCTACGCCGGGGTCGCGATCCCGGTGGCCTACGCCGCGTTCCGCAAGGACCGCCCGGTGCTGATCAGCTCGGCGCTGTATGCGCTGATGGGCGAGTCCACCCGAAAGCTGCCGGGCAAGATCATCGACCTGCTCGCCGTCATCGCCATTCTCTTCGGGGTGGCGACCTCACTCGGCCTGGGAACCCGGGAGCTGAACGAGGGCCTTGCACACGCGTTCGGGGTTCCGATCGGCTACGGCGCCAAGGTGGTGATCATCGTGGCGTTGATGACCGTGAGCACGATCTCGGCGATGACCGGTCTGGGGCGAGGGATCCGCTGGTTGAGCCTGGGCTGCGCCACCTTGAGCGCGGCGCTGCTGGTGTTCGTGTTCGTCGCCGGCCCCACCGGAGAGCTGATCGGGGCGATCGGCACCACGGTGGGCGGGTTCGTCGCGAACCTTCCCGGGATGTCGCTGGCCACCGAGACCCCGGGTTCGGTGTGGGAAGCCACCTGGACATTCTTCTTCTGGGCGTGGTGGATCTCCTGGGCACCCTTCGTGGGCACCTTCATCGCCCGCATCTCCCGGGGCCGCTCGATCCGCAGCGTGGTGGCCGGTGTAGTGCTGGTGCCAGGCACGATCAGCGCCCTGTGGTTCTCCGTGTTCGGCGGCACCGCCCTGAACCGGGTGCGCAACAGCGCTGTGGATCCGGCGCTGGTGGACGGGAACGTCAAGTCAGCCCTCACCGTGGAGGTGTTCAGTACGCTTCCCGCTGCCGAGGTGGTGGCGGTGGCCGTGGCGCTCGTGCTGGCACTGCTGTTCATCACCTCCGCCGACTCTGCGTCCTTCATGCTGGGCAGCTCCACCTCGGGCGGCAGTATGAAACCGCCACGCCCGGTGCGGCTGCTGTGGTCGTTCTCGGCCGCCTTCGCCGCGGTGCTGTTGCTCGCTGGCGGTCCGGAGAGCCTGCAGGGTGCGGCCGTGGTGGCGGCGGTGCCGTTCACGGTGATCCTGCTGGCCGTGTGCGTCTCGTTCGTGCTCATGGTCGTACGGGACCTGCGCCGTCCCAGCCCATGGGCTGAGACTCCCGACGGCGGCCCCTCGCCCGGGCAGTCCGCCTCGCCACCACCCGCGGGCACCTGACTCCGCGGAAGTTTCGACGGTCCTAAGCCACCTCATGCCACATTCAGCACCAGATCACTCGGGCCAGTCGATTCTGTCGGCACAATGGGGATCATGATCCCCGACCCCGAGACCACAGCCGAGCTCGCTGAGCACACCGGTCCACTAGCGGAGCCACCGCACCCGGATGTGGCGGCGCTGTGGGAGATCATGCCCGGCCTGTACCTGCCGGACGGCTCGGCGATCTACGGTCCGCACTCGCTCGCCGAACGCAATGACACCTACGAGGTGGCCGAGTACTCGCCCGGGTGGGTGCTCATCGGCGATGACGGCGGAGGGGCCGGATACCTGATGCGTGCCCTCACCGCAGGTGCACCACCCCCCGACGGCGTCCCTCGCCCCGGCGAGGTCTACCTCCTCGACCTGGGGGCGCTGTGCCCGGACGTCGCGGCCGAGGGCGACCTGGTCACCACCGACCTGGTGGCGTGGGCGACCGGACAGCACGACGACCGGCACCGCCCGGGTGAGCCCCGCACGGATCCGTGACCGCACCTCACCGCTGCACGGGACGATCCCGAACCCGGTGATCCTAGGCAGGACGACTCGCATCCTCGACCAACGCCCGCAACGTGTGCAGCGCCGTCTGGGACATCACCGGATTGGTGTGCTCGTAGTACCACAAGCACGGCAGTGCCTGGACGAGTGCCCAGGCACGTCCCCGATCCCACGTGACGTCGTCGACACCTATCCGCTCCCGGAAGACCGTACGAGCGGGTGCGTCGAAGCAGTTCCACGCAGGTTGAAGGTCAACGGCCGGGTCGGCGATCTGCAAGGACCCCACGTCGATCACGCCATCCAGCACCCACCCTGGCCGGGCACCCTCAGCCGGGGCGACCAGGATGTTGCCCGGCATCAGGTCGTTGTGCACCCAGGCGTCAGGGCGGCTGCGCGGTAGGTCACGCACCTGTGCCCAGAGCTCGGCGATCGGGGCTGCGTCCACCAGGTGCGCGCCGCGGTCGAGGCACTCGGCGACAGTGGCGTCATGACTGGTCAGGTCCCCACCTCGGCCCTGCCCATCGAACGTGCGCCCCTGCGTCGGCATCCGCGCGAGAGCCTGGATGAAGTCCGCCAACCCGACGGCGACCCCTCGCCAGTCAGGTGCAGCTGCCGCCTGCGCCGTGGTGCCGGGAAGCCATTCGACGATCAGCCACGGCACCGGGTAGGAGGCTCCGGGCTTGCCCACGCCGACCGGTACCGGCGTACGTACCGGTGAGCACTCGAGCAATCGGCGTGCGGCGTCGACCTCTCGCTGCACCATGGCGGCGGCATCATCGCTCGCTTGCAGCGGAAACCGCGCAACGAGGTCCTCACCGAGGCGGAACAGCGCATTGACTGTCCCGTGCGAGTCGACCGCGCGGACGGGCAGATGCGCCAGGTGGGGAAACTGCTCCTGAAGGAGCGCGGTCACGTCCGGTGGGCTGATGGTGAGCTGATCCGAATGCATCATGGTGAAGCAGTCTGCTGCGACCGGAACGACTGTGTCGAGACCATTCTCATCGAGTGCCCCGTGCCGTATGTGCATGCGACGTACGACCGAGCACGGCTCGCGCGTCCGCTCCGTGCGCCGCTGCTCGAGCGGGCGTTCTTCTAGGCGCCCGGCGAAGGGACGTCCACCCGGAGGGTGCAGGCCCGCGCTTCGGCGCTCAGCATCGCGTCGATGGAGGTCTGCGGCGCACCGGCGTACTTGCGCAGCAGTTCGGTGTCGATCAGCTGCTGCACCGGGTGCCCGGTCGTAACCTCACTGGTGCTCACCCGCTCCCGCGGGAGCGCCAACGCCGCATCCCGGTCGCGCTCAGCGATCGCTCCGTCCCCCATGGCGAACGCCACCGGACGGCCGGCGCGCACGTGCCGGTACCACCAGGAGGACTCTCCGAAGGCGGAGCGCAGGTAGGCCTCGCCGTCGACGACCATCGACCAGATGGGAGTGGCCACGGGGTCACCATTGGCCCGGGTGGTCACGATGGCGACCACCTGCGTCTTCTCGAGCAGGTTCGTCACGTCAGTGAAGCTCATATGCAGTCCAAGGCGATCGACCCCGTGAGTATTCCTCGCCCCATACGCGGGGCGAGTGTCATAGTGCACGTGCGGCTCCGCCGTCGGGGCCGTGACGCGAACCGAGGAGAGGGAGACCCATGGGGTGGGGACGCACGCTGCTGCTGGGTGATGTGGGCAACCGGCTGGACATCGAGGACGTCGAGGCGAGCGTGGGGAACCTACGCTCCCAGCTCAACCACATGCACCGGAATCGCAACACCCGCGACGACTCCCAGGATGCCGCGCTGCAGGCGGCCAAGCACCGCATCGCCGAGCTGGAGGGCGAGGTCGAAGACCTGATGCTGTACGTCACCGGCCTGGCCGAGCTGCTGGTCACCCACGCTGGGGTGCCACGAGAGAAGGTGGAGCGCCTCGTCGGGGCTGTGGACCGGGACATCCCGAACGCCTGACGGCGGCCGCTCACCCTGGTCGGGTGGCGCGTGCCATGGTCTCAGGCCGACTCCGCGAGCATCAGCTCAGCAAGCGGGATCACGTCGATCTCGTTCGCGCCCTCGCGCATGGCACCGATCTGGAAGTAGCCGCCGTTGACCTCTACGTAGATCAGCCGGCCGCTGCCCTGGTCGGCGACCGTGACGCCCACCTGCACGGCCCGGTTGCTGCCGGATACGGTGACCTCCGCCGGTTCTTCGGTCACGTCGAAGACGCCTCCGACCACCTCGATCGCCCCATCCATCCCATCCGGGAATGGTGCCCACTGCACGAACGCGAACCCGTCGGGGGCAAGGAAGTCGCACTTGATGGTGCCGGTCACTTCCTGGGACTGGCCGTCGGCCACGTCATAGCCGACGGCGGTGCTCACCTGCTCAGCGGTCAGCACGGTGCACGGGTCGAAGTCGGTGGCCGGCGCGATGATGTCGGCGGACCCGCTGTCAGGAGAGTCCGACGGGTCTGAGGTGGATTCCTCGCTGGGCTCGGGCGAGGGGGTCTCGTCCGTGGGCACCGTGGGTACCTCGGCGGTGGGTTGCACCATCGGTGGGGTATCGGCGCACGCACTGGCGGTCAGCAGCAGTCCGGCCACCGCAGCCGCTGCCGCCGTGCGTGCTCGTGCGTTCGCCATCTCGTTGCCCCTCGTCGGTGGTCGGCCGCCCACTCTGCGGACCACCTGGTGGCCGTGAAGGTAGCACCTTCACGCTCGACAGACGATAGGAATGCCACCTCTCGTTGCTCTCCGGCGACGGCGGACCGGAGTATTTCATGGTTCTTCGGGATACTGGGCCACGCGGCTGCGGGCGGGTTCGGGGTCATCGTCGATGCCGAGCATGCGTGCCGGGTTGTCGGCGGTCATCGCCCGGATCTGGTCGACGGTGAAGCCGTAGTCCAGCAGCAACGTGATCCAGGTGCGCATGCCCTGGACGGCGGTGGGCAGGTTGCGCACGCCGTAATCGGTGCCGAGGACGATGTGCTCGGGGCCGACCTCACGCAGGGTCTCCATGTAGGTCGGCACCGGCCGCGTGGTCCGGGGAATCTCGAACCCACGATCGATGTAGTCACGCTCGACGTAATAGTGCGTCAGCGGCACAGCAGTGGCGAAGATGTCTACGAGAGCACCCTCGAGGTAGACCCCTCGCGCGGCGAGATCCTTCTGCTCGGCCACGCTGAGCAGACCCCGCGCCGGGTGGGAGACCAGCACCTTGCCGATGCCGTACTCCTCGGCCAGCTCGACGATCCGGAAGACTTCGTCGTGGGAGACGTGACCGGTGTTGAGGTAGACCTCGGGACGGGCGGCGACCAGCTCGAGGATCTCGGCCAGCTCGTCGCTGATCGCACCCTCGGCGGGGATCCGGATCGCCCGGGAGAGTTCCTCGGCGGCGAACTTCGGGTAGGCCTCGTGCAGCGGGACGGCCTTCCCGTCGATCACGGTCGACTCCCGGGACGCCTGATGGTGCGTGCAGTGGGAGCCGAAGCTGATCATCCGGCACCCGCCCTCGATGTGCAGCGCCGTCTTGATCGCACGCGGGTTGAGCCCGCCGTGGCCGGAGTTCATCAGGTACGCGCCATAGGTCGCGATCCCTGGCACGTGCCGGTTGACCATCCACGCCGTGCCGGAGGATCCGCCGAAGACGTCGTAGTAGACGATCGCTCGCATCCCGGCCGCTCTGGCCTCCAGCGCGATCTCGATCGGATCGGAGTGCCCGGGGTTCGAGGCCAGCACCGGCCCGGCATGCACATGCGTATCGATCGCACCAACGAGGAGCTCGTCCGGGAGCTCCATCGTCCGGAAGTAGAAGTCCTCGGATTCAGTCACAGTGCCGTCCTCTCTGTCGGAACCCTAGGCCGCGTCGCCAGGGCTTGAGCACGTTAACATTTTCTGTATACCATATTGGTGTCGGCGCCATCCCGCGCGACATCGATCAGCGGGCACACCATCGCCCCAGAATCGCCTCTGAACTGCATCGTTGCAGTCGCAACAACACTCGAGACAGACCGGTTCGCGACCGCCACGTGAGTGGCGTCGCGCGATTCTTGTATACAGCAATGACATAGACGTCAGAAGGAGACAACGACGTGCTCAGTCACATCAGGCCCGCATCACGCGGCGGCACGAGCAAGTTCAGTCCCTCGTCCCGAGATCTCTCCCGGCGCCGTTTCCTCGGCGCTGCCGGTGCAGCAACGACGGCGTCGGTGCTCGCCGGATGCGCTCAGGATGCTGACGACGGGCGTCCCGTGGTCACGGTGTGGGGCGGGTTCGAGTCGATGAATGCCGATCTCATCGCGCATTTCAATGCCACCCAGGACGTCAGGATCCGGTGGGTCGACAACGGCTGGAACCTTGGGCAGTACTACCAGAAGTTCATGACGACCATGCATGCCGGTACCGGTGCACCCGACGTGTTCATGACCGACCTGAGCCTCGTCCCGCACTTCGTGGTGCAGGACTACGTGCTCGACCTCGGACCGTACGGTGCTGCGGAGGACGCCGAGGACTACGACCCGTCCGTGTGGACACAGTTGTCCGAGGACGAGCAGGTGTTCGCCATCCCGGTCGACGCGGGTCCGCTCACCTTCTTCCACCAGGCGGACCGGTTGGAAGAGGCCGGCATCGATGTACCCACGGACTGGGACTCGTTCGCTGCCGCCGCCGATCGCGTCCGGACGGCCGACGACGACGCGTATCTCGCCGTCGCCGGTCCCTCCTCCTGGTTCGCCGCACTGATCGCTCAGGCGGGTGGCACCTTCTTCTCCTACGATCTGACCGATCCGACCAGTCTCGGCATCACCGTCGACACCGAGCCCGCCAATCGGGTGATGGAGTTCTGGGGCCAGCTCCTCGACAACGACCTGGTCGATTCGACGCCGATGTTCACCACGGAGATGGACGCGCGACTGATCCGCGGCGGCTACTGGGGGCTGGTGTCGGCGAGCTGGTACAGCTGGCAGATCGAGTCGAAGGCCACCTCGACAGCCGGCGCCTGGCGAGTGGCCGGGATCCCTCAGTGGGATTCTGGCACGCCGCGCTCGGGCAACTGGGGCGGATCCGGATACGCGGTCAGTCGCACCACCGAGCACCCGGAAGCCGCGGCCCACGTCGCGCGGACCCTGTTCGGCGGCGACCCGACCGCATGGGACATGGCGCTGTGGACAGCCCGGCTCTTCCCGACCCGGCTTGGCCCACGAGACTCCGCCGAGTTCCGGGAGCGTCCCGCCGACTTCTACGGCGGACAAGCCGTCAACGACGTCTACGTCGACTCCAGCCGAGCCGCCACGATTCCGGACTACTCCCCGTTCGACCGGTATTTCACGGACATCTTCGACCAGATGATCTTCCAGGCGATGCACGGTGAGCTCGGCTGGTCCGACGTGATGGCAGCCACCCGTGACCGCATGGTCTCCTACGCCCGAGAGCAGGCTTTCGATGTCTACTGATGCACTCCTGCACCGCCGCTCGCGGCCCGTGCCGACGCACCGCCGCAGCAGGTCGACCGCGGCTCAGCACCGGGCCGGATGGCTGTTCGTGGCACCGTTCGCACTCCTGCTGCTGGTGCTCATCGTGATCCCGTTGCTCTGGGCGGTGCGGATGAGCCTGTTCACCGACACCCTCGCGCGTGGGGAGCAGTTCACCGGGCTCACCAACTTCGCGATGGTCCTGCGCGACCCGGAGTTCCTCGGCAGCGTCGGTCGCATCCTCCTGCTCGGAGCAGTCCAGGTGCCCGTCACGCTCGGACTGGCGATGTTCGCCGCCCTCCTTCTGGACCATTTCACGGGGAAGTACCCGAAGCTGTACCGGCTCGCGTTGTTCCTGCCCTACGCCGTTCCCGGGGTCGTCGCGGTACTGATGTGGGGGTACCTGTACAGCCCCACTTTCGGCCCCTTGCAGACCAACGTGCTGACGCCGTCGACGGGCCTGGCAGCCATCGGCAACGTGCTGGTCTGGAGCGCGACGGGCTTCATGATGATCATCATCCACTCGGCCCTGCAGGGAGTGCCGCAGGAGATCTACCAGGCGGCACGCGTGGACGGTGCAGGACCCGTGCGGCTCGCGATCTGGATCAAGATCCCGATGATCGCGCCCTCGCTCGTGCTGACCGGCCTCCTCGCGGTCTTCGGGGCGATGCAGCTCTTCACCGAACCGGACATTCTCAGCGCCCAGGCCCCAGACGTGTTCGTGCCCGCGTACACACCGAACACCTACGCCCACAACCTGGCCTTCTCCTATGCCCAGTTCAACTACGCGGCGGCGGTCTCCTTCACGATCGGCTTCCTCGTGTTCATCGCCTCCTTCATCCTGCTCCGACTCACCCGAAAGCGAAGTGGTCTGTCATGACCGTCATGACCAGCACGCCCACACACGCGCCGACACGCCACGACGCACCGGCACGGACCCGAACAGTCCCACCCACGCGGAGCACCATGGGCCTGTGGCTCGTGATGGGGTTGATGATGGCGTACTACCTGCTGCCGATCTGGTGGCTGGTGGTCAACGCCACGAAGTCGAACGCCGACCTGTACTCCTCCGCGGCCCTGTGGTTCGGCGCGGAGAACTCCCTGATCGAGAACGTGGTCGCCACGTTTACCGAGGACGGTGGCGCGTACAGCCGGTGGCTCCTGAACACCGTCCTCTACACCACCGGAGGAGGTCTGGGGGCACTGGCCGTCTCGGCCCTGGCCGGCTACGGCTTCGCCAAGTACGACTTCCCCGGGAAGAAGGTGCTCTTTGCCGCCCTGCTCGGCGTGATGATGATCCCGCTCACGGCCTTGGTCATTCCGCAGTACCTGCTGATGTCCGGGATCGGCTTCGTCAACACCCCGTGGGCGGTGATCATCCCGTCGATGCTCAATCCGTTCGCGGTCTACCTCATCCGCGTCTTCGCGCAGGACGCCGTTCCGGACGAGTTGCTCGAGGTTGCGCGGCTCGACGGGGCCGGGGAGTTCCGGGCGTTCCGCTCGATCGCCCTGCACATCCTCAGGCCCGCGCTCGCCACGGTCCTCATCTTCGCGCTGGTGGCCATCTGGAACAACTACTTCCTCCCGCTCCTGATGCTCTCCGACAGCGACCTCTACCCGATCACGGTGGGTCTGGCTGACTGGTACGCGCGTGCCGAGGCGACCGCGGGCGCCACCACTCTGCTGTTCAACCTCGTGATCACCGGCTCGCTCATCGCACTCCTACCGCTCGTGGCGGCCTTCCTGGCGTTGCAGCGGTACTGGGTGGGCGGCCTGACGCTCGGAAGCGTGCGGTAACCAGTGAGTAAGGTGAGCGGCGTGCCAGCGCCCGAGCAGACGCCCACCGGTGAACCGGCCCCCGCTGCCGGCACGATCGATCAGAGCCAGAGCGATCGGCTGTGCCGAGAGTTGCGGAACCGGATCATCACGGGCGTCTATCCGCAGGGCTCCCGGCTCCCCGAGCATCGACTGGCCGCCGATCTCGACGTGTCCCGGATCCCGCTGCGTGAAGTACTTCCGCGAATTGAGGCCGAGGGGTTGATCACCACCCTGCCACGCCGGAGTGCGGTCGTCGCCACCTGGACGCTCGAGGGAGTCCACCACCTGTTCGAGGCACGGCTGGCGATCGAGGTGGCAGCGGCCTCGTATGCGGCCCGGTCGACCGCGGACGGCGTGTCCCTGGAGAACCTGGAGGACGCCCTGCGGTCCTCCGAGATCCAGATGCGGCGGCGTGACGAGCTCGGGTTCGCCCAGGCGAACGCGAGTTTCCACGCTGCCCTGGTGGAGGCGTCACGCAATCCACTGATGACAAAGCTGATGGGCTCGTTGACGAGCCGGATGACGTGGCTGTTCCTGCTCACCTCGCAGCGTGACCATCAGACGGCCTGCCGGGAGCACCATGAGCTGATCGAGGCGATCAGCTCGGGGAACGAGCGGCTGGCGGAAGCGGCCACGTATGCGCACATCGAGGCCGGACGAGCGCCCACGATCGAGGCGATGCGGACCCTGGTTCCGCACTGATCATCGGAGCGTCGCCCGCGCACGGCCCGACGGCGTCACTACAGTGGCGAGCGGAATCATCCGTGCGCACATGGGGGTGCAAGCATGAATGCGATCGTGCTGCTCGTCGTCGGTCTGGCCATCTTCGCCGGCGGTTACTTCGTCTACGGGCGGTACCTGAGCCGCCGGGTGCTGCAACTGGATCGGGGGTTCGCCACGCCCGCGCACACCCAGTCCGACGGCGTCGACTTCGTGCCCACGAACAAGTTCGTCCTCTGGGGGCACCACTTCACCTCGGTGGCCGGCGCCGCCCCGATCGTGGGGCCTGCGGTCGCAGTGATCTGGGGCTGGCTGCCCGCGTTCCTGTGGGTGACGATCGGCACCGTGTTCTTCGCCGGGATGCACGACCTGGGGTCCCTGTGGGCGTCGGCGCGCAACGACGGCAAGTCGATGGGCTCGCTCTCGGAGCGATACATCGGGAGGCGCGGAGCGAACCTGTTCCTGGTGGTGATCTTCCTGCTGCTCCTCATGGTGATCGCCGCGTTCGCGGTGGTGATCAAGAACCTGCTGATCTCCACCCCGAGCGCGGTGATCCCGGCGTGGGGCGCGATCCCGGTCGCGCTGCTGGTGGGAGTGGCCATCTACCGGATGAAATGGAACCTGATCGCGGTCACGATCGGCGGGGTGGCCGCCCTGTATTCGCTGATCCTGCTCGGCGACCGGTTCCCGGTGGTGCTACCGGAGCAGATCCTCGGCATGAGCCCGGCGACGTTCTGGATCATCGCGCTGTTCCTCTACGCCGGAATCGCCTCGCTGCTGCCGGTGTGGGTATTGCTGCAGCCGCGCGACTACATCAACGGGGTGCAGCTCTTCGTGGGGCTGGGGATCCTGTTCACCTCCGTGCTGCTCGGCGCCCCGCAAGTGGTGGCTCCGGCGTGGAACTCCGCGGTGCCGGAAGGCACACCCAGCCTCGTGCCGCTGCTGTTCGTGACCATCGCGTGCGGAGCGATCTCCGGATTCCACGGGATGGTCTCCTCCGGAACGTCCTCCAAGCAGCTCGACAGCGAGCCGGATGCCCGCTTCGTGGGCTACTTCGGTGCGGTCGGTGAGGGCATGCTCGCGCTCGGCGCGATCATCGCCGCCACGGCCGGCTTCCGGACCCTGGCGGAGTGGGAAGAGGTCTACAGCGCCTTCAACGAGGGCGGGGTGGCCGCCTTCGTGCAAGGTGGCGGCACCCTGGTCAACGCCGGACTCGGCCTGCCGGTCTCCCTGAGCTCGACCGTGCTGGCCACGATGGCGGTGCTGTTCGCCGCTACCACGATGGACACCGGGGTGCGGCTGCTGCGGTTCGTGATCCAGGAGGTCGGCGAGGTGGCCGGCGTCAAGGTGAACAACATCCTCGGCACCGTGCTCGTGGTGGTGATCGCCGTGGCGCTGGTGTTCAGCCAGGGCGCCGACGGGTCCGGCGGACTGACGATCTGGCCACTGTTCGGCACCACGAACCAGCTGCTCGCCTCGCTCACTCTCTCGATCATCGCGATCATGCTGATCCGCAAGCGCAGCAACCCGTGGCCCGCGCTGATCCCGCTGGGGATCGTGTTCGTGATGGCGTTCTATGCCGCGATCGTGCAGGTGGGCACCTTCGTCACCGACCAGAACTGGCTGTTGCTGGCCCTGGACCTGGTGATCATCGTGGCCACCGTGCTGGTCGGGATCGAGGCAGTGCAGGGGATGCGCCGTGCGAAGAATGCCCCGCCCGACGGCGAAGGTCACCCAGGCGAGGACGCCTCCGTCGAGGAGGCTGGCAGCAGGCCGACACAGACCCCCTGACCCAGGCTCCGAGCCACATCGGCCTGGCTACATCCCGTCTTCGGTGCGCCCGGTAAAGGCCGCGTCGGCAGTGAGACCGCGGCACATCCGGAAGGAGCGTGCGCGATCATCCCGTCATCATGTATACGATACGGAACGTGCCGTATCGCAATGCTGAACCCCACACCTCCTCCCGCCGGCAGGGACGCCCACGCGACGATGCCCGCGAGGCCGAGATTCTCACGGCGGTGAACGAACTGCTCGCCGAGCGCGGTTACGAGGGCCTCACGTTCGAGGCGACCGCCCGCCGGGTCGGCGCGTCGAAGGCCACGCTGTACCGGCGGTGGGCGTCCAAGCGGGAGATGGTGGTCGCCGCGCTGCGGGCCGGCCCCGCGCGACGCGACGGTCCGGACGCGATCGACACGGGCTCGCTGCGCGGTGACCTGCTCGCCCTGTGCGCCCGGTTGCTGGCCACGATGCACGCGAGCGATGGTCAGACCGCACTGATGCTGCTGCAGGCAGGTCTCGAGGACCCAGAGCTGTGCGACGCCATCGAGCAGTCCGTCGGACCGACCGGTGCGCGGCTTCCCGCCTCGGTGATCGAGGCTGCCGTCGCCCGCGGTGAACTGCCTGCGGGTGTCGACCCGTTCGTCTTCGAGGAGGTCACCGGTTCGGCCCTGCTGCTACGCCGGCTGAACGGGCTGGCCACCGACCAGCCCTACCTCGAGGCGCTTGTTGATTCCGTCCTGATCCCTGCCCTGCAGGCCACTCCGGCCCCCTCAGGAACCCTTCCCGCCGGCATCTTCTCCGGACACCCGGCCCCAGCCTCCGCACACTGACCCAAGGAGTACTGCACCGATGCCCATGATCGAGAACTTCCACTACCACCGACTGCCCGGCGAGGATGGCGTCGAACTGAACGTCGCCGTCGGCGGGAGCGGCCCCGCCGTCATACTCCTGCACGGCTTCCCACAGACGCACGTGATGTGGCGCGAGGTCGGACGCCGCCTCACGGACGAGCACACCGTGATCATCCCCGACCTACGCGGCTACGGCGCCAGTGACAAGCCCGCCGAGGATGGGCCGCACACCTACTCCAAGCGCACGATGGCACGTGACATCCTGGCCGTGGCGCAGCGCCTGGGGCACGACCGGTTCGGCCTGGTGGGGCACGACCGTGGTGCCCTGGTGGGCGTCCGCGCTGGGTTGGATCATCCGGAGACGGTGCGCTACCTCGGCATCTTGGACGTGCTGCCGACCCTCGACACCTGGGACGTGCTGCACGGCGTGGATGCGAAGGTGGCCTGGCACCTGTACCTGATGGCCCAACCTGCCGACCTGCCGGAGCGGATGATCGGGGCGGTGGCCGAGGACTTCTTCGCCTCCTTCCTCGACGCCTGGGACAACGGCGGCACCTTCTCCCCCGAGATGCGCCGGCACTACCTGGACAGTTCCGTAGCCGCGGTGCCGTCCATCGTGGCGGACTACCGCGCCACCGCCGGCATCGATGTGGAGATGGACCGAGCGGACCGCGCCGCTGGCGCGCAGCTGCCGATGCCGGTGGGAGTGATCTCGCAGGACTGGGGGTCCGTGCTCGGCTTCGACGCTGCCGCCCTGTGGCGGGACTGGGCGGCGGACCTGACCTTCGAGCCGATCGACGCCGGGCATTTCATGGCCGAGGAGAAGCCGGAGGAGATCACCCGGTTTGTCCGGCAACTGGCGGCACGCGGATCAGCGGACCAGACCTGATACCGAGGACGACGTCGGATGAGCCTGTCCTCGATCACTCGCCCGCCTTCATTCGATCGGAACGTGACAGCTCATCGCCACCCGTCCTGACGAGCGATGGAGCCGGTCACATCCCGGCGATACCGGCCGGGTGAACGCCCGGTGTGCTTCTTGAACACCGCACCCATGTACTCAGCGTGCTTGAACTCCAACCGCTCGGCGATCCGGGTGAGCGTCCAGTCGGTGGAGGTCAACAGCTCGGCCACCCGGTTCATCCGCACCCGCAGGATCTCGGTGTGCACCGTGCGCCCGACTTGCCTGACGAACCGCAGATCCAGCGCGCGGCGGGAGAGTCCCACCTCCCGCAGCACCTCCGGCACGGTGACGTTCACGTCCGCGTGGTCTCGGATGTAGCGCAAGGCGTGAGCGACGAGTTCGTCGTCCACCGAGAGCAAGTCGGAGGACTGCCGGGCGACCACGCGGACCGGCGGGATCAGGCGCAGGCCCGGCTCGACGTGCTCGCCGGTCATCATCCGGTCGAGCAGCTCGGCGGCCAGGTATCCCGTGCGGCGAGTGTCCGGCTCGATGCTGGACAGTGCCGGGGACGAGAGTGTGCCGAGCAGTTCGTCGTTGTCGACGCCGATCACTGCTATCTCGTCGGGCACGGCGAGGTCGGCAACCTTGCACGCCTCCAGCACTTCATGCCCGGCGATGTCGTAGCAGGCGAGCACACCGACCGGCTTGGGAAGATCGGTCAGCCAGCGGGCGAGTCGATCCCGGTCGGTGGCGCGTGTGCCGGTGGGGCGCATCGTGAACTCGTGCGCGGGTGAGCCGTGCCGGTCGGCGTGCTCGGCGAACCCGCTCCCCCGTTTGATCGACCACCCGTACCGCGGATCGCCGCAGAAGGCGAAGTTGGTGATGCCTCGCTCGGCGAAGTGCTCCACCGCCCAGCGCGCGATGTGGTCATCGTCGGTCTCGGCTCCGGGCAGTTCGGGCAGCAGGCGCCCAGCGCTCAGGTCCACCGTGGGCAGACCGAGCCGGCGGATGAAAGTGGCAGTCTCCGGATTCTCGATCCGGGCCAGTACCCCATGCCCGTGCCAGCCTTCGAGCCAAGAGAAGTCGGTATCGAGCCGGGAGTGCTCCACCAGGTAGAGCGACCAATCCCGGTGCGCGGCGACGTACTCGTGCACCCCGCGCAACAGCCCGCGCGCGTAGGCGTTGGAGGTCTCCACGAGCAGCGCGACGTGCGTGGAGCGGGCGTCATCGACCATGTAAAAATTCTACGGAACGCTGCGTAATCACGCATGGTCTTGCCACAGACGGCTGCCTAACGTGGATGTCAGGAGGTCAACAACGACGACGTATCACCTTCCTTGATCACATCGGTCGGGCCCCCGTGCCGGCCGAGAAGCAGCCAGACCGACGCGCCGATGCGGTCGCGTTCGGCCTGGTGATTCTCCAGCAATCCCAGGAGCAAACCACGATGAGCTCACTCACCGAGGAGAGGCGGCGCGCACCAGCGCCCGCGCTCCGACCATCCTCACCACCACAGTCACGCAGACGGCGAGCAGTCGCGCCCTATCTTTTCCTCAGCCCCTGGTTGATCGGCCTACTCGTATTCGTGATGGGCCCCATGGCGGCCTCGCTGTACCTATCCATGACCGACTACAACTTCCTCCAGGACCCGAACTTCATCGGACTGGACAACTTCGTGCGAATGTTCACGAGCGATCCGCGCTACCTCAGCTCGGTCGTGGTCACCGCCACCTACGTGCTCGTCTCGGTCCCGCTACAGTTGATCTTCGCCTTGGCACTGGCGATGCTGCTGGACCGAGCGATCGCCGGAATCGCCATCTACCGCGCGGTCTTCTACCTGCCCTCGCTCATCGGAACCAGTGTCGCGGTCGCCGTGCTGTGGCGGACCGTATTCGGTAGCGATGGGCTCGTGAACGCCGCACTCGGTGCCATCGGCATCGATACCACCCACAGTTGGGTCGGCAACCCGGATACCGCCTTGATGACAATCATCGCGCTGAACGTGTGGACCTTCGGCTCGCCCATGATCATCTTTCTCGCGGGCCTGCGTCAGATCCCACGCTCGTACTACGAAGCGGCCGAAGTCGATGGTGCCGGGCATGTTCGACGGTTTCTCAGCATCACGATCCCTCTCTTGACACCGATTGTGTTCTTCAACTTCATCCTGCAGACGATCTACGCCTTTCAGGCTTTCGTTCCCGCCTACATCGTCAGTAACGGTCAAGGCGGCCCCGCGGATTCGACCTTATTCTACACGCTGTACCTCTACCAGCAGGGATTCGCCAACTTCGACATGGGATATGCCTCCGCGATGGCCTGGGTGCTGCTGGTGGTCATCGCCGCAATCACCGGAATCAACTTCCTACTTTCCCGATACTGGGTCTTCTATGCGGATGGTGACCGATGAGCGCCGAGGCCGCAGTCACTACCCGCACCAAGCCGCCGATGCGTCGAGTCGCGATGCACCTGCTCTTGATCGCGCTCGCCATCGGGATGCTCTACCCGCTGCTGTGGATGCTGGTCAGCTCCCTGCGCGAGAACGAGAATATCTTCACCAGCGCCGGACTGGCGCTGACCGACGCGACACTCGACAATTACGTTCGCGGCTGGGATGCCCAGCAGAACTCCTTCGCGATCTATTTCCGGAACAGCTTCATCGTCACCGGCTCGGTGATTCTGGGGAACCTGATCGCCTGTTCCCTGACCGCGTTCGCGTTCGCACGGATGAGGTTCCGGCTCAAGGCGCTCTTCATGGGTGTCATGCTCGTCACCATCATGCTTCCCGAGCACGTCACGATTGTTCCCCAGTACATTCTGTTCTCGGAGCTCGGCTGGCTGAACACCTTCCTTCCTCTGACGGTTCCGAAATTCTTCGCGACCGACCCGTTCTTCATCTTCCTGATGGTGCAGTTCATGCGCGGCATTCCCCGTGACATCGATGAGGCAGCCTCCATCGACGGGTGTGGGCCGTTCCAGATCTACTGGCGGATCATGCTGCCCTTGGTGGTTCCGGCCCTGGCCACCACCGCGATTTTCTCCTTCATCTGGACCTGGAACGACTTCTTCCGTCCACTGGTCTTCCTGACCGACAACGATCTGTTCACCGTGCCGCTGGCGATCCGACTCTTCGTCGACCTCGGCGGCACTGACTGGGGAGCCCTGTTCGCCATGTCCGTTTTGTCCCTCGTCCCGATATTCGTCTTCTTCGTGTTCGGGCAGCGGTACCTGATCCGTGGCATCGCCACGACGGGGCTCAAGTGAGCGCCGAGCGGGTGCGGGTGGCCGTCATCGGTGCGGGCTCCTTCGCGCAGTCCCATCTCGCCGCTTACGCCCACCTGGACCGCGCCGAAGTCGCGTGGATCTGCGACCCCGACCGCGATGCTGCCCACGCTGCAGCCAAACGGTGGGGAGTACCGCGGATCGCGCCCGACCTCGACACCATCCTGGCCGACGACGATGTCCATCTGGTTGATCTCGTCACACCTGTGGCGCTGCATGCACCTCAGGCGATCCAGGTGCTCGACGCGGGACGTTTCGTCCTCTGTGAGAAGCCCATGGCGCTGGGTTTGGAGGAAGCCACCGAGGTCGCCGACGCGGACCGAGCCTCCACTGGCAACCTGATGGTGAAGTACCACCAGCGCTTCGACCCGGTTCACGAGCGTGTCCGTGACGGGCTCGCTGAGCAACTCTGGGGTGCCGGTCTGGTTGCACACATCGAGATCCTCGGCGACCACCTCGCTGCCCTGCGCTCCCCACACCACTGGCGCGGCAATCCGGCCATGACCGGAGGCGGGTGCCTGTTCGAGTCGGGCTCGCACCTGATCGACCTGGCGCACTTCTGGTTCGGACCCTCACGCCGAGTGACCGCGACGGCTAACCAGCTCGCTGCCGGCAATCCCGAGAAGGGTGAGGACACCGCGACAATGATGGTCGAGTTCGACTCGGGCACGATGATGACGCTGGTCGGATTCTGGGGTGCCCCGGGATGGGACTGGCGCAAGGAGATCTTCACCTCCGAGCAGATCCGCCTCTCGATCGAGACTGGTAGCGACAACGTGCTCCGGCGACGGGACAGCCGCGGCGGCAACCAGGTTGTTGCTGTGGAAGAGAACTGGTTCGACCGGTCGGTCACCCGCTCGATCGCACACGCGCTCGACTGTGCTGCCGGGGACGCTCGGCCACTCGTGACGGTAGAGGACTCGCTGCAGTCGATGCGCACGCTGGATGCGGCGTACCGGTCCATCGCGGAAGGGCGCTCCATTGAGTTGGCATGACAAGACCGTCGCGGAGATGCTCGGCCGGCCAGCAGGATTGCCCAGACGGACAGCAGAGCCCACACCCCTCGCTGAACGCGTCATGGACGCGCTTCGGACGGTGAGCCTGTTGGCGGGCCTCAGCCTCGTCATGATCGTGCTCACACTCCCCCTGGTCTCCGCCGTACCCGCACTCGGAGCCGGTTCGCGGCTCCTGCTCAAGGCCTCACAAGGCCGGGTCTCCGGGCTCTGGCGAGAGCTTCCGGGAGACGTCCGCCGTGCGTTGCCCACCACGTGGTTCCTCGGTCCGGCAAGCGTGGCCGTGGGAGCGATCAGCGTGCTCAACCTCGCGTTCCTGGCTGGTCAGGCGACGCTGGCGGCGGGAGCCTTCTACGCCGTCAATGTCTCGGCGCTGCTGATCGCTGTGTGGTGGCTGGCTGCGTGCGTTCACGAGCTGGCTGAGGATCCCGAGGTTGCGCGTGCCGAACTGGTCAGACGTGCGACGAGCAGAGCCACGCGTTTCGGTCTCTGGCACGTTGCCGTGCTGCTGGGGGCGGCGCTCACCGTGGCGCTCGTGATCTACGTCCCGCTCGTCGGCGTGATCTTCGGCCCCGGCCTCGCCCTGTATCTGGGTCGTGTGGCCGCCCCACGGCCCACGACCTCCCTTCGACCCTGCAGAGGTGACTTGTAACGATGCTTGACGTCGCATTCCTGGGTGTGACCCACCCCCATGCGGACGCGTGGGCCAGCGCGGCTCATGAGGACCCCCGCACGCGGATCACCCGTGTCTACGATCCCGACCCCACCGCCGCGCGGAGTTTCGCGGAGAAGTACGCCGCCGAGAGTGTCCGCAGCGCCGACGAGGCGCTGCGCGGAACCGGCGCGGCGGTAGTAGACGGGCGTAACGATGAAGCGCCCCGTTTCGCAGAGATCGCGATCGGCGCGGGAGTGCCGGTCTTCATCGAGAAGACCGGCGCTCGGACCTCCGCGCGGCTGGCCGAGGTTGCCGACCGCGCCTCGCGTGCTGGTGTCCTCACGCAGATGGGCTACTTCATGCGCTACTCCGATTCCGTCGTGCGCACCCGCCAAGCACTTGAGGAAGGTGCGTTGGGCGACCTCTATCTGGCGCGTTTCCACGCCGCGATCCCGCACCAGGCCTGGACGAGCATGGCTCACTGGTTCAGCGACGCGAGCAACGTCGTGACGCCATTCATGGAGGCTGGCTGCCACCTGGTCGACGTCCTGCGGTTGCTCCTCGGTGAACCGCACGAGATCCGTGCCACCAGGGTTCGCCGGAGCGGGACACCCAGTCCCGGCGAGGACGCCCTGGCGGCGACGATGCGCTGTGCTGACACCGTGGTGACGATCGACTTCACCGCCCATGAGGCCGACCCATGGAACATCGGTTGGGGAGGCGACCTCTTCGGCGATGCGGCCACCCTGCGTTTCGGTGTCACACCGGCACGCACCTCGCTGGGCAGCGGTGGCCACGTGCCGGACGTGCACTCGCCCGTCGCCTTGGACGACCCGGACGCGATCCGCACACGCATGTCGGCCGAGAACGCTGAGCTGATGCGGCGGGGCATGAGCGCTTTCATCGATGCGGTCGACAGTGACTCCCCCTCCCCGGTGGACGCCGAGTCGGGAGCAGCGACCCTGCGCCTGATCGAAGACGCGCTCAAGGCCTGCGACCTCCCGGCCGTGCGACCTGAGCCCTTCCCAGCAGCCTGACCTGCCCCGCACACCTGACCCATCCCTACGACCTGACCCATCCCACCCCAGAGCCGGCTGCGACGACGCAGCCGTCACACGAAAGGACACATCATGGTCAGCAGAAGGACCTTCCTGCGTACCTCCGGCATCGCGCTTGGCGCCGCGACCGTCGGCGCTACCTCGGCCTGTGGTCAAGGCGGCGGTAGTAACAGTGTCGAGAACGACGACGCACCCAAGGACATGCGGTTTGCCTGGTGGGGCCACGAGGAGATGAACCGCACCACCAACGAAGCGATCGAGCTCTACAACAGTCGCCACGAGAACGTCACTATCACCCCGGAAAATGCCTCCTGGGATGACTTCTGGGATCGGATGGCCACCCAGATCGCAGGCGACAACGGTGCGGACGCCTTCCAGATGTCGAACCAGATGCTTGTCGACTACGCCGAGCGTGGCGCACTGCTCGATCTCGAGGAGTACATCGGCGACCCCATCGAGATCAGCGACTGGAACAGCGACCTGCAGAACTACGGAATTATCGACGGCATCCGTGCAGGCGTACCGATGAGTACCGACGCCTTCACGATTCTCGCCGACCGAGAGGTGATCCAGGATCTAGGTCTGGAGATTCCCGACGGCGCGTGGACGTGGGACGACGTCTCCGAGCTCGCGAACAGCATTCGCGAGGCCTCCGGTGAGAAGCTGTGGGGCATCAAGGACGGCAGCGGGATGTACGAGGTCTTCGAACCCTGGGTTCGTGGCCGTGGACTGAGCTTCTTCGACACGGAGGCTTCCCCCACCACGCTGGGCTTCAACAAGGACGACCTGCGCGAGTTTTGGCAGTGGTGGGCTGACATGCGCGCCAGTGGAGCTTGCGTTCCGCCCAACGTGTCCGCCGAGGACACCGGTCACGAGACCAGCCCGATCATCACCGGCGTCGCTCCCCTGTATTTCACCACGAGCAGCGAGCTCACCGGTGTGCGTGCCCTCACTCCGTCGCAGATTCAGGCATTGCCGATGCCGGACACGGAGGGCGGGAGCAAGCGGGCCAACTTCGTCCGCCCGAACCTGTTCATGTCGGCATGGGCTGGGACCGCTTACCCGATGGAGTGCTCTCGGTTCATGCAGTTCTGGATCAACGACCCCGAGGCGGTCGAGGTGATCGGGAACTCCCGCGGCGTGCCACCGAGCCCGAGCTCGGCGGAGCTGGTGCAGGAGGATGCCGGCGAGGACGGCCTCCTCACCCCGTCGGACTACCTGGCGCTCATCACCGAGATCGGCGACCCGATGGACTCGCTGACACCCCGCGCCGGTCGGGAGGTCTATCAGTTGCTCTCGCGCACCGCTGAGGAGTTGCGCTTCGAACAGACCGACATCCCGGCCGCGGTGGACAGCTTCTTCGACCAGGCCGCTTCACTTCTCGCCTGATACCCCTACCCCGAAAACAAGGAGAACCATGCGTTTCAGCAACAAGGTCGCCGTCGTCACCGGCGGCGGTGCCGGCATCGGCCGGCAGACTGTCAACATCCTGGCCGCTGAGGGGGCCAGTGTGGTGGTCGCCGATCTCGACGGACGGCTCGCGGAGGAGGCGAGCCAGGAGGCCGTCCGCCTCGGAGCCCCGGATGCCGCGTCCATCCAACTCGACATCGCCTCGGAGGAAGCCAACATCGCGCTGGCCGAGCTGTGCGCCTCACGCTTCGGTGGCGTGGACGTCCTGGTCAACAACGCCGCAGCGCGGGTCTGGGGACCGGTGACCGAAGCGACCGTCGACTCGTGGCGATGGATCACGGAGGTCAACCTCATCGGCGTGGGGCTGACGTGCAAGCACATCATCCCGCTGATGGCGGGGCGTGCGGGTTCGGTCGTCAGCGTCTCCTCCGCCAACGGCATCACCGGCCGGGCGGGAATGGCTCAGTACGACGCCACCAAGGCCGGAGTACTGGCACTCACCCGCTCGATGGCGTGCGACCACGCCGACGCCGGGGTCCGGGTCAACGCCATCCTCCCCGGGCCCACGTTGACGGACTTCCACAAGAATCGCGCCGCCGAGGCCGGCAAGGAGATCGACCTTGCCGTGATGACCCCGCACGAAGGCGGCCCCGGTATCCAACGCCGTCAGGGGCGTCCAGAGGAGATTGGCCACGCGATCGCCTTCCTGGCCAGCGACCACGCGTCCTACATCACGGGCGCCTGCCTGGCCGTGGATGGCGGTCTGACCGCGCTCTCCGGACGTCTCGGGTGAGCCGGACGGGAACAGTCAGCACACAGGAGGAACAATCATGACGGTGAATGTGGCCCTGGTGGGGCTCGGATTCGGGGCCGAGTTCGTGCCCATCTACCAGGCGCATCCGGACGCCGAGCTCGTGGCGATCTGCCAGCGCGATCGCGGCAACCTCGATGCGACCGGAGAGCGCTTCGCTCTCGAGCGGCGGTACACCTCCTACGAGGAACTGCTCACCGATCCGGACGTCGATGCGGTGCACATCAACACGCCCATCCCGCTGCACGCCGACCAGAGCGTGGCGGCTCTGGAAGCCGGGAAGCACGTGGCGTGCACTGTACCGATGGCTACCTCCATCGAGGACTGTGCACGCATCGTTGCTGCGGCCCGGGCCAGCGGCCGGACCTACATGATGATGGAGACGGTCGTGTACTCGCGGGAGTTCCTGCATGTGAAGCATCTGCTGGAGAGCGGTCAGCTCGGGCGACTGCAGTTCCTGCGGGGCGCCCATCACCAGGACATGACCGGGTGGCCGGACTACTGGGAGGGCCTACCACCGATGCATTACGCGACCCACGCGGTCTCTCCGCTGCTGGCCCTGGCCGGGAAGCGGGCCGAGACGGTCTCCTGTGTGGGCTCGGGGGCGATACCGGAGCATCTGCAGGGCCGGTACGGGTCACCGTTCGCGGTGGAATCCGCGCACATCACGTTGGCCGGCAGCGACCTGACGGCGGAGGTGTCGCGGTCACTGTTCTCCACCGCGCGCGAATATGTGGAGAGCTTCGACGTCTACGGCTCGCAGACCTCCTTCGAGTGGGCACAGACCGAGGGCGGTCAGCCGGTCCTCTTCCACGGGGAGAACGCCGAACGCATCACGGTGCCCGACTATGCTCACCTGCTGCCGCAGGAGATCCAGTCGTTCACCACCCGTGGTGTCTACGACGCCGAGAACGGTCACCTCTCCTTCGCCCAGGGAGGCGGGCATGGGGGCTCTCACCCGCACCTCGCTCACGAGTTCGTGCGCAGCATCGTCGAAGGTCGGGCCCCGTCGGTCGACGTCGACACTGCGGCGAACTGGACCAGCGTGGGCCTGCGAGCGCACGAGTCGGCGATGCAGGGCGGGCGGCCGGTCGAAGTTCCGCAGTTCTGACCGCCGGCACCCGGCGGGTGGAGAGTTCAATCGCCGGGTGCTTGCTCGTTCTGCCCCCTTCAGCGAGCCTGCAAGGCTAGCGATGTAGGTGCCTGGCTGGTCCACCATGCATGGTGGACCAGCCAGGTCCCACCGAGGTGTACGAAGCCTCCCTGCTCGTGTCGGCGCATCTGATTCGGGTGCTTCACAGAGTGGCCACACAGGCGTCCGCCGACCGTCATCCATACAGCTCAGCGCCGTAGGAGAGCGTCCGATTGACGCCGATACGACTACCCCTGCGCGTCCCACGCCCGCAACGACACCACCCGGGCATGTGGGGCACCGTTCGTGCCGGTGACCACGAGCCGAAGTCCAGTGGCAGTCACAGGTGTGGCCAGCCGGTGGCGCCGGTGCCGCACCCGGTTGGCAGTGATCTCGGCGATCACCACACGCGTCCCCGCCTCGTCGACCGCCTCGATCCGGTAGTCACGCACGAGTGTCGGCAGCACGTCGAAGGGGGTCCGATGGTGGTGGAGGTTGATGAGGTCCTCATCCAGGTCGTCGTCGAAGATCACGGCCACCTCCCCGATCGTGACGGACTGATCCCAGCGCAGCTCCAACTGTGGCTCGGGGTCGACGGTGAGTGGCTGTGAGACCCACATCTGGGGACCCGCCCACGGCCGCGCATATCCCCCGATCGCTTTGTCCGCGGAGTACGCGTGCGTCGCGGGCGTGAGCCGCAGACATGGCGCGTTCCGGCGCAGCACCTGCTTCCATGCGCGCCACTGCTCGGTGTAAGGCTCTGCCTGAGAGAGCTCGCGGTAGGTCAGCGCGACAACACCCGGGAACGGGCCCGGTGACGTGTGCACACTGAGATGCGGGTTGGCGTGCACCACCAGGAAGGCGTTCTGCGGCGTGTCCGGATCCCAGCGCACCGGTACGTCGACCCATTGCGCCGCTCCGGCGCGGACATGTACAGATGCGCCGACGACCTTCTGGTGCGGCACGTAGTTCTGGGGTCGGCTCACCTCGTGCACATCGATCACCAGCTCGGTGTCCTGGTCTGCATCGATCAGCAGCTCGACACCTTCCAGAGCTGGATCCACGGGGACCACCACACCCAGAGCGGAGCTCAGCGCCCATCGACCGGCCGATTCGCTCCCACCGAGCGCGGTGAGGTGTGAGCTCGCCGCCGCCCGGGCGGTCACGGCGAGGTCGGCAGGGTCGTCATGCCGCACCCCCAGCACCGAGGCGTCGGCCCGCACCAGGGTGCGTCGTACGTCGTGGATGTGCTCCGTCGCAAGCTCGCGCGGGGTGCATCCGCGCCGCGTGCTCAGCGCCGCACCGATCCCGGCCGCCTCGCCGATCACACCGCAGGTGGCCATCACTCGGGTACTGCCGAATGCCACGTGTGTGGCCGAGATGTTGCGGCCTGCCATCCACATGTTGGAGACGTTCCGCGAGTACAGCGATCGCAACGGGATGTGATAGTTCCCGTCCGGATGCCAGTGTCGCGACCCTTTCTCGGTGGCGTACATGCCCCCTGGCGGGTGCAGGTCGATCGACCACCCCCCGAAGGCCACCCGGTCCTCGAACGGTGTCTGGCCCAGCACGTCGTGCTGCGTGAGCACATGGTCACCGAGGAACCGCCGGTACTCACGCTTCCCTGGCACGGCGCCGATCCATTCGAGCGTGAGGTTGTCGGCATCGAACTTGCCGGAGTTCTTCAGGTAGTCCCAGATCCCGTAGATGGCCGCCTGCAGCTCGTCGCGGATCTCCTCGTTGTTCGCGACGACGTCACGGTCGCCGCCCCACTCGATCCACCAGTAGTCGCACCCGTTGGCTCCCTCGTGGATGTCGCGGAGAGTGGGGATGGAAGTCTCGGTGATGTCCCGAGCGAACGACGGCGGCACGTACTTCACCGGGTAGCCGACGTCCTTGACATAGAACAAGATCGTCGAGCCCAACGTCTCGGCGTCGGCGGACTCGGGCGCCCACGATTCCTGATACTCCGCACGGGACTCCCGGCCGGTCCGGTACTGCGCACCGGCGAGGAACCCGACAATGCCGTCGCCGCTGGCATCGATGTACGTCGTCGAACGGAACTGCAGTCGCCGCTCGGACCCCATCTGCCACCCTGAGACCGACCTGATCCGGCGATCCTCGCTCGGGCCGTCGGCATCGACCTCCCGGACGTCGGTGTTCAGGAACAGCTCGATCCCTGGTTCAGCGCGCACGGCTTCGAGCAGCACCAGGTCCCAGTAGTACGGATTGCCCTCGGGGTTGGTGAACTGGTTCTCGACGAACAGTTCGCCCATGATCCCGGTCTCGCGTGCATAATGCTGGACCCCGTGCGCGGTGGCGCCGCACACCCAGACCCGGACCTCGCTGGAGGAGTTCCCTCCCAGCACGGGTCGGTTCTGGACCAGGGCGACCCGCATCCCTTGCCGTGCGGCGGCAAGTGCCGCACAAACCCCGGCCAGCCCGCCACCGACCACGGTGATGTCGCTGTGCACGGTTTCTAGCGGAATGAGGTCAACGTCGTGGGACGTCACGTGTTATCGATCTCCATCAGCAGTAGGAATCTTGTCGAACAGGCTCGCTGCCAACCCGAGGCCACCTGGCACGCGTTGGGCGACGAGCACCCAGAGCAGCGAGGTCGTCAAGGTGTCGCTGGCGCGCCCGGCGAAGAAGTCGGTCCATGTCAGCCCCTCCCGGATCCCGGTGAAGATGCTGATCTCTGAGCGGTCGGCGAGTACCGAGTCCGGGTCGCCGGTGATGGCCACGGTGTGCGCGGAGTTCTGCTGCGCACGGTCACAGAAGTCGAGTCCGACCTTGTCGTTTCCGCTGCGGGAGAGAATGAGCGCCACGTCACCGGGGCCCATCATGCTGGCCAGTACCTGTGAGGTGACGGCACCGTCGTGGAACCAGACCGGCAGACCGATCCGGAGAAGCCGCATGTACAGCTCGGACACGGCCACCGAGTCCGCCCACTCGCCGTGCAGGTGGATGCGCCGAGCGGAAGCGATCCAGTCCGCGGCCTGCACCACCAGATCGACGTCGATGGCGCCCATAGCCGTACGCGCCGCGCGCTGCTGGTTGGCAGCCAGGACCTCCAAGACGGCCTTCGGACCGTCTTCGGGCAGGATCTCGTCACCGATGTCCCGGTGCCAGCCCGCTTCCATCTCGCGCCCGTGCTCGGTGGCGATCGCGGCGCGCATGGCGGGAAACCCGGCGAAGCCGAGATAGGCCGCCAATCGGCTCAGACTCGCGGGGGAAACATCGGCCGACCGTGCCAGACCGGTGATGGAGGACTCGCCGACCTCACCAGGATGGTCGACGATGTACTGCGCGCTCCGGGCCATCGTCCGTTTCAGTCGCGGTAGCGCCTCTCGAAGAGCGTGCAAGGGGCTTGGCCCATAGTCGACATCCGCGACATGCTGATCGTCCGCACTCTCCGTACCCTCCCGATCTGTCACGTACCTACTCCTTCTTGCCTCGATGTTCCAGTGAGCCACACACCATCAGGAGATCAATCCGTTCACCGCTTCGCCAGCCGCTCGCATGCCTTCCTCGGGCGTCTGGTTGCCGAGCAGCACTGCCTGGACACTGTCGGCAACCGCGGTCTCCATCTGCGCGTAGGCGGTGAACTCCCAGAAGGGGCTGGGTGTGGCGGTGGCCGTGATGCTCTCGGTGAAGGCGGAGAGGAACTCGTCCTCCTGCACGTCCGAACTCTCGAGCCCTTCCATCGTCGCGGGAGGGTTGCTCGATGCTCCGAAGTAGCCGAGGATCGCCTCCGGGTCCGAGGTGAGCCACTGCGCGAACTCGGCCCCTGAGGTGGACTCCTCGCCGTCGGTCACGACGAGAATGTGTCCCCACGCCAGTGCTTGCGGGACATCGCCGTCGTCGTGCACCGGGCGCGCCAGCGGGATCATCTTCGACCGAATCTCGGCGTCCGGTGAGTTGGTCACCACGATCGCCGAGCCGATCGGCGCATCGTCGTAGTAGGCCGTGCGCCCCTGGCTGAAGAGGTTGCGCGCCGCGCTGCGCTCGATGTCAGGAGCGATGAGACCGTCGGTGTAGAGCTTCTTGTACCAGGTCATCGCCTCGATGGAGGCCTCGTCACCCACCGTGCAGCGCCCGTCCTCGACCACGGCCGATCCGAAGGTTTGCATCCAGACGATGAAGTCCTTCAGCTGGGCGACCTCGGTGGAGGCCGCGTACGGGACGATGTCGCTGCCCAGGCTCTTCACCTCCCGCAGCACCTCCTCGAACTCCGTCAGCGTGCTCGGTACGAAGTCGACGCCGGCCTGCTCCAGGAGTTCGGAGTTCCCGATCAGTCCGATCGCCGCCGTACTCCACGGGATCCCGTACTGCACACCATCGAACTGGCCCGTCCCCAAGGACGCGTCGGTGTAGCCGACGTCGCTGGTGTACGCGGACAGATCCACCAGCGTGCCAGTGGCAACCATGGGCGCCAGCCAGGCGATGTCCAGGTGAGCGACGCCGGAAAGCTCGCCGCCACGGCTCTGCAGGATCATCTGGTTCAGAGCCTCGTTGTAGGCATAGCTCGACGCGTTGATGCTGATGCCCTCGTCGGAGGCGTAGTCCGCTACCGTCTGCTCCAGCCACTCCTTCGGCGGGTCCTCAGACAATGCGAACGAGGTGAAGGTGAAGTCCTGGCCGCCCTCACCCGAGGGCTCGCCGGCCTCCCCGGGCTCCGTACCTTCGCCGTCGGAGCAGGCCGTCAGGCCCAACCCGCCAAGGCCGAGAGCACCGCCGAGGCCGAGCAGGTTCCGGCGGCTCAGCCCCGTGGCAACAGGACGGCGGTGGTTCGTGCTGGTCATGCGGTTCATCTGCGATCTCCTTCGTGACATGCGTGGTCGCTCATCGGCGTTGATGGTGGACGGGGAGCTGTTATCCCTTGACGGCGCCGGCAGTAATACCGCCGACCAGGTGGCGTTGGAGCGCGACGAAGGCCACCGCCACGGGCAGCGCGACGAGGACGGAGGCGGCCATGAGCTCAGGCCAGTCGGTCGCGGCTTCACCGATGTAGCGGTTGACCAGGGCCGGTGGGAGTGTCTGGCGCTCCGGTCCGGTCAGCGTCAGGGCGAAGATGAAGTCGTTCCAGCCACGCATGAACGCGAACAGTCCGGATGCCACCAACCCCGGCGCAGCCAGGGGAAGCACGATCGCGTGCAGCGTGCGCCAGTTGGACGCACCGTCGATCTTGGACGCCTCGATGATGTCGTCGGGGAGGTTGTCGAAGAACCCTTTGAGCATCCACACGCACAGGGGCAAGGTGAACGTGGTGAACGAGATGATCAGGACGAAGTAGGTGTTGAGGAGCCCGAACGTCGAGAAGACCCCGTAGAGCGTCACCAGCAGCAGTGCCGAGGGCAACATCTGGCTGGACAGGACGAAGTACAGCAGGGTGCGCCGCCCGCGGTAGCGGAACTTCGAGATGGAGTAGCCCATGTACATCGAGGTCACGACGCTGAGCACGGCAGTGATCACCGAGACGATCACGGAGTTCGCCAGCCAACCGAAGATCTCCGGATCGGTGAAGACACTGCGATAGTTGTCGAAGGTGACCGACTCCGGGAAGAAGGTCACGGGGTAGCGGTACACGAGGCTGTCCGGGGTGATCGAGGTGATCAGCAACCAGTACACGGGGGCGAAGGCGAACAGCCCGAAACCCACGACGGCGGCCCACGGCCCCAGTGGAAACCTGCGCCTTCTCGTGTGCGTACGTGCCACGGCCTGCCGGCGCGGTGCCAATGGCGTTTCGGTTCCCACGGCCATCAGTTCGCCTCTTTGCGCTCGGAGAATCGGATGTAGAAGACCACGAGCACCAGCAGGACGAGCATCCACAAGATCCCGATCGCGCCCGCCTGCCCGAGGTCGTAGGAGCGGAACGCCGAATCGTAGAGGGCGGTGGCCAAGGTCTGGGTGGTCTGTGCTGGCCCGCCGCCGGTCATCACGAAGATCAGATCGAAGTGCTGGAAGTTCCAGATGAACTCGAGCAGGATGATGATCCCGGCGACGCCACTGATGTGCGGCCAGGTCACGGTCCAGAACCGGCGCACCTTCCCCGCACCGTCGAGCGAGGCCGCTTCGTGCAGGTCCTCCGGAACGGTCTGCAGGGCGGCGAGGAGCATCACCATGATCCAGGGGAACGCGTTCCAGGACTTCGCCACGATCAGCGCGCCCCGGGCGGTGGCGGTGTCGAAGAGCCAGGCACGCGGCTCATCGATCAGCGACAACTGCTCGAGCAGGCCGTTGAGTGCGCCATAGCTGGCATCGAAGATCCACATCCACAGGAACGAGACGACGACGGCGGGCAGGAGCCATGGGAACAGGAAGGCGCCGCGCAGGATGCTGCGCCCGGGCAGGCGTGCGTTCAGGGCGAGGGCTACCCCCAACCCCACGACGAACGGGAGGACCGTCGCGCCGACGGTGAAGATCCCGGTCTGCCACAACAGCCGGAGGAAGTCGTCTCCAAGTGCGGCCTGGATGTTGGCCAGGCCGACGAACTCCCTGCCTGGGTAGAGCAGACTCTCACTGAAGAAGGCTGAGCTCAGCGAGCGCACCAGCGGGTACAGCACCACGGCGAGCAGCATCGCCACACCGGGCAGGATCAACAGCCACGCGAACCGCAGATCGCTGATCCGGCGAGCGGACCGCTGAGGCTCGTGGGCAGTCGATCCGGATGCGTCTCGCCGCTGCGGTCGCACCTTGTTCGTCATGGTCATGATCCATGCCCCGGGCGGGCCCGCTCCATAGCGATCTCCTTCGATCCGACGGCGTTTCGGAAGCGATTATCGCTTTAGTGATCTCAGTACAACCAGACCGAGAATCTTCTTCGTTCTCGCGACCTGAGAATGCCCGCGTCCACCCGATCCAGACCGCACACCCCGAAGGCGGCTCGGTGACGGCGGGGCTACGGTACGGCTATGGCGTCCAGCATCTACGCAGCCATGGGCGGCGCCTATGCCGTCCGATCCCTCGCGCAGGCGTGGCACCGCCGGTGCCTGGCCGACCCGATCCTCGCCCACGCCTTCCATGCCGGTGTCCATCCCGAGCACACCGACCGGCTCGCCGCCTACTGGGCCGAACAGCTGGGCGGCCCTGCCGAGTACACCGCTCATCTGGGCACCTACGCCGAGGTGATCGCCAAGCATTCGGGAAACGGCCCGCATGAGCAGATGGATGGCCGTGCGGTGGCCGCATTCACCCTGGCGCTCGACGATGCCGCGATCCCGAACGATCCGGACCTGCGGTTCCAGCTCATCGCGTGGTTCACCTGGGCCACCGCGATGCTGAACCATCGTTGGTCCGACCCGGAGGACATCCCCGCGGATCTCTCGCTGCCGCACTGGGGCTGGGAGGGCACTCAGGGCTGGTAGGTCAGCCGCAGTGAACACGTGGCGGCAGGGGAACTCTCGTCAGTCCTTACCTCACCCGCGCCGGCAGGTGAGCAGGAAGCCGGGCAGGCGCAGATCTGCCCCCTGCCAGTGGGCACGTACCTCGATAGTGCCGACGGCGCAGCTCACCCAGTGCGGGGAAAGGAACCATTCGCGCAGGCTCGCCTCGGTCAGGTCCCACCCCTCGTCCGCCTCGGCAGAGACGGCGAGGACTGCCACGAGGGCACCAGGGCCGCAGATCTCGGCGAGCTGGGTGACGTAGGCATCCCGCTCCTGCTCATCGAGCACGTGCAGCAGTCCGCAGTCGATCACGGTCCTGGGTCGAACGCCCAGATCGGTCAGGTGCAATGCGTCACCGACCTGGAAGTCGACGTCGACTCCCCGTGTGGTCGCCTTGGCTGTGGCGTGCTCGATCGCCGGTGCGGAGCCGTCCACGCCGATCACCTGGTGGCCACGACCGGCGAGAAGCAGTGCCAGCTCCCCGGTGCCACACCCGACGTCCAGCACGGGATCGTCGATCGGCGTGCGATCGAGGAATGCCACAAGGGCCGGTTGCGCCTCGCCGATATCCCAGGGTGGCGGCGTCGGCGCGGCATACTCCGCGTCCCAGTCGTGTTCGTGGGCCATTCGCCCACCCTTTCACCCGGTCATGACACTCGCCAGGGCGCTCCCCCGGAAGGATCACACGCACTGCGGCAGGCTGAGTGTCAGGGACACTGGTGCTCATGGTGGAGAAGAGCCTCTGGGCACAGAAGGTCGAGCAGGACCCGCAGCACTCGCACTGGTATGTCCAGCGCTTCAAGAACATGGCCGCCGAGGGTGCCGACCTGCACGGCGAGGCTCGGATGATCGATGCGATGCTGCCGCGCGGGGCGCGGGTGCTCGATGCCGGCTGCGGACCGGGCCGTCTGGGCGGTGAGCTCGCGCGCCGCGGGCACACCGTCGTCGGCGTGGACGTCGACCCGGTGCTGATCGATGCCGCCCAGGCCGAGTTCGGCGACTGCACCTGGCTGTTGCAGGACCTCGCCGAGCTGGACCTGGCTGGGGCGGGCGTGCGTGAGCCGTTCGATGTCGTGGTCGCCGCGGGGAATGTGATGGCTTTCCTCGCGCCGAGCACCAGGCGGGCCGTGGTGGCCAACCTCGCTGGTGCGCTCGCGCCGGAGGGTCGACTCGTGGTGGGGTTCGGCGCGGGCCGGGGCTATGCGGTCGAGGAGTTCGTCGCCGACGCCCACTCAGCCGGGCTCACCGAGGACGTCCGGCTCGCCACCTGGGACCTGCGACCCTGGACCCCCGACGCCGGCTTCCTGGTCGCGATCCTGCGCACCGCATAACGCGGCAATACCCCGATTCAACCGTTCCCGGGCCGCACCGACCGGGTCAGTACCACCGCCGCCACCACCGCACTGAACGCTCCACCGAGGACCAGCACGAGCGTGATCGGCAGACCCGCCATCAACCCGGCTGCCACCACGGGACCGAGCACCTGGCCCGTCCGGGCACAGCTTTGCCACCAGCCGAACCATGCCCCCTCGGCGACCGCGCCGATCCGGGCCGCAAGCACGGGGTTGAGGATTCCGTAGAAGACTCCCGCACCCACCAGTGCGGCCACGGCGAGCGACCCGGGCAGCACCCCGGCACCGACCAGGAAGAACGCGCCCGCTCCCCAGCCGGCCACGGCGAGCACGGCGAAACTCCCCCGGGTGCGCCATCGACCGGTCGCGAAGGTCGCCAGCGTCGCCAGGGCTGACTGCACCGCGAGTGCCCAGCCTCGCCAGGTCAGGTCCACCCCGTTCGCGTCGAGCAGCAACGGCGTGAGCAGCAGCAACCAGCCGAACACCAGCACGTTCAGCAGCACGGTCATCACCAGGATGCCGAGCACCTCCCGAGGTGGCCCACGTCGGGAGGTGCGGGACGCCGTCGGCGGCTGCCCGCCCTGACCACCGGCAGGCAGCACCCGCCAGACCACCAGGGCCGCAGGCAGGGCGAGACCGTAGAAAGCGAACGGGGCGGCGGTGCTGTACCCGCCGAGGGTGGAGCCGATCAACGGCAGCACCACCATCATGGTGCTCACGACGGCGGCGTTGTAGCCAATCGCGCGGACCCGCCACCGGGGCGAGACCGACCGGGCGATCTGGAACGACAGGGCGACCAGCCCGCCTCCGCCGATGCCCTGCAGTACCCGCAACAGCACGGCCGCCGGGAACGTCGTCACGAGCGCGAGAGCCACACCGGCTGCACCGAACATCAGCAGGCACAGGGCCAACGCGAGGCGGCGCCCACGCGCCCGTGCCAGCCGCGCGGCGAGCACCCCGGTGACGATCCCCGGCAGCATCACCGCGGTCTGGAAGTAGGCCATCAGGTCGACGCTCACCCCGTACCGGACCGCGAGCTCGGGCAGTACGGGGGCGAGGAGGGAGACGCTGGAGACACCGAGCGCTGTAGCGCCGAAAGCCACCGTCATGGTGGTGCCGTCGCGCGTCACGTTCCCCCTCGGACAAGCCCCGGCCACGCGTGCACGCGACCCGGGGCGGTTCAGGTACAGGAGATCATTCCATCAGGCCGGCGTCCTGGTAGTACTGCTCGGCGCCCGGGTGCAGGTCCACCCCGCCGGTGTTCTCCGCGGTCCAAGCCGTCGCGGGGTCGAACCCGGCCATGCTGGCGTTCGCCTCGCGCAGGGAGTCGGCCGAGTCGATCACGGCTTCGGTGATGGCGTAGGCGACGTCGTCGGGCATGTCGGCTGAAGCAATCAGGGTGGTGGTGAAGCCGAGGAGCTGGACGTCCTCGTCCTGTCCGGTGAACGTACCGCCGGGCAGGGTGGCCGCCTGCAGCCCGAGCGGTTCGAGCGCTGCAACGGCGTCGTCGTCGATGTCGAGGATGCGGATGTCGGAGGTCTCGGCGAGCTCGGTGATGTTGGGGTGCCCGGCGGTGATCGCTTGGATCCACAGGTCGGCATTCCCGTCGCGGAGGGCGTTGGTGGCCACGTCGGTGCTGGTCGGCTCGAAGCTGCCACCCCAGGATGTGACGTCGTCCACGCTGGTGCCGTATGCCTGGAGCACCAGCTGGGTGCCGGCGTCCCCGAGCGAGCCGCGCGGCTGGCTGACCAGGTCGGCGCCGATCTGCTCGTCCACCACCTGCCGCAGCGAGTCCACGCCGGACCCGGCCGGGGTGATGGGACCGAAGTAGTACTGGTCGAGCCCGCCGACGAGTACCCGGAGGTTGTCGAAGGCCTCCCCCTCGAAGGGGGTGCCCTCGGTACCGTTGACGGCCCAAGAAGTGACGGCGCTGAAGGAGGTGGCCAGGTCCGCCTCGCCGGTGGCCACCAGTTCGGGGTTGCCGATGGATCCGGCGTAGGTGAGAACCTCCACCACGGAGTTGTCCTCGAGCGCCGGTTCGATCGCCTGCCCCATGCTGACGGCATAGCTGTACCAGGCCGAGCCCTGGTCGAGGGAGGCGAAGGACAGATCGACCGGCCCCTCACCACCGGAACCACCACCGGAGTCGTCGGCGCATGCCGCGAGGGTGAGAGACACCGTCGCCAGCAGGGCTAGCGCGGTGGCGGAACGTGTCTGCGTGCGGGTCATCGTGAACTCCTGTCGTCGGGGGTGGAGGGTGCCTCGTAGCGGACCTCGAAGGTCAGGCACCCCTCCTCGGTCGCCCAGGGACCGTGCTCCATCCCGGGCGGGCGGCAGGCGAACATGCCTGCCGTGAAGGTTTCGCCGAGGCGCAGGTCGGTCATCGAGCCTTCGAGGATGTAGACCTCTTCCCAGAAGTCGTGGGTGAGCGTGCCGTTCGGCGTGGTGTCAGTGCCGGGAGCGAACCGCAGCAGGCGGGTCACCACGCCGGGTCGTCCGGTGCCGGTGAGGATGCGTTCGGTGAGCTCGGGCACCTTGCCTTCGCAGGGGGTCCAGGCGACGGCGTCCGTCGGGGAGAATTCGATCTCATCCTTGGGCATGGGCTGCTCCTTCCGGGGCGGTGACGGCGGTGCGATAGGTGAGGCCGAGGCTCGCCTCGGGCGTACGCAGGGCGAGCTCCCAGTGCGTCCCGTACTGGAAGTCGCCGGTGAGCAGGGGGACCGTCCCGCCGAAGAGGACGAGGTCCTCCCCGCCGTCCAGACCCTCGCGTTGCTGCAGCAGGCGGAGGGTCTCGGTGAGCGGTCGGAGCGCCGCGGCCGACCCGCTCTGGTAGGCGACGCCGTCGACAGTGGTGGTCAGCTGGATGGAGTCCCAGGCGGACTCCAGTTGGCCGAGCTCGACCGGCAGTGCCGTGGCACTGAGCGGTTTGGGGCAGCGCTGCTTGGACTCGGCGATGGAGATCGCCTCGTGCTCGCGGTCGGTGTGGTCTGAGCCGACCGTGAGGTAGTACCTCCCGGCGAGCCGGATCAGTACCGGCTCCACCTCGCCCGACGTCTGCGTGCCGGTGACGGCGGTGGTCTCACCGAAGCTCAGCGTGCCGCTCGGCATCGGGTAGAACTCGGGCACGTTCTCCGGCGGCGCCACCCCGATGCGGGCCAGCTCGTCGATGTGGTGGCGCACAGCGGCCTCGTTGCGGCCGGTGTAGCCGGCCACCACTACTCGCACCGTGGGTGCGTTCAGCGTGGCCGGGTCGAGCTCGATCGTCATCACAGTCTCCTTCATCACAGGGTCGGTCGTGGCCCTCGTCACAGGGCGGCGTAGTTGGGCAGCCGGTCGGCGAGCACGGGGAACTCGTGCCGGACGTCGGCGACGTGACTGGGCGTTATCTCGCACACCGCCACCTGCTCGGCTTCGTCGAGCTCTAGCAACACCTCTCCCCACGGGTCGACCACGCGGCTGTGCCCACCGAGCTGGGTGCCGGCCTGGGTACCGGCGGCGTTGCAAGCGATCACGAAGAGCTGGTGCTCGACGGCCCGCACACTGGTGAACAGTTGCCAGTGCCGCAGTCGGGCGTGCGGCCAGGCAGCGGGCACGATCGCGGCGGTGGCGCCGAGGTCGGAGATCCGCTGCCACAGCCCCGGGAAGCGCAGGTCGTAGCAGGTGGTGGCGGCCGTGCGTCCGACGGGACTGTCGGTCACGCTCACCGAGGTGCCGGGCTCGAGCAGCTGCGCCTCCGCGGACTGGTAGCCGAACACGTGAATCTTGGAGTAGCTGGCTGCGATCTGACCGGCCGGGTCGAGCAGCACGGTGGTATTGCGTAGCAGCCCACCGTCACCCTCCTCGATCACGCTGCCGGCATGCACATAGGTCTCCCGCTGCCGGGCGATCTCGGCGAGACCGGTGATCGTCGGGCCGTCGAGCAGCTCGGCACGGTCGCGATAGTGGTCGAAGGCGAAGTAGCCGGGCGCCCACAGCTCGGGAAGCACGATGAGGTCGCAGTCGGGCAGGTCGGCGATCATGTCGTGGACCCGCTCGCGGCGGGCCTCGGGGCTCTCCTCGTCCGGACTGGCGATCTGCACCAGCCCGATGCGGGTGGTGGATGTCATCCGAGTGGTCTGGTCTGTGCCCTGCGGTGCCTCACTCCGGCACACCTCATCCTTCGCCGTGCCTCCGTGGGGGCTCCTCGCGCTCATCCGAGCATCGCCTCCAACGTGTTCTGCAAGTGATCATCCGTTGCCCCACGTGCCCCGATGGCGTCACCGGTGCGTAGCTGATCGACGATCTGACGGTGTTCCTCCACCACCCGGGCCGCCCGGTCCTCGGTGCTGCTGACGGCGTAGACGCCCATCCGCAGCTGGCGGTCGCGGAGCTCGCCATAGAACTGATCGATCACGGCGTTGCCCGCGGCAGCCACGATGCGGGAGTGGAACTCCCGGTCGAGCTCGATGAACTGCACCGGGGCGGACCACAGCCCGGCCTGGCGTTCCAGCAGCTCGTCGAGCTCGTCCAGGGGCACCGGCTTGGCGCCGGTGAGCAGCGTGTCCACGGCCCAGGTCTCGATCATGCTGCGGGCCTGCATCACCGCCCGGATCTCCGAGTCCGGCAGCGGCGGGACGTAGGCGCCTCGGTGCGGGATGCGCTCGAGCAGGCCCTCGGACTGCAACCGCATGAATGCTTCCCGTACGGGGGTGCGGGATGCGCCGGCCTCCTTGGCGATCTCCGCCTCGTTGAGGAAGGTCCCCTGGTCCCGTGGCAGCGATGCGATGTAGGACTTGACCCATTGGTAGGTCTCAGTGCGGACGTCCATGGCACTCCCCTTCTGACGGTGCACCCTCGGTGCGTGGCTGGCCGGGCATCATCGCGCCCGGGCGATCTCGGCCACCATGCAGGTGTGCCGGACGTGCTCGCGGTGGCGCACCGGGTCGGCGGCGATCTCACGCAGTTCGGCAAACTGCTGCTGCCGCGCGGTCTCGTCACGCTCGCGGATGCGGCGCCAGTTCTTGTCCGTCTCTACCGCCACATAGGCCCGGCTCACCTCGCGGCGCCGCTGGTCGTAGACGTCCAGGTCGGCCTCCTCCAGGGTGCCGTCGAGCCGGTCGGCGAGCAGGGACGCCAGCAGGTACGCATCGTGGATGCCGCTGTTCATCCCCAGCCCACCGAGCGGGTTGTTGATGTGCGCGGCGTCTCCGGCGAGGAACACGCGCCCCTCCCGGTAGGTGCCTGCCACCCGTTGGTGCACCCGGTAGACGGTGGTGTGCAGGATCGGCCAGCCGCCGGGACGCTCCCCGATCGTGGCCATCAGCCGCTGCACGTTCTCCGGAGCGACAGCGTCGGTCTCGGTCTGCCCCTCCCGCACGGGGAACATCGCTCGCCAGTGGTCCGGGGTGCGCAGCAGCACCAGCCACTCGGCCGGGTCGGAGATGTAATTGACGTAGGAGATGTCCGGCATCCACGCCTGGATGTCTTCCCTGGTGGAGATCACCACGTACCGCTCGGGGTAGGTTTCCCCCTCGAAGCTGATCCCGAGCGAGGTACGCACGGCACTGCTGGCGCCGTCGGCCCCGATCAGGTAGTCCGCTGCCAGGGTGGAGCCGTCCTCCAGCACGGCACGAACGCCGTCGGGGGCGTTGTCCACGGAGGCGACGCGGGCGCCGAAGGTGACCTGCACGTTCGGCATGTCGGCGACCTTCGCCAGAATGATCCGGGTGAGCTTGGACTGCTCGCACTGCACCCGGAACGGGAACCGAGTGTCCTCGGCAAGGGTGTCCAGCCGGAACTCGGCCACCAGACCTTCACTGCGGTCTCGGTGCTGGAAGGTGGGCACGTCCAGGCCCTCGGCGCGCAGTTCTTCGGCGAGACCGAGCTCGTCGAGCATCTCCAGCGTGGGCGGGTGGAAGGTGGAGGCGCGGGACTCGCTGCTGAGCTCCTCCCCCGCTTCGAGCACATGCACCCGCACGCCGCGGTTCGCCAGCATGAGGGCCGCCGTCATACCCACGGGCCCTGCGCCGGCGATGACGACCTGGGCGTCATTGTCTGCCACGTCAGTTCTCCTTCCCGTTCGAGACCTGCTCGAACGCGTTCTGTTGGTCGGGGGTTGGGGAGAGTTCCGGCTCGACGGCGTCCCCCGGGTTCCGCGTGGCGCTCGCCCTGGTGAGCACGACCGCGACGACCAAGCCGGCCGCAGCGATCGCGCTGGCGATCTCCCCGGGGTAGATGAGGGCGATGGCCAGGACGAAGAACACGGCGCGCTGCCAGCCGGAAAGGATGCGGCTCTGGTAGCCGATCACCGCCGCTGCCAGGGCGTACACGCCGAGCGCAGCGGTCGTGGCGAACCAGACGGCGCGCCAGGGTCCGTCCTGCAGCAGTAGCGCCGGGGAGAGCGCGAATGCGAACGGGATGAGGTACGCCGCCAGGCTGATGCGGAACGCGGTGAGCCCGGTCTGGTGCAGGGGACTGCCTGCGATCCCCGCGGCGGCGAACGCGGCGAGCGCCACCGGTGGGGTGATCATCGACATGCACGCGAAGTAGAAGACGAACAGGTGCGCCGCGATCGGCGGCAGGCCCAGCTCGATCAGCGGGGGCGTGAGCAGCACGGCGGCCATGATGTAGGCCGAGGTGGTGGGCATCCCCAGGCCGAGCACGATGGAGCCGATCATCGTGATGATCAGGGCGAGCACGAGGTAACCGCCGGAGAGCAACAGCACCAGCTCGGTGAATCGCAAGCCAAGGTTCGTCTGCACGATGACGCCGACGATGATGCCGGCCACTGCGGTGGGCAGGGCCACGTTGACTGCTCGTTGGGCACCGATCTGGAGGGCCTTGAGGATCGCTGCGGGAGTGAACCAGGTGGCGCGACGCAGGAAGCTGATCACCACCACGGCGGCGATCGCCAGGAACGCCGAGGACATCAGCGACCGCCCGGAGAGGATGAGCGCCACCAGCAGGATCAGCGGTAGGAGCAGGTGGATGCGGCGGACCACCTCGGCCATGGGGGTGCGTTCGTCGGCGCTGATCGGGCGCAGGTCTTCGCGCTGTGCTTCCTTGTGCACCATGAAGTAGCCGGCCACGAAGTACAGCACGGCCGGGATGAGTGCGGCGAGGGCGACGGCCCGGTAGTCCCAGCCGAGCATCTGGGCCATGATGAACGCGCCTGCTCCCATCACCGGGGGCAGCACCTGCCCGCCGGTGGAGGCGAGCGCCTCGACGGCGGCAGCGAACTTGGCCTTGTATCCGGTGCGTTTCATCAGCGGGATGGTGAACACTCCGGTGCCGACCACGTTGGCCACGGCGGAGCCGTTGATGGAGCCCATCAGGGCCGAGCCGAGCATGGCTGCCTTCGCGGGGCCGCCGCGGGCGCGTCCGGTGACCGCGAGGGCGAGATCGATGAAGAGTTTGCCGCCGCCGGAGACCTCGAGGAAGGCGGCGAACAGGATGAAGTAGAAGACGTAGTCGGCCGAGACTCCGACGGGCACACCGAACAGGCCCTGCGGGGAGAGCATCTGCAGGTCGACGAAGCGTTCGAAGTCCAGTCCGCGGTGGCGGAGCACTCCGGCGAGCTGGTCACCCCAGAGCTGATAGGCAAGGAAGATCAGGGCCACGATCGACAAGCTCGGCCCGACGACGCGGCGGCAGGCCTCCAGCACCACGATCAGCAGCGCGATCGCGACGATCTGATCGCCGGCGGTGACCTCGTCGATGAAAGTCACGCGTTCGGAGATGCGCTGGGAGTTGAGGACGTAATAGGCGCCAATGGCCAGGGAAGCGAGGGTGAGGACGATGTCGCTCGCAGTGGCCCATCGGGGCGCCCGGCGACCGGACGGGGTCTCTCCCTCGTCGGAGTGATCGCTCACCCGGCGGCGGTAGGAGCGGCGGAAGGGATGGATCGCGAACACCAATGCCATCCCGATGGCCACGTGCACGGGCCGGAACACCATCGCGTGCGGGGCTCCGGCCGCGGCGGCGTAGAGCTGAAACACCGACCACGCGATGGCGAGCACGGCAACCGGGCGCAGGAACTGCCGATAGCCGTCGGTGACCATCACGCCTCCTCGTTGGTGGAAACAACGTCGTATCCAGGTTGTATACAACGAGTATTTCGGGCGTGTGTCGGGTATGTCAAGACTGGTGTCGAGCTGCGGTCCCGCCCGCCTACCCTGGGTCGATGAGACGGCGGCTGGGCGTGCTGGTGCTTGTCGCTGCCGTGCTCGCCGCGTGCAGCGCGTCACCGGAGCCCCCGACGGCGGAGGTCACCTCCCGGATCGAGTACGGTTCCGCGCCGGAACAGTTCGGCGACCTGGGGGTGCCCGGTGGCATCCCTGGCGGGCAGAGCCGGCCGGTGGTGGTGCTCATCCACGGCGGCTTTTGGCAGGCCGGTTCCGGACTCGGTTTCATGGAGCCATTGGCCGAGGATCTGGTCGAGCGGGGGTATGTCACCTGGAACGTCGAGTACCGCAAGGTCGGTGAACCAGGCGGCGGGTATCCGGGCACGCTCGAGGACGTCGACGCCGCGATCGAGCACCTGGCCGCGCTGGCCGACGCACATCCGATCGACCTGGATCAGGTGGTCGTCGTGGGACACTCGGCCGGCGGGCACCTGAGCCTGTGGGCCGGTACCCGGGAGGATACCGAGGTGGAGCCGGTGCTGGTGGTCGGGCAGGCGCCGGTGCCGGACTTGGTCACCGCGGCTGAGTCCGGGATGGGCGGCAGCGCCGTTACGGACTTCGTGGGCGGCACGCCCGACGACGTCCCGGCCGCCTACGCGGCCGCCTCCCCTGCCGAACGCTTGCCCGGGACGGTGCCTCAGCTGGTTGTCCAAGGGGGCGCCGATCCGGTGATCCTCGAGCCGTACGTGGCTGGTTATGTCGAGCGCGCACGCGAGGCGGGGGCAGGCATCGAGTACGTCGTGGATGACGAAGCCGACCATGGCACGCCGATCGATCCGGGGAGCGACCTGTGGGAGGCGGTCGTGGAGCGGTTGCCGGCGCCGGGCTGACGCCAAGCGGCCCATCCCGTGCAGGGAGCTCACTCCCCACCCCAGACCCCGAACCTGGAAGCCCTGCTCGGAGCAGCGGAATTCGGTCGAAGGATCACGGCCCTGCGTGGCACCCTCACGAGATGCTCCTCACACTGACTGGATCCAGTTGCTCGGGCAAGTCCACTCTCGCGTTCGGTGTGGCCGACCGGCTGCGGCAGGTTGCCGTGCACGACTTCGATGAGGTCGGTGTACCGGAGCACCCTGATCACCACTGGCGCCATCGCATGACCGAGTGGTGGGTGTGTCGGGCGCTGGAGTATCAAGACCGAGGGATCGACCTCCTGCTGGCCGGGCAGTCCCCACTCGGCGAGATCCTGGCCGCCCCATCAGCTCCGCTACTGGACGGGATCGCGGTGTCTCTGGTCGATGTCGGTGACGAGTCGCGACGAGACAGGCTCACAAAGCGTGACCCCGGTCAGTGGAACGCGTCGGCCATCGACGCCTTCTCCGGCTGGGCCGCCTGGCACCGCCGACACGCTATGGATCCTCGCTACCAGCCTGACGTCATCATCGACGGCAGCTGGCCGCGCATGGCCTGGCACCGCTGGACAGGGTGGTCCGCTGAGGACCCCCGTTGGTGCACCCATTTGCTCGACACCACCGACCGACCCGTCGCGCAATCTGTGCAGCACGTCGAGTTCTGGGTGACCGAACAACGTGACGCGCAACGATCGGGGGAACTTGCTTTGGCCTCCGGGTGGTCAGATCAGGCCTCTAGCCATGAAGACCAAGACTCCTGAATCACGTCGTCACCGGCCCGGTCGCCTGGTCTCCACGCTAGGAGTCGGGGCCCGGGCCCTGCTTCTCGATTCCTGACCGGACGACGAGACGCTACTTGACCGCACCGGCGGTCAGACCGGCGATCACTTGTCGCTGCAGGATGAGGAACAGACCGATCGGGACGAGCATCACCAGCACCGCGCCCGCCAGCGCCCCAGTGATGTTGAATCCGAACTGACTCTTGAAGCCGGCGAGGGCGAGTTGGACGTTGTGGTTGTCTGCCGAGACGGTCAGGAGGTTCGCGAAGTAGAACTCATTCCAGATCTTGACGAACGCGACCACGCAGACCGTGGCGATGGCGGGCCGTGACAGTGGCACGACGATCCGGCGCACGATCGTGAAATAGCCGGCGCCGTCCATGACCGCGGCCTCTTCGATCTCGCCCGGCAGCGAGAGCAGGAACGATCGCAGCACGATGAATGTGAACGGGAACTCGAGCGCGGCGTAGAAGATAACCAGGCCGAGGCGGGAGTCGAACAGCTCCAGGGAGCGGACCACGAAGAACAGCGGCGTTGCCAGGCCGACCAGCGGAATCGCCAGGGCGAGCGAGAACGTCGCGACCAGCGCGTTGCGACCTCGGAACGCATAGCGGGCCAACGGGTAGGCAGCCAGGAAGGCCGCGACGAGCGCGCCAGTAGTGCCACCGACGGCGTACAGGACCGAATTGCCGATGTAGGCGTGCAGGTGGATTTCGGTGAACGCATCGGCGAAGCCCTGCAGCGTCCACGGTGAGGGCCACAATCCGGAGCCGGAGTTGATCTGAATGGCCGTCTTGAACGCGGAGGACATCACCCACACGGTGGGCGTCAGCGAGACGGCGGTGACCGCTGCCAGGAAGGCGTAGACAGCGATGCTCGCCCACCTCGACCGACCGGGTCGCGTGGGCCTGGTTGGCATGGTCGAGGTCGTACCGGCCGCAGGCCGCTGGGTGATCGTCGTCATCGGTCTCGCTCCCCGATTCTGAACGCGCGGCGTACCGCGACGATGAGTGCGCCGCCGAGCAGCAGAATGACCAGCCCGACGGCGTTGGCGTGACCCCACTCTCCGTTCAGGTAGGCACGGTAGGCATACAGCGCCAGCGTGGCAGTGGTGTCGTCGGGACCACCGGCGGTCAGGATGAAGACAAGGTCGAACATCCCGATGTCGGCGAGGAGCCGGACGAGGACGCAGGTGCCGATGGCGTTGCGAAGCAGTGGCAGCGTGATGCGGGTCTCGCGCTGCCAGCCGGTTGCGCCGTCGACCTCGGCAGCCTCGTAGAGCTCGGCCGGGATCGAAGCGATCTCGGCCATGGTCACGACGATGACGAAGCCGAGGATGAACACGAAGGTGCCGGCGATCGCCCAGCGTGCCGTGCCGGTCTCGTAGAGCCAGTCGCGCTGCGGCAGCCCGAGCGGAACGAGCAGGTTGTTCAACAGGCCGAAGCGTGGGTTGTAGAACATCGAGAAGATCAGCGCGTAGGCGGCACCGGAGATGACGAACGGGATGAACAGCACGGTGCGAAAGGCCCTCCAGCCGGGCACCTTCGTCGCGAGCACGATGCCGACGGCAACGCCGAGCGGCACTTGCACCACCACTGACGCCGCCAGGTAGAACAGCGTGTTGCCGACGACCTTCACGAACACGGGGTCGCCGGCGAGCCGGGCGAAGTTGTCGAAGCCGACGAACGCCAGCTGCGCGCCGGACCAGTCGGTGAACGCCGTGCCGACGAGCACCACGAGCGGGACGGCGAAGAAGACGCAGAACAGGACGACCGCGGGCAGGAGCGAGAGGAGGATCGGGCCACGCATGCCGCGTGGAACCCGGGGCCCGGCCGCGCGCGTGGGCTGCCTGGTGCGCGGCCGGGCTAGGGACGGTGACACCATCAGGAACCCGCCGAGGCGTCTGCGGACAATCGGGAGAGGAACGTGCCGGTGTCCATCTCACCGTTGACATATGCGGGCCACAGGTTCTTCCACGCGGGCCCGAAACCGGCTGGTCCGAACACCCGCACATGCGGGTAGGAGAACTCGGCTTCGGCCGCTGCGAGGACCAGACCGGCTGAGAGCGGCTCCAGGTCGGCGGACTCCAGGTCGGCGTCCGGGACGACGACGGCAGGGTTGGCCCCGGTCTCGACAGCCTGTGTGAGGGCCTCCTCGGGGGAGGTCACGAAGCGCATGAACGCCATCACCGCCTCCTGGCTCGGGTCGTCGGTGGCGCCGGAGACCCAGCCGGCACCGGAGACGACGATGATTCCCTGGCCGTCGTCCCATCCCGGCGAGACGGCGTAGCCGGTGCGCTCGTACAGGCCCTCGGCGGCGGCCTCGGTCTGCAGGTTGGTCTTCACGAACCAGGGCCCGTTCGGCACAGTGGCCGCATCGCCTGAGAGGTAGGCCGCGGCGGCATTGGAGAAGTCACCACTGAAGGCGTCGGAGTTCACATAGCCGTCGACATGCCACTGGCGCAGACGCTCCGTGGCGGCCACGACCACCTCGTTGCTGCTCCAGTCGCCGCCAGCGATCTCAGCGGTGAGGAAGTCCACTCCTCCGGGTTGTGTGCCGATGAGGTTGGTCCAGGTCAGCATCGTGGCCCAATCACCGTCGAGCGCCAACGCGAGCTCGCCCTGTTCGGCGAGGGCCGCAGCGCCTTCCTCGAAGGCGTCCCAGGTGGTCGGGAACTCGTCGAAACCGACCGAGCCCCACAACTCGGTGTTCCAGTAGGTGCCGATCGGGTCCCGCTGTTGCGGGATCGCCCAGACCTGACCGTCATCACCGGTCAGCGCGTCGAGCGAGCCCGGCTGGAACGACTCTGCCCACGCGGTATCGGCGTCGAGGTTGCCGGTGAAGTCGTGCAGCTCGCCTGTCTCGGACAGTGCAGCGATCTCCGCGGAGTTGAGCTGGAAGATGTCCGGGAGGTCATCAGCCAGGGCAAGGCGCTGGTAGTACTGCAGTCGGTCCTCGCTGGAGCCTGCGTTGGCGTTGTTGAGCATCTCGATGCGGTACTGACCGGCGAACTGCTCGTTGAACCGGGTCGCCGCCTCGAAGTTGTACTGCAGGAACGGGTCGGTGGGTGATTCCTGGCAGGTGGCACAGGTGACCACGATTTCGTCGCCCTGTTCCTCTGCCGATCCGCCTGCGCAGGCGGACAGGGTGAGTGCGGCGGACACCAGGATCGCCCCTGCGGTGGTTCGACGTGCACGTGCGGACATGTTCGTCTCCTTCGACGGTTCGAACGGGTGTGTCTGTGATTGATGCACGGCCCACGTTCAGTAGCCGGCGATGCGTGGCCACGCGAGTTCCACCCCGGATGCGGTGAGCTCGGACTGGAAGTCGGCGAGCAGGTCGTCCTTGGCGCGAACCTGGGAAGGTGTGCAGCCGCGCCCTTCGCAGAACGCAATGAGGTGGGCGTCCACCTCACCGATGTTCCACTCCACCAGCGGCATGCGATAGGCACCGTTGGTGATGTGCGTGGTGCCGATGTTCTTGGCCGCCGGGAGCAGGTTGCGCACCCGCACGGGCAGCAGCCCGCCGAGCGGGACCTGGAACGGGAGGCATGGGATGTCGATGTAGGGGTCTCCACCAGTGGAGGGGTGCAGGTCGATGCGGTACATGCCGATGCCGATCGAGTCGCGGTGCTCGGCGGCGCCGTGGTTACCACGCACCTCAAGAGCGATCTCCTGCTCAGTGATGGTGTGTTCGGCAACGATTCGCCGCGACTCGCGGATGTAAGGCGCGAGCGCTAGTCCGTCGGGGCTATCACCGAGCAGGTCACCGCGGAGTTTCAGGCCGGGCCATCCCGTGCCACCGTCCGGACGGGGCGCGTCGGTCTGCAACCAGTACAGGAAGGACAACGAGAGGTGGCGCGCTCGCTCGGCGTGCCGTGCGCCGTCGGGACCTTCGATGACTGGGCCCTCCCAGTAGTCCACCTGCGGCCAGTTCACGAGCGTGATGTCTGAGGGATAGGCGCCTGGCTGGAAGTTCTGCCGAGCCGCGATACGGCGGAACGTCCACAGATTCTTGTCCATGCTCCCGACCCGCTCGTCGGCATAGTCGGGACGGATTGCGGTGTGGTCGCCGTCAGGATTCGGCTCGAAGAAGTGCTGGACGGGAGTGAGCAGCTTGGGGTGCGGCGCTTCGAACGACAGTTGACTTCCGGGCCAGTGTTCGATTCGCGCATCCGCGAAGTGCTGGTACAGCGCCGGCTTGTCGATTCGGTGGTCCTCGCCCGGCCGGTGGTCGACCGCGAAGCAGACACTGACCGGTTGCATGTTGAGCGGGGCCGCCGCAGATGGGGCATGCGGTTCCCCGGTCGTCTCAGCCGATTCGGCGCCGGTCACATACTCGACCCCGGCCAGTGGCAGCAGATCTCCGGTCTCGGTGGCATCGACCACCCAGTCGGCTGCGACGGTCACGAGGTCACCGGTCGGCAGGTGTTCGAGCGTGACCGCCTGGATCGCGTCCTGGTCGACCTCGGCGGAGACCGGTGCGTGCTCGAGCCGCACCTCCACCCGGCCGGAAGCCCGGTGGGGTGCCAGCAGCGCCTCGAGTACAGCGAGCGTCACCCGAGGTTCGTGGCAGAGGTCGGAGACCTTGGCGGCGCCGGGGTTCAGGGAGCGGTCCGCGCGAGCGGTATCGGTCAGCGGATAGTGGCGCCGGTAGTAGTCCCGGATATCGGCGCGTAACTGCCGATAGGTGGCGGTGCAGCCGAACTGCTCGATCCATCGATGCTCGTCCGGTGGCACTGCCTGGGAGGTCAGCACGCCACCGATCCAGCGGGTCGGTTCCGACAGAACGACATGGAGGCCGCGCCGAGCGGCGGTCAGCGCAGCGGCAACTCCGCCGACCCCGCCACCGACGACCAGCACCTTCGCGTGGATGTTCTTCATGCCGTCATCTTTGCGCCCGTGGTTACATTCCGGTATGGCCACACCACACCCGTCTGTGTCCAGGATTGACCTGGAGGCACGCCGACTGCGCCTTGTTGACTGCGTCGCGCGCACCGTGGAGCACGAACCGGGCACCACTGTCGGCCCGCGCACCCAGACCGAGATTCAGATGCTCCTCATCCACGCAGGCGCCATGTTCGTGACCGTCGACGATCGCGAGCCGTACGTCGTCCCTGCCGGCCAGATGTGCATCTTGTTGCCCGGGCATGCCGACGTTGTCGCCTTCGCCGACGACGCACTCACGCGTCAGACACTGGTCCGCGGCACCCCCGTGGACCTCACTGATGGCATGCGTGAATGGCTGGAGTCCGTCCGGCCGACCCGTCGGCTCTCTGCCGCCCTGACCTACATCTCACGCGAGGCCGTCGCCAGCGAGCAGACCAGACTCACAGCGCACGGTGCACTCGTCGACGCGCTGGCGACAGCACTGCTGTGGCGATTCGTCGCCGAGTTCGAGAACTTCCCCGCCGCACTGCCGGAGCCGATCGAGGCGGCGCGCCTTTTCATCCACGACAATCTCGGCCGGCCCATCACCCTCGCCGACATCGCGGGATCCGCACACGTCACCGGCCCGTACCTCATCCGGCTGTTCCGAGAGCACATGGGGACCACGCCCACGAAGTACCTGTGGGACCGCCGGGTCACGCTCGGTGTCGAGCTACTCACCAGCAGCGGACTACCGGTCACCAGGGTCGCGGAGCGGGCCGGGTTCGCTTCCAGCTTCCACTTCGCCCGCAAGATCAAGCAGGCCACGGGGCAGACTCCTACCCAGCTCCGCACGAGTGCGTGGTCCGGTCGCCACGGGGCCTCCGACGCGGCACGTTCACCGACCCGAGCTGAGTAAGTCCGGCCAGCGCGTTCCGTGGCGCTCCGGAAACGACAACGACGAAGACCGCCCTTGACCACGAGAACCCTTCGACCTAGTGTGTAACCGGTTCCATATGTAACCAGTTACACATGGTCGAAGGAGATCGCATTGGTCACCGCGTATGACGTCGCGACACTCGCTGGGGTCTCGATCGGCACCGTGTCGCGATATCTCACGGGCAACGGCTATGTGGGCGAGACGAGTCGGACGAAGATCGCGGCCGCCGTCGCCGAACTCGGATACGTGCACAACCGGACTGCGGCAAGCCTCAAGACGAGGAAGACGGGACTCATCGGCTTCGTCGTCTCCGATCTGCGCAACCCCTTCACCGCCGAGGTGGCAGCGGCGATCAATCACTATGCGCGGACACACGGCTACGGGGTCGTCCTGTCGGACTCGATGGCCGACCCCACCGTCGCGATCGAGGCAATCGACCTCCTGCGCAGCCACGACGTCGACGGAATCATCATCACGCCACCAGAGAGTCCGGAACTGGAGGCGGCAATCCTGGCAGCGATCCGCCACGTCCCGATCGTCGGAATTGGACTGCGCACCGAGCCGATGTCGATCGACCTCGTGACGGTTGATACCTACACCGGATCGCGCACGGCGGTCGACTACCTGGCCGGTCTGGGGCACCGGGACATCGCGTTCATCGGCAGCGCGACCATGGCAAGCGGGCGCTACCGAGGCTACGAAGATTCTCTGATCGAGCACGGTATCCCGGTACGCGAGTCACTGGTCGAGGTCGGTCCGTTGAACCGCGACTTCGGCTTCGATGCGATGACGGCGCTCCTTGACCAGCATCCTCGACCTACCGCGATCTTCGCCGTCAACGACGCGACCGCTCTCGGAGTGGTGCAGGCAGCTCACCGACACCACCTGCGGGTGCCCGATGACCTCTCGGTTGTCGGATACGACGACGTCGACCTCGCGGCGCACTCCACTCCCCCGCTGACAACGGTCGCCCAGCCGATCCGGCGTCTCGGCGAGGAGGCAGTGCGACTGATGCTCGACCGACTCTCCGGCACCGCTGACGACACCCCTACCGAGGTGCGGCTCGACAGCGAGCTCATCATCCGCGAGTCCTGCGCACCGCTGGCGTAGCGAGGCATCTGCGCATTGACCGCACACCGCACACCGCACACCGACGACGAGAACGAAGGACACGAATGACGCACGACCAGAGCACGCTCACCGTTGACCTCAACAGCGAGGACTACCGCGACCGAGTCTTTGGCTGTTGGCAGGGGAAGAACGCCGGCGGCACCCTCGGTACGCCGCTCGAGGTCGCCTGGGGTCAGGAGGAGCCCTTCGATGTCTGGTGGTACCCGGAGCTGCAGGAAGGTGGACTGCCCAACGACGACTTCGAGATGCAGCTCGTCTGGCTGAAAGCACTCGAAGAGATCGGCCCCGGCCTGACAGCGCGGGACCTCTCGCGCTACTGGCTCGACCACATCGGCTACAACTTCGACGAGTACGGCCTCTCGAAGCTCAACTTGCGCCTCGGACTCGAGCCGCCGGTCAGCGGCCGGTACAACAACTGGTTCATCGACTGCATGGGCTCCCCCATCAGGTCTGAGATCTGGGCATGCGTAGCACCGGGTGCCCCGCGCGTGGCCGCGCTGCTGGCCTATCAGGACGCCATTTGCGACCACGCCGGAGGCGAGGGGGTCGACGGCGAACTCTTCAACGCGGCTCTGGAGTCGGCAGCGTTCGTCGTGCAGGACCCGCGGCTGTTGATCGACATCGCACTGTCCTACGTATCCAAGGAGAGTCAGGTGAGGGTCGCGGTCGACGCGGCGGTCGACGCTCGAGATGCCGGTCTCACGTGGCAGGAGGCGCGCAAGGCGGTGCTGGCAGCGACCCCGCATTACAACGCGCAGTACGCCCCGATCAACACCGGCTTCCAAGTCATCGGACTGCTCTACGGGGCCGACTTCGGCGAAGGCATCTGCATCACGGTCAACTGCGGCTACGACACCGACTCCTCGGGTGCCGCGATCGGCAGCTACCTCGGCATCCTGCATGGCGCGAGCCGGCTGCCGCAGAAGTGGGTGGAGCCGCTCGGCAACGGCATCTCCACCAACGAGGACTGGGGCGGGGTGCGCCACCTCGGCGGCAGCGACAACCCTGTCCCGGCCGATCTGGACGATCTGGTCGCTCGGATCCGGAAGGTCAGCGGCCCGGTGCTTCGTCACCACGGGATCCTCGGTGACTCCGCAGCCTTCTCCACGACCCTTGAGGATCTGTACGCCGACGACACCATCAAGGCGTTGCACGCAACGAGCCCGATGCAGGTGCCGTTCGGAGGCGACGACCTCGAGGTCACGATCGACTATGGGCGTACGCCGGCGATCGCACCCGGCGCCGCCCGGGAGATCCGTGCGCGGTTGCGCAACCGGCGTCGCGACCCGGTCCAGGTGACGGCGGCATTGCGGGCGCCCGAGTCCTGGCCTGCCCTGGAGGACCAGCGGGTCACCGTGGAGCCAGGTGCGAGCATCGACCTGAACTGGCAGGTCCCGGCGCTCACGATGGAGCAGATCGCACCCTCGAACCGGCTCTCGCTCGAGCTGACGCCGAAGGGCTATCCCCTCCCATCGACGGTCCCGGTCGTCCTGGTCGGAACGACAGCCGCACGCCTCACGGGCGTGTACCCGATCGAGGGCAGCGACGTGAGGTCCTGGCTCGACACAGTGTTCGAGCCCGAGGAGGCTACGGCCGAGGCCACCACTGCTGCCGGGCGTCCCGGCACCTGGCGAGAGATCCACTCCGAGGGGCACGGGCAGAGCATCGCTGATGCCTTCAGGAGTGGACCAGGCGTGGTGTATCTGCAGGCCTTCCTGCACGTGCCCACGGCCCGGTCGGGCTGGCTCGTCGTCGACCCCAGCACTCCGATCCGGTACTGGCTCAACGGTGTCGAGACGGGCCGCAACGACGAGTTCCGGCTGATCCGTCCCAATCAGAAGTCGGCCGACGGGATCGGTGCCGCGGTGGAGCTTCGCGAGGGTTGGAACGAGGTGCTGATCAAGATCGCGCACGACGGCCAACACCCGCCGGCCGAACTCCATCTCGCAGTCTCGGGGCCGGGACGAATTCACAACTACCAGTTCGATATCGACAGGACCAGTTTCCCGTGGGCAACCAGTCACTGACCCTGGTGCGCCGCCCACGGCGCATCTGTTGAAAGGAGCAATCATGCATCACCACCCACGCCGCAAGGGTGCGGCACTGCTCGCGGCTGGAGCCGCCGCCACGCTCCTGCTCTCTGCCTGCGGCGGTAGCGGTGACGACACCGTGGAGGACGGCGGCGACGTCACTCTCACGTTCTGGTCGTGGAACCCCAGCGACGAGACCGTGGGGCCGTACATCGACGCATTCGAGGCCGAGCACGACAACATCACCATCGACCACCGCTTCATCCAGTACTCCGACTACGTCAACACCACCCAGCTGGCCCTCCAGTCGGGCTCTGGCCCCGACGTCTTCGGCCTGCAGGTGGGCGCGCTGACCAATCAGTTCGCGCCACTCGCCGAGGACCTCACGCCGTATATCGAGGAGGAACTGGGCTCAGACTGGAGCGAACAACTCACCTCTGCCGATCAGCTGCGAGCAGACGAGAAGCAGGTGGCGCTGCCGTGGATGGTCACCGGCGGCGGCCTGGTCTGGGCGAACCAGACGCTCATCGACGAACTGGGTCTGACCGTGCCGACGACGTTCGACGAACTCACCGCGTTCTGCGGTGACATTCGGGCCGAAGGACTGACGTGCATGGCGCACGGCGGCCGGGATGCCTGGCAGAACATCGACGTCTACCAAGCAATCATCAACCAGATCGCACCCGGTGAGTTCTATACGGCCCTCGCCGGTGAGAGTGACTTCACCTCCGAACCCTTCGTCGAAGCCTTCGAGGTGTGGCAGTCGCTCTTCACCGAGGGAATCTTCGACGAAGGCGCACTCGGTCTCACCGCGTACCCGGACGCCAACGATGCCTTCAAGCAGGGTGAGGCAGCTTTGATCGCGTTCGGTACCTGGCAGAACGCGGACACCACCACCGCTCGGATGGAGAGTTACGCGGAGACGTACGGTTCGGACTTCGACACCGAGACCGTCTTCATGCCCTACTTCTTCCCGGAGATGGTGCCAGGAGGCGAGACGGGCACGCTGTTCGGTGGGCCGGACGTGGGCTTCGCGGTGTCGTCCGCGAGCGATGTCACGGAGGAAGCCGCATCCTTCGTCACCTGGTTGACGGCGGGCACGAGCAGCCAGGAACTCATGGCCGCCACTGTGCAACAGCCTGCCCTGGCGAGCGTGCCGCTTGACGTATCCGACGTCATGACTGCGGAGCAGGAAGCCGCGCTCGAGGCGCAAGCCCCCGCTCTCGAGAACATGGTCGGTCAGCGCGAGATCGACGATGCTGACGTCCGCACGGCACTGGGCGATGCCTTGTCCGCTGTTGCCTCCGACCAGCAGACGCCGCAGGATGCCGTGGCCGCTGTCCAGGCTGCCATCGACACCTCCGGCCAGTAGCCCACCTATTCCGGGGGCGATGCCGTGACCAGCCTCGCCCCGGGGAGGACAGTCATGACTCTTACCGCGAAACTGCCGTCGACGGTGGGCCGTTCGGCCACGCGGTCGCGGCGGACTCGACTCGCTGGCTATCTGTACGTGCTGCCAGCGCTCCTGTTCATCGTAGGAATCGTCTATTTCGGAGCGTTCTACAACGCCTGGATCTCGACGCTGGACTGGAACGGGATCGACCCTGACCCCGAACCGGTTGGCGCGGGAAACTACGCCGATATCGCTGCGGACCCCACCTTCTGGACGGCGCTGTCCAACGTCGTGATCTTCGGCGTCGTGACGATCCTGGTCCAGATGGGCGTCGGCCTGCTCCTCGCGCTGGTCCTCAGCGGTCCAGTCGTGGGCCGCGGCATCTACCGAGCCATCGTGTTCATTCCCGTGGTGCTCGCACCGGCCGCCGTCTCGACGGCCTTCCGGCAGTTCTACCATCCGGACGGGAAGGTCAATGAGTTGCTCGGGATCGTCGGCCTCGACGCGCTTCAACGCGCCTGGATCGCCGACCCGGACGTCGCGCTGTTCGCACTGACCGCCGTGAACATCTTCGCCTGGACCGGCTTCAGTTTCCTGCTCTACCAAGCAGGGCTGTCGCAGATCGACACCAGCCATTTGGAGGCCGCACAACTCGATGGCGCGGGCACGGTCAGAACCGTGTGGAGTGTCGTCGTCCCGCAACTGCGCATGACCCACGTGACGCTTGCGCTGACCGGCGTCATCGGCTCGTTGAAGATGTTCGACTTCGTCTTCCTGATCACCGGGGGCGGCCCTGGCCGCAGCACGGAGTTCCTCACCACCTACATCTACAAGGAGGCGATCGTGCAGTTCAACGTCGGCTACGGAGCAGCGCTCTCGATGGTCGTCCTCGTGATCGCACTCTTGCTCACGGTCATCCAGATGCGCATCTATCGACTCGACCGGGAGGGCTGATGTTCGGACGGGTCACACTTCGCTCTCGCATCATCTATCAGGTCCTGGCGACCGTCCTCATACTGCCGTTCGCCCTCCCGCTGTTCTGGATCGTGACCATCAGTTTCCAGGGCCAGGGTGCGATGGCGAACTATGCGGCAGTTCTGACCGAGACGCCCTTCCTGCGCTTCATCGTCAACAGCGTGATCATCTCCGCCGGCACCGTGCTGATTGTGACCGCGTGCACTGTGCTCGCCGGTTTCGCGCTGGCCAAGCTCGATCTGCCTGGCAAGCAGTTGCTGTTCCTTTCGATCGTCGCCGGCCTGATGCTGCCGAGCATCGCGCTGACAGTGCCGATGTTCATCGTCGTCCGTGAACTGGGGTTGTTCAACAACTATGTCGCGGTCATCGGCCCACTTGCCGCTGTCATCATGCCCATGACGATCCTGCTGACCCGCAACTTCATGGCGAATGTGCCCGATGAACTGATCGATGCCGCAAAGATCGATGGAGCGACCACATTCGTGACTCTTGTCCGCGTCGTCGTCCCCCTGTCGAAGGCGATTGTCGCTGTTGTGGTGATCTGGTCGTTCCTGAACGCCTGGAACGAGTTCTTCCTGCCCTTGCTGTTCATGCATGAAGAGGAGATGCAGGCCATCACCCAGATCCCGACGTACTTCACGAGCACCTACGGGTCAGATGTGCCGAAGATCTTCGCGGCCCTCACGCTGATGTGCCTACCGATCGTCGTCACGTACCTGACCTTCCAGCGGCAGTTTGAGCGCGGCCTCACCGCTGGTGCGCTGAAGTAGCCATGTACCCACGGGTCGATCGCGTGGCCAGAGCGACCCGGAAACTTCTTCGGGTAACGCCTGCGCCCGTTTGACGATCGGGTGATCGAGCCTTGTCAGCGATTGCTCGAGCGGCGGCAGCGTCAGCTCGAGGTCAGACTCGATGCATCGGATCGTGGGGCGTACTCCTGGCCAGCTCGTCATAGATCGGAAGGTATCGGCGACCCATGACACTGCAGCGCGTCAGGACTCGCGCAACCCGCCGTATCGCTCGATCTCCTCGGCACTCGCACCCGTGAGCAGCGATACAGCCGACGCTGTGCTGCCATCGAGGTGGGTGAGCGCTTCGCGCACCCCTGCGTGGATCTCGTCGCGATGATTGTCCACGTACTCACGCAGCGCCTGTCCGAGCACATCCTTCTTAGAAGCCCCAAGGAAGTGGGAGGCATGCGTGAGGAGGTTGTCCGTCTCCGGGTCGATCTTTACAGGTGCGAGTGCGGGAGTCATGAGGTTCTCCTAGGTCGAGTCGCGACCATATGTCGCATGAGAGCTACCGTCAACCCTGCGGTACCAAGGTACCGTTGCTAGCCGATCCCTCACCCTCGCGTCGACCCCCGCACCACCAACCGATGCGAAACCAGGTATTCCCGCACCGCTCCCCCCGGCTCCCCGATCCGCCCGATCAGCGCGTTCACCGCCGTCTCGGCAATTTCACCGTGATCGGCCGCCACGGTCGTCAGCGGCGGGAATGAGAACGACGCCTCGGTGATGTCGTCGAACCCCACCAGGGCCATGTCCCCTGGCACGTCGACGTCGTGCTCGTGCAACCGCCGCAGCGCTCCCATGGCGAGCATGTCGTTGAAGCAGATCACCGCATCCGGCCGTTCGGCCGAGTCGACCAGGTTCGCCATCGCCTCGTAGCCATCCTCGGCGTCGTAGCGCTCCACGTACTGGTGATGCCCGGCTGCCACGCCGTCGGCCTCCGCCAACGCCGCCCGCACCCCCTCCTCGCGCAGGTGCGCGGTCCTTGCGTAGTCCGCCCGCCGTAGCCCGATCGCAGCGATCCGCCGGTGCCCGTCAGCGATCAGCTTCTTCGTCGCCTCATACGCCGCCGCGCGGTCGTCGATATACACGTGATCCAGGTGATCTCCGGCGATCCGCTCCCCCACCAGCACCAGCGGGAACTCCGACTCGCGATGCTCGATGTCCTCGGCCCGCAGCGCCTCGGGGTGGAAGATCGCGCCGTCGAACATCGCACCGCGCGGCCCGAGCTGGATCAGCCGTCGCTCGCGCTCGATGTCCCCATGCGTCTGGTCCACGGCCACCGTGTAACCGCGGGCGGTCGCCGCCTGCACCACTTCGGCCGCCAGCCGCGCGAAGTGCGACTGCGCCAGGTCCGGCACCACGAACCCGAGCAGCCCGATCTTGCCCGTACGCAGGCTCTTCGCCAGTTGATTCGGCCGGTAGTCCAGCGCCGCCAGCGCCGCCTCCACCCGCGCCCGGGTCTCCCCCGCCACATACGGCTGATCGTTGACGACGTTACTCACCGTGCGTGGTGAGACTCCGGCCAGCTGCGCCACATCTTTGAGAGTTGCCATGGAATCCCCTTTCCTTCTTGCATCGTTGCACGAACGCTTCCAGTTGGCTACAGTGACACTGTCTTTCAACGTTGCAAGAGCACTGGAGGCACCATGAGACTCACCCGACGTACCGGCACCGCTGCCGCTGCCGCGCTCGCTCTGGCGGCCGGCCTGGCCGCCTGCAGCGACGGCGGTTCTACCGATGACGGCGGCCCCGTCACCTTGACCATGTGGCACGGCCTCACCGGCCCGGACGGCCCCGCCTTCCAGGAAGTGGTCGACGCCTACAACGACTCGCAGGACGAGGTCACCATCGAGGCCGAGGCCCTCCCCTGGGACTCCCTCTATCAGCAGTTCCTCACCGCAGCCACCTCCGACGACGGACCGGACCTGGTCGCGATGAGCGCCTCCCGGCTCCCCCAGTACGCCGAACGCGGCGTGCTCGGCTCCACCGACGAGTTCTACGCCGACGACACCTACATGGACACCTCCGTCCTCGCCGAGGGCGCCGTGCAGGCCTCCGTCTACGACGGCGTCAACTACGGAGTACCCCTGAACCTCGGCCCGGTCCTGATGTACTGGAACAAGGCCCTGTTCGACGAAGCCGGGCTCGACCCCGAGGCTCCGCCCACCACATGGGCCGAGTTCGAGGAGATGATCCCGGACCTGACCGTGGACGAGGACGGCGACGGCACCCCCGAGCAGTACCCGCTCGCCATGGGCGATCACTCCACGGTCCCGGTGTTCCCGAGCTTCCTGTGGAACGGCGGTGGCGGTGTGGTCTCCGACGACGGCACGACCTCCCTGCTGGGCGACCCGGCCACCGTGGCCGCCGCCGAGCGCTGGGTGGATCTCATCCGCGAGGAGCAGATCACCCCGGTGGGCATGTCCGGCGCCGATTCGGACCAGTTGTTCCAGGCCGAGCTCGCCGCGATCACCATCAACGGACCGTGGATGACGGCCGGCCTGACCGAGGCCGGACTGGACTACGACGTCACGGTGCCGATGGCGGGCCCGGAGGGTCAGTCGATCCTCGGTGACGTGGTCTCCATGACCATCGCGCAGCGCCTCACCGACGCTGAGAAGGACGCCGCCTTCACGTTCTTCGCCTTCTGGGAGTCGGTGGAGAGCCAGGCCACCTGGGCCAACGGCTCCGGCTTTCCCGCCATCCGCACCGACATGCCGGAGGGTGCTGTGACCAACGAATGGGCCGCCGTCTTCGGTGCACCGGAGGTGCTGGACAACGTGCGCCCCTACCTGACGGGCGTGCCCGGCTCGGGTGAGATCAACGAGGACATCTTCACCCCGGCGCTGCAGTCGGCGTTGAACGGCACCGGTGAGGTGGCCGATCTCTTCCCCGCCGCGGGTGAGGAGATCCAGGCCATCCTCGACGACGGCTCCTGACCATCCGCTCCCGGGTGGGCCCTGCCTCGTTTGGCAAACACGGGCCCACCCACCGACCACGGGATGACCTATGAGAATCGGTCGCACGGTTGCCGGCAGGCAGGCGCGGGCGGCGTGGATGTTCCTCGCCCCCGGGCTGGTGCTGCTGACCCTGTTCACGGCGTGGCCGCTGCTGCGCACGGCTTATCTGTCCTTCACCGAGTACAGCCTGCTCACGCCCCCGGAGTGGGTGGGGCTGGCGAACTACCGTGAGCTCCTGGGCGACGACCAGGTCACGAACGCCTTCCAGAACACGGTGATCTACGCCGTCGTGGTGACTCCGGTGACCATCGCCCTGGCGCTGGGCCTGGCCATGGCGCTGAACGCGAAGTTCTTCGGGCGTGGGCTGGTGCGCACGGCGGTGTTCGTGCCCTTCGTGGTCTCGCTCGCCGTCGTCTCGATCGCGTTCCGGTTCCTGCTGGACCCGAACTACGGGCTGGTCACGCACTGGCTGGACGGGGTCGGTCTGGCTCCCACGCAGGGAGCCCTGGCCCAACCGGGTACGGCGATGGCCGCCGTCATGGCCGTGGGTGTGTGGAAGAACGTGGGCTTCTACATGGTGATGTTCCTGGCGGGCCTGCAGTCCATCCCCCGCGACCTCTACGAGGCCGCCCAGCTCGACGGCGCAAGTCGCCTGCAGAAGTTCCGTGCGGTGACCATGCCCTTGCTGAGCAACCAGACGATGTTGGTGAGCATCCTGGCCGCGATCGCCAGTTTCCAGGTGTTCGACCAGATCAAGGTGATGACCAACGGTGGGCCGGCGATGAGCACCGAGACGCTGGTGGTGATGGTCAACCGGGTGGGGATCAACAACCTGGAGTTCGGGTACGGCTCGGCGGTGTCGGTGGTGCTTCTGCTGCTGATCCTGGTGCTGTCGATGGCGCAGTACTTCTACTTCGGACGTAAGCAGGTGAGGTACTGATGCACACCACATCCCCCGCGCTGCGCCGCGCGTGGACTGTCGCGCTGACCGTGGCCATGCTCGCGATCGGGCTGGCGATGATCTTCCCGATCGTGTGGTCGATCCTGACGGCGTTCAAACCGAACGCCGAAGCAGCGTCGGCCTCCCCGATGTTGTTACCGCAGACGTGGACGCTGGAGAACTTCTCCGAGATCTGGTCGGCGATCCCGTTCGCGCAGCTGTACGGGAACACGATCATCTTCGCCGGCTCGGTGATGGTGCTCTCCCTGGCCTTCGACACGATGGCCGGGTATGCGCTGGCGCGGTTCGACTTCCGCGGCAAGACGGCGGCGTTCATCGCCATCATCGTGATGCTGATGATCCCCTACCAAGCGGTGATCATCCCGCTGTATGACCTGGTGCACTCCCTCGGGCTGGGTCAGACCGTGGCCGGGATGATCGTGCCCCGCTCGGCGAATGCGTTCGGGGTGTTCTTCATGCGCCAGTTCTTCCTTGCCCTGCCGAAGAACCTGGAGGAGGCGGCGCGGATCGATGGGGCGAGTGAGTGGCGGATCTTCACCCGGGTGATGCTGCCGCTGACCACACCGGCGCTGCTGACGTTGGGGTTGTTCCACTTCCAGTTCAACTGGAACGACCTGCTGTGGCCGCTGGTGATGTCGAACTCGATTGACGGCGCGACGTTGCCGGCCGGGCTGGCGCTGTTCGCCGGGCAGCACGTGGTCGAGTACGGGCTGCTGATGGCCGGCTCGGTGCTGGCGCTGATCCCCCTGATCCTGTTCTTCCTCCTCATTCAACGCACGTTCGTCACCGGTATCGCCACCACCGGCATCAAGTAACGCACGAGACCAGTTAGGACTGTTTGCAGCTCATGACGCACTTCTTCTCCCCGGACCGGATCGCGATGGGTGTCGGTATCGAGGACACGTTCATCCCGCAGGAGCGGGTGGGCCATCGCAAGCTGGACGAGTACGAGCTCACCCAGCATTACCAGTACTGGCGTGAGGACCTGAACCTGGCGAGGGAGGCCGGGGCGGAGTTCATCCGGTGGGGCATCCCGTGGTTCCAGGTGGAGCCTCGCCCGGGGGAGTTCGACTTCTCATGGATCGACGAGGTGGCCGCCCACATGCAGGAGATCGGGCTGCACTGCGTGGTGGACCTGCTGCACTACGGGACACCGCTGTGGCTGGACAACTCGTTCATCAATGCCAAGTACCCGGAGTACTTCGCCCGGTATGCCGGGGCGGTGGCCGAGCGTTACCGGGGCGTGTTCACGTCGTTCACGCCGGCGAACGAGCCGTTGGTGAACGCCCAGTGGTGCGGCCGCGACGGCGGCTGGCCCCCGTACCTGACCGGTGAGGACGGGTTCGTCAAGGTCGTGACGGCGGTGGCTGAGGGGATGTCGCGGGCTCAGGAGGCTATCCATGCGGTGGCACCGGAGGCGGAGATCGTGTTCGTGGACGCGGGGTTCCGGTATGCCGGTGACCACTTCCCGGGGCACTCGCGCGAGCACCTGGAGGAGTGGCGGTTCATCGCGACGGATCTGGTGCTTGGCCGGGTGGATGAGGAGCACTCGCTGTTCGGACACCTGCGTGAGCATGGGGTGACGGACGAGAAACTGGCCTGGTTCCGGGAGAACGCGAAGACCCCGGACGTGATGGGCGTGAACTACTACCCCGGGTTCACGACGCTGTCCTTCGACTCGGACGGTGCCGAGGTGCCCGGCGAAGGCGGGGTCGAGGGGCTCGTGGAGCTGGTGCGGGCCTACCACGAGCGCTACGGGTTCCCGATCGCGATCACCGAGACCTCACGGAACGAATCACCCGAGGCGAAGATCCAGTGGCTGCAGCAGTCGTTGGCGGCGTTGGAGGAGCTGCGTGCCGACGGCGTCCTGATCACCGGGTACACGTGGTTCCCGTTCTTCTCGTTGATCGACTGGCTGTACCGGTACGACACCGACAGCGCCGACAACCACTGGAACCACCTGGGGTTGCTGGAGTTGAGGAGGACGGCGGGGGGCGTGTTGGAGCGGGTGCCGAACGCGGCGCTGGGAGCATTCAGCGACGTGGCCAACAGGGCTGCACATACGGTATGAAAACAAGGGATCTGCACGCCTTAAACCGGCCACCAGCGGCGCCCCGAACGCAATTGGCCTGTAGTAGAGTTCGCCATATACGTAACCGATCAGTCCGCAAATACTATCCAGATCAGCGCCGCACGAGCACGACGCTCTCGATGAAGTCGCCCAAAGACCCAGCAACTCAGCAGCAGTTCGCAGTCACCAAGACTCCGAGTCGGCAATCACTCGACGCTCGCTCTCGACGCGCAATATTAGATCCGAGATACTCTCAACTAGGTCTGAATGCTCGTTCTCGGGAGAGTACCGTAGTAGCTTCAAATTCATATTCTTGCGAATACTGTCATCGAGGTGCGGCGAAACTTCCGAACGAGGACTAGTCATATAGTGGGGCGGACTATTCGGATGCGAATGATGATAGTTTTCCAGGAATAGTCGAAGGTCGGGATCATTCAGGCTCGTACCGACGAACAGAAATGTATGAGTCAATATCAACGAACCCATCAACTCCATGAAGCGAGCATGCTCAGATCGAAGGCGGGCATATTCACTCCGAGTGAAGACCATTCTACTCGGCTCGGACACTGATCCATGCATCTTGAGAACGAATCGATAGCTCCTGCGCAAGAAGAGAGGAAGATCCGCATCATAGTATTGCTTCACCACGGTTGTACCATTGGTCTCAGCTGAAACAAAGTTGTCGTACACAGCGTCGAAATTAGGGGTTAGAACGATGGGAAGATCAAGCTCGTGAAGTCGTCTGTGCAAACGACTCGGGCGAAACTTTGGTGCAACGAACTCCTGCTTCAGCAACTCTGGCCATGACTCATCTAGAGACGCTTTAAGCAGCTCGCACGCACCGAGGAGGTCTCCCAAATCTATCAATTGCTTCACAGTGTCTGACGGAACCCGCTTTCCGAGACGACGCCTTGCACGCAATAGGAACTCCTCCCACTGCGGCGGCCTCCTATCATCTTCTGACGCAGCAGATGCCGAGACTCCGGCGCCCAAGTAAAGTACAGCTCGTCGCCGAGCAATATCGCCCACCAGCTCATCGGGCCACTTCATCGCGAACCTTCAAGATTCGAAAGCAACTTCGTCGAAATCTTGCCAATAATCTGATCGAACTCGCGGACTTTACTGAAATGGGCTCCAACAACTCCATCGCTGCCAGAAAGCTCGAATATGGGCTTCCGGCTAGACTGGCTCAAAGGAACCAAGGAATGAAGGGTCGGAATCGACCCAAGATGGAGATCTTCATCCGCCATATCTGGCATTGACTCGTCGAGCAGATTCTCTTTGATAACCTCTGGAACACGGCGCATGATCCGCTCGAAAGCCTTAACCGGACGCGGCTGCCCATCGGAATCACGCTTGAATGTATACTGCTGGGTAACATATCCTCCAAAAGACAAGCGCCACCGCGGATCCCCCACTTCGAGCTCCTCTTTCGGATCGACAATTGCATCCAGGCCTCGTTGATATCGCAGCTTCCAAGTTCGAAGCGATTTCGATATATTCTCAATCGCCTTGAGACTAAAAATGTCCAGGGACATCGGCGTGATGAAGTAGTCGCAACTCAATAATACGGCACGGTTGATTGAACCAAGCGAAGGACCCATGTCGAAGAATACGAAATCATACTCCTCGCACAGCTCGAGCAGGTGCGAGAATAGGAGTGTGGTTCGGAGTCCACGTACATCTCCCGCGGTTCCCTGTACCCAGTCTGTTGCGAGAAGATCCTCCGTCAATCCAAGTTCTGGATCGCCGACCAGCAGATCAATTCCAAAGTTGGAACTCCGTTCAGGTCGAAGAACCTTCGAAAATCCCTTCCCACGAGAAAGTGGCTGAACGACGCTGTACACCGTGAACTTGCCGCGGCTATAGAAGGCCTCTACTGTCTCATCATCGAATAGACTCTGCGTCGCGTTGCACTGCGGATCGGCGTCGATCACTAGCACCTTCTTATTGTGCCTCGACGCTAGGTGCGCCGCCAGATTACAAAGAAGAGTGGTCTTACCCACGCCCCCCTTATTGTTGAACACTGCAATTGACTTCAATTTTTGCCTCCACTGGCTCGGTTCGTGCCGTGCGTACAAACCCTTACTGGCTCGACGCAGTTACGTTTGAAACTGCGAGCATCGCTATTCAACGAATTCGCGCGCGCTGCGGACCGCCGACTTGTATATAGGAACCAAAACACATATCTCAGCAATTTCATTGCCATCATGATTGATTCACTAGCCGCAAGGGCGGTAGCGATCCCACGAGGTGCACAGTCTCAACGGACACTGCTGTCACCTGGGCAATCAAGTCCAAGATATAGCGTGGGTTGCCTACCTCGCGGGCCCAATCGTTCGGGTCATTGACGATGCCGGAGGACTTGTCGGTACGTATCTGGTAGCGGTCGAGGATCCAGTCGAGGGCGGTGCGCGTGCCGAGGACGTACTGGTGCGCATCCTCGGGTATCCCGGTGACCGTGATCGTCGGGGAGTAGACGATCACGGAGCGGTCCTTGTTCCGAACCGAGCCCGCATAGGTCAGCTTCCGCACTCGGTAGGCGTCAAAGGCTTCCTCGGTCGTTTCACCGGCGAGGCACGCAGGTTCGCCGGTGACCGTCAGCGGATACGGCTCGGCTGACGCATAGTTGATGTGGAGGTCGAGCAGGCGCTGGCCTGCGTCGGCGAAGGGAGCGAAATCGTCGGCTGCGATGCGTGGGATGTGTGGGAGGGAGCGTTTGAGGTCTGCGGCGAATCGTTCGCGGTAGTCGGTCGAGTGCAGCAGGCCGTAGACGAAGGCGAAGATCTCGTCCTTGGTGACGTCGTTGCCGTACCAGCGTCGGTAGGTCGCGAGCGTGACATCGGTGATGTTGTCGATCCGCCGGTAACCGTCGATGACGTCGGCATCCAGTTCTAGCGTTCCGTCGTCGACTCGTTCGTACGTGTATCGAGCGAAGAACTGGCTCGGCCCCGAGCCCCAGAATGAAAGATCAGGGACCGTGCCGACAGCGAGGGTGCTGAACTGCTTATCAGACCCAGGCGCCACCACTACGAAGCCGTAGTTGGGGTGGTTCGGCGTCGGGAACATCGACGGCATGCGATAGACCATGTCGTTGAGTTCGGCGTCGAACCACGCTGCTTGCTTGGTGAAGGGCCGGTAGAGACCGACGTACTGTCGCTCGGGTCGCACCTCGTAGCGGCGTCCGCGTGCCAGTTGTGTGCGATCGGCACGGTTCCAGCTGAACCGGGTGGGGTCGTTGTTGATGAAGTCGCCGACGTGCTTCTTAGGGTCGGCAATGCGGTGCTCGTCTACGAACTGCTCGAACCGGTCGACCTCGGTGTTGTAGAAGTCGACCATGCGGGAGACGTTGGCGGTGAGCTTCTCGGTCGAGGCGTTGTAGACCCAGGCGTCGCGGCCACTCGATAGACCTCGCGAGTAGGTGGCGAAGATCGGGGTTCCGGTGCGGTCGCCGAGGGGTTGGTAGGTGTCGAAGGCGTCGGTGCGTTGGTTGATCCAGTCTCCGGCGTCGTTGGGGGTGATGTCCTGCCAGTCGAGCTGCTCGATCGTGGACTTGGCGACTGTGTCGAGTTTCTGTTCGCGGGTGAGGTAGTCGCCAACGTCGCGATAGCGGATTGTCGCCTTGCCCGCGGTGTTGGTGGGGTCTTTGACGAGGAAGGTCACGGCGACGGTGTTCCGGGATCCGGAGCCGAAGATCTTGCCGCCTTCCTTGCGGGACTGTTCGCCGCTGGTGCGTTGGTTGCCGCGCAGGTTGTAGACATAGATGTCGGTGCACTCCTCGGCGAGGGTCTGACGCAGGCCGTCGGCGGTGTTGGCGTCGATGAAGCCGCCGTTGGTGACGAACCCGATGACACCGGCGTCGCCGATGCGGGTCAGGGCCCAGCGGATGGCGCGCACGTAGGAGTCGTAGAGGGAGTTCTTGTTCGTCGCTCGCGACCGGGCGGCGAAGGTCTCCTCGATGGCGCGGTCGAGGCTGGGGTATTTGAGGTTGGCGTTGTTGTCGTTGCCGGAGGTCTGCCCTTTGGAGTAGGGCGGGTTGCCGACGATGACGCGGATGTCGAGGCGGCGTTGGGCGCTGACGCGGTCGTTGTTGGTGGTGAAGACGGCTTGGTCGTCGAGTTCGTCGTCCTCGGTCATCTGGAAGGTGTCGGTGAGGACGATCCCGCCGAACGGCTCCCCCGGCACAACGGGCGCAGTCTCCGCCGTCGGCTCATTCTCGTTGCCGGCGTGGTCGCGGCGGGCCTGATGGTAGGTGGTCTCGATGTTGATGGCGGCGATGTAGTAGGCGAGCAGCATGATCTCGTTGGCGTGCAGCTCGCCGACGTACTTGCGCGCCAGGTCATGCGGGGAGATCAGCCCCGAGCCGATCAACCGGGTCAGGAAGGTGCCAGTGCCGGTGAACGGGTCCAGCACGTGCACGCCCTCATCGGTCAGACCCTTGCCGAAGTGCGCCCTGGACAGGTGGTCAACGGAGCGGAGAATGAAGTCGACCACTTCGACCGGGGTGTAGACGATGCCGAGGGCGTCGGCGGCCTTGGGGAAGGCGAGGGAGAAGAACCGCTCGTACAGGTCGGCGATGATGCGCTGCTTGCCCTGCGCGTTGTCGATGCCCGCCGCCCGGGCCCGCACGGACTCATAGAACCCTTCCAGGGATTCGGTCTCGGACTCCAGCTGGGCGCCCTCGAGGGTCTCCAGCATCGTCTGCATCACCCGCGAGACGGGGTTGTTGGCCGCGAAGTCGTAGTCGGTGAACAGAGCGTCGAAGACCGGTTTGGTGATCAGGTGCTGAGAGAGCATCTGTACCGCGTCCTCGCGGCTGATGCCCTCGTTCAGGTTGTGGCGAAGCGCGGTGTGGAACTCGGCGAACTCCTCGGCCGCGTGGCCGGTGGCAATGATGTCCAGCAACCGGGTGCGATGGCGTTCGGCGATGTCGGCGACGTCCTTGGCCCAGTCCTCCCAGTACCGGCGCGAGCCGACCTTGCGCACGATCTTCGCGTACAACGCATCCTGGTACTCGCCCAACGAGGCCAGGTCGAACACGCCCTGGGCGCCCCGATCGGGAGAGGCGGAGTCGCCCTCGAGGTCCTCGTCGTCGCCGCCGACGCCGATGATCTGGATCCGGTCATCGCGGCCGGTGTTCAGGTCGATCTTGTTGATCATCGACTCGAACCGTTCATCGTGAGCGCGCAGGGCCTGCAGCACCTCCCAGACGACCCGGTAGCGGTCGTTGTCGGCCAGCGCTTCCTCCGGGCTGACCCCTGCCGGGATCCCGATCGGCAGGATGATGTAGCCGTACCGCTTGCCCGGGGCGCGGCGCATCACCCGCCCCACCGACTGCACCACGTCCACCTCGGACTTGCGCGGGTTGAGGAACATCACCGCATCCAGCGCCGGCACGTCCACCCCCTCCGACAGGCACCGGGCATTGGACAGCACCCGGGCCTCGTCCTCACCGGCCGGCTCCTTCAGCCAATCCAGCGCGGCCGTGCGCTGCATGATGTTCATCGAACCGTCCACGTGCCGGACCCCGGCCGACAGCGGATCCCGGTCACCGTCATCGCCCACTCCGGACAGGCGCGCGTAGTCCGAGGTCACCGACGCGAACAGTTCACTGAACGCCCGGGAAGACTTGATGTCGCGGGCGAACGCGACCGCCCGGCGCATCGGCTCCGGATCCGAGGCGAAGTCGCCGTCGGTGTTGCCACGCTTGTCCAGCCCGTTCCAGCACCCCACGATCCGCGCCGCATCATCCAGGTTCAACTCACCGTGCGCGGAGAAATCCCCCTGGAACGTGCGCGAGACCGCACCCTCATCGACCGCGAGGACAAGCACCCGGTAATCGGTCAACAGATTCAGCTCCACCGCCTCCCCGAACCCAAGCCGATGGAACTCCGGCCCGAACAGATCCTCGTCATCCATCGAGGCCAGCACCACCTGCTCCTGACCGGCCTTCGTCTTGGACGCATCACCGTAGATGCGGGGAGTGGCGGTCATGTACAGGCGCTTGGCCGCGCGGATGTAGTCGGCGTTGTGCACCCGGACGAACGCCGACTCCTCCTGCCCTGCCAGCGTCGCGCCCGTGGTGCGATGCGCCTCGTCGCAGATCACCAGATCGAACTCCCCCAACCCCTGCTGCTGGGCCTGATGGACCACATCGATCGACTGATACGTCGCCAACACAACCGTCAGCCGGCCCGACTCCCGATCCGGATCACTCGCAGCCGCTGCCAGCTTCACGGGGTCCGTGGTGGCTGGGATCGGAAGGTCCACCACCGATACGTCCTCACCCGCCCGTGCGCCGCCTCGGCCGACCTTGCCATCCGAGCACACCGCGAACGTGCGCAACGACTCCGCCGCCTCCATCGACCACTCCGTCAACGTCTGCGACAACAACGCGATCGAGGGCACCAAGAACAACACCCGCCCACCCAGGGGCACCTGGTCCTCGGCAATCTTCAAAGCGGTGAACGTCTTGCCCGTCCCGCAAGCCATCACCAGCTTGCCCCGGCCACTGGCCGTGAAACCGTCCCGCACCTCCTCCAGCGCCTTGCGCTGGTGCGGGCGCAGCTGCTTGCGCTCCTTCTGCTCCAACAACTCCGGGGTCTCGAAGGAGAACTGCTCCCAGTCGATCGAGGACTCGATGAAGTCGCTCAACCCCATCCGCGAGACCGGCTTGGTCTGCTCGTGGATTGCCGCCTCCGCGTTCGGCCCCCACTCCAGCGCCGTCGAGACCACGATCCGCCGCGCGAACGGGTCCTTACCCGACTCCGAGAGGAACGAGTCGATGTGCGCCTTCGTCAACCTGGTCTGCGGGTCGTAAAATTTGCACTGGATCGCCACCAGCTCATCGCTCTCGCGCTCACGCGCCACCAGATCGATCCCCGCGTCCCGGCGTCCACCGTTGCCCGGCCACTCAGTCCACAGCCACACGTCCGCGAACCGGTCCGCCCACGAGACGTCCGCACGAAGGAACGCCTGCGTCAGCCGCTCGAACCTCGCGCCCTTGTCGGCCTCGGACGTCGAGGCGTAGTACAACTTGTCGAGGAGATCAGCAACGGTCTTCACAGGGCCATCCTGCCGTATAGGTCGCGGTACAGTGGTCATCTTTCGAACTTGTGCACCGCTGGCCACGATCCGACCCGAGATGGCCCCGACTCAATGGGTCTCGCGACTGAACGCGACGCACGCCGACTCGCCACTTCCTTACTTCTTGGCGCGGGCGAGGCGTCGAACGGCGCCGTGCAGCACCCGTATCCGAAGCAGGCCATGCACGTCGCTTGCGATCCTCGCTACTCAAAGGGCATTGAGATGATCACCCAAAGAACCGCCCAGCCATCTGCCATACTAAACCCAAGTCCAGCCGATCCTGCCACTGTTCCGGAGCATAGATGCCTGAAAATGATGACCTGTGGGAGCGTCTCAACTACCGCCCTGCGGCAGTCCCGCATTCCTCCGGATCCGACGAAGCGACCCAGGAGCAGGATGCCGCGGCAAAAAAGCGGCGCCGGCGTCGACAGTTTCGACTCCTGAAAATTGTGTCGGTCCTGGTATGGCTATATTCACTAGCGCGCATTTTTGTGGGAGATATTGATACATGGATCGCTGAGCGAACCGCCCCAGGCTACGCATGGATCCTGGATTATCGGTTCTTTATCGCACTTGGGGTGACTAGCTTAGCCCTAATGATGTTTCGCAGGAAACATTTCTGGATCCCGCTCTACGTGACACTTTTCCCATTGATAGTTATATTTTGGATCATACCTTCCGCGATCTATAAACGGCGCAGCATGTCGCTAGCCATTGGTGCAGTACACGCCATCACGGCGCTCGGTCGCACATTCAGGGCAAACTTCACCCTGTTCACGGTATGCGCATTTTCAACTCTCGCAGTGACGTTGCCTGCGCCTCCATGGGTTGGATGGTCAGCGATCATTGCAGTCTTTACTGTTTGGATGATCACACTTTACCGAGTGGTTTGCTATGCGTTCTCGCCCGGCAGCTTTGTTCAAACCCAGCGTTCGCTCATACAGAGAGTGCTGGATAGCGGCGTCGTTTGGCGCGTGGTGCAGTTCCCTAGCGAGGCTCGCGAGAACCGCGGCGAGGTTTTCACCGTTAGCGAGAGTCAGAGGATCGTTCAAGCTGCCGGATTCGGGTTCATTTCCTATCGAGTAGCGCACTACTGGGCAACGAAGCTGGATCGATACAGAAAAAGCGCCGCTTCCATCGCTTTCAGCGCTATCGCGATGGTCGGAGCAGCATTTCTTGGCGTCTACTTGTTCACCCTAATCAACCTTGCCGTGTGGTCGATCGACACCCAACAGTTTCAAGTCACCGGAGATCCAAACTTTCTTACGTTTGTGCGGTATTCGATCGCATCCATGTACGGGAGCGAGATTGCAGCCATCACCCCGAACGGCTCGATAGCAGCGGCCGCCAACATACTCGCCTGGGCCTCCGCAGGGCTAATCCTTGCGATGGTGATCGTATCGGTGGTCTTCGGGTATCGAAGCACTCGGGTCGACGAAGGAGCGTCGACCGAGATCGCAAAGCTACGCGACTCAACTAGGCACTTCGGCGGGCGACTTTCGGTGGAGTACCAGGTATCAATGGACGAGTTGGCAGATCGACTCAGATCTCTTGGATTCGATCTTCTCGGACTACTTGCTTACCTCTCTTCAATGGACGAAGACTGGTCAGAAAACGAGCCGTGATCTGCCCCGCCTGTTACACCGGACGCTTCGGCAGTATATCGAAACTCTACATATCGGCCAGATCCCCTCGATGCCATCCCCGATGCTCTCCTAATTCTCGTGCCCAAAGGGACTCTACGGCAATGAAACCGTTGGACACTCTCCGCGATCTATGGCGCTCGACCTTCGTCGTGATCTGATGCCAAGACGCGGCATCGCTACGTCCAGGAACGTCCCGTCATCAAGCACAACAGTTCCTGCGCCGTCGGCTTCGGCAGAGCCGACGCGGTCGATGATCTCTTGGGCGCGCGCGCTTTCAGCCTCTGTTGGCCGAAAGGAATCCCAGATCACCGGCAACTGAGCCGGGTGGATGGCTGACCGCCCCAAAGATCCGAGCGCTTTGCCTGCTGCACAGCTGCGCGCCAGGCCTTCCACGTCCTTCACGTCGGCCCAGACGCTCATGGTGCCACGGGTATCAGCGGCCGGACCTGCCCCGGTACTGAGGAACCACCACCCGCTCGCCGTCGTTCATGGCAGATTCATGGGCGCAGATCCCAGGGGCAGTCCACTCGGCCGCTGTCACCGGCCCGACGGTCGGCACACACCCCTCCACGACAGCGGAGATGAACTCGTGGACGAGATGCGGGTGGGAGCCGCCGTGTTCGGCTGACTTCCACACCGGAGCGTCCCCGTTCGCGGGCAGGACCTCATAGGTGTCCACAAAGCGGCGCAACGGCTCGGGGAGCAACTCGGTGCCATCATCGACGGCTAGCTCCACAGTGGTGGAGCGTCGCCCTCGGAGCCCGGTATCCGCTTGGTTGGGGTCCAGGTCCTGGAGTTCGTACACCAGGGGTGTCGTCTTCTCCACGGGCGGCCACTCCACCGACGCCTTGCTGCCATAGACGCTGAAGCCCTCGATGTACGGGCGTGCGACCTTGAAGAACGACATGGTCACCTCCGGAACAAGGTCGTGGCCATCGAGCCGGAACAGTCCGACCTCCGTCGGGTACGGGTTCTGTGACGTCCCCGTCTGGTCCTCATCCAGTCGGCCACTCCCGTACGCCACGACATCCTTAACACTGGTGCCCGTGAGCCGCAGCGCCGGCGAGAGTGCATGGGTGATGTACTGCATCGGCGGGAAGCCCAGCCAGTAGGGCGGGTATCCGTCGAGGTTCTGGATGTGCACGCCCTTGTACAAGGTCAGGTCCCCGAGGCTGCCGTCCTGCAGCAGGTTCTGCACGGCGCGAAACTCCCGCGCGAACGTCGAGGTCTCCATCATCATGTACTGCTTGCCACTCGCGGCCTGAGCCTCGATGATCTCGTCGATATCGGCCAGGTCGGTCGCCATCGGCACCGCACACGCGACGTGTTTGCCGGCACGCAGCGCGGCCAGCGTGTAGTTGGCGTGAAACGACACCGGCGCCAGGATGTGGACGGCGTCCCAGGTCGAGTCGGCCAGCATGTCCTCGTAGCTGGTGTAGCGACTCTCGACGCCGTACATCTCCCCCACGCGGGCAAGCCGCTCCGTGGACACGTCCACCAGGGCGATCCGCCCGACCGAGGGATGGGCCTGATAGATCGGCACGAAGGCCTCTCCGAAACCGAGGCCGACCACAGCAATATTGATGGCAGCGCTCATGACAGGTCGATCTCCCTTTCCTCACCGAAGACGAACGTGGCACCGCCGGTGGCGAAGTTCGCCACGTCCGCCGCGGCGGCCTGCCCCTCAGGTGAGGCCAGTACCTCGTCGAGCTTTTCCTTCGTCTCGGCGTACAGATCGGCGATGAGGTAGACGCCTGCCATCTCACCGTCCTGGCGGTCTGGCTTGGTCAAGGTCCAGCGCACCAGCCCAGGCATTCGCTGCGCGAGCGGGATGTGAACCTTCTCGTAGTAGGAGTCGAACTCCTCGGGATTCTCAGGATGCCCGTACAGAACACTGACGCGGTACATGGATGGCTCTCCTCTTTGACGATCGGCGGGCTTAGGACGGGAGGGTGATGTCGGAGTAGGACCGCATGTGGTCGACCATCGCGACCTCCGTCGGCAGGCGCTCCATGCTTGAGGCACCGAGGAATCCGTGCACACCGCGCGTTCGAGAGATGACATGCCGCGCTTCCTCCGGACCAGCGATGGGGCCGCCGTGGCACAGCACGATCGCTTCCGAGCGAATGCTGGAGATCACCCGCTGGAGTTCGGCCACCTGGTCGGTGGCATCATCGAGGGTCATCGCCGTCTGCGCACCGATCATGCCGGAGGTGGTCAGGCCCATGTGCGGCACCAGGATGTCAGCCCCGGCCTCGGTCATGGCCGTTGCTTCCTCCTCGTCGGAGACGTACGCCATGGTCAACAGGTCGCGCTCACGTGCCGCGCGGATGAGGTCGACTTCCTTGTCGAAACCCAGGCCTGTCTCTTCCAGGTTCGCGCGGATGATCCCGTCGAAGAGGCACACCGTCGGATAGTTCTGAACACCACTGAAGCCCGCATTGACGACGTCGTCCAGGAACCGGGGAATGATCCGGAACGGGTCCGTCCCGCACACGCCCGCAAAGACCGGCATTCGGTTCACGACAGGCAGGACTTCCTTGGCCATATCCATCACGATCGCATTGGCGTCGCCATAGGGCATGAGTCCCGCCATGGAGCTCCGCCCGGCCATCCGGTAGCGGCCGGAGTTGTAGATGACGATCAGGTCGAGCCCTGCAGCCTCGGCACACTTGGCCGAGAGCCCGGTGCCAGCACCGCCGCCGATGACTGGCTGTCCGGCGCGAATCTTGTCGTGGAGGCGCGAGAGGATCTCGGTACGGGTTTCAGACATGGTGTCCCTTCTTCAGGTGGTCCACGACGAGGGTGGAGATGGTGTCGGCAACGATCGGGTCGTTGATGTCGGTATCATGCGTGGTGACGTGAACGTCCGGGTTGAGGTCCGCGCGCAGACTCTCGATCAGGGCGGCGTCGGCCGCGGGGTGATGGAACGGAGCGCCCGCCACCGAGATCATCGAGACCCCCCGGGTAGGAATCACGACGGCGCAGGGTCCCTCGGCGTCGTTCAGTCGCCGTGCCAGCAACGCACCCAGCTGTGCGCACTCCTCCTCGTTGGTGCGCATCAGTGTCACGTCAGGGTTGTGTTCGTAGAACAGCCGCCCTTCCAGGTGCGCGGGCACGCTCGCGCGGGCCCCGAAGTTGACCATGTCCAGCGCGCCCAGGCTCACCACCTGCGGCACACCTGCCGCACCGGCCGCCGTCAGACGATCCGGACCCGCGGAGCACACGCCACCGAAGAGTTCGTCAGCCAACTCGGTGGTGGTCATGTCGGCAACTGCTTGGACCTGCCCCCGGCGCACGAGCGCCTCGAGCGCACGCCCACCAGCACCGTTGGCATGGAAGCTCAAGGGATCTGCGTGAGCCTGCAGGTGCTGTGCCAGCTGCGAAGCACACGCTGTGGTGACTCCGAACATCGAGATCGCCACGACCGGCGCTTCATCAGCCGATCGGGCATCGCTCGCCCCACCGAACCACTCCGACGCCATGCCCACCACCGCACCGACCGCATTGCGCAGAACGGGTCGGGTGATGCGATTCAGCCCGTTGATGTCGACGATGGAATTCATCATCGTCAGGTCAGTCGAGCCGACGTACGGGCGCGTATCGCCAGAGGCCATCGTGGAGACCAACACCTTGGGCAGTCCCACGGGGAGCGCTTCGCTCACCCGGGCCATGATGTACGCGGCATTGGATCCACCGACGGCCAACACTCCCCCGACCGCCCCCTTGCCCACCAGGTCAGCCACCACTTCGGCTGCGCCGCCGGCCATGACGCGCATTCCAGCGCCCCGCTCGCCCGCCTGTTGCAGGTGCTCGATCGAGGCGCCTTGACTCTCCGCGACCGCCTCGCGAGAGACGTCCGCAGCGAGCGTCGGATCACCGAGTACTCCGACGTCGATCAGCACGGCGATGTGACCGAGCTCCTCGATCTCGTCCTTGAGGAATGCGTACTCCTCGCCTTTGGTGTCGAGGGCGCCGATCAATGCGATGCGCATCGTGGCGGACTCCCCCGTCTCGACTGGCTCATTCTCGGGACTCATTTGACCGCTCCTACGGATAGACCTTCGACCAGGTATCGCTTGGCGATGAGAAAGACCACCAGCAACGGCAGGGACGTCAACAGGGCCAGGCCCATCATCTGGTTCCAGTTGATGCCGTACATCGACACCTGTTGAGCAAGCAGACCGCTGACTGGCATGGAACTCGGGTCGAGCAACGTGGTCGCGTAGATGAACTCCCCCCACGTGATGATGAACAGCAACGACGCGACAGTCGCGATCCCGTTCGGAAGGAGCGGGATGACGATGGACCGGAACGAGCGGAACTGACTGGCGCCGTCGATCTGCGCCGCCTCGTACAGCTCCGTGGGGATGGCGAGTACGAAAGGGCGCAGCAGCAGGATCGCGAACGGCAGGAACAGCGCCGTATCGGCGAGCACGAGGCCGGCGATCTCATTGACCAGGCCCCAGTTGGCGAGGATGCCGTAGATGGGGATCACCGCCATCGGCTGCGGCACCATCTGCAAGACCAGGAACGCACCGAGCGCGATCGCCCCGACCGTGACCCAGGTTGCCGAGACTCTCCGAGCCAGCGCATACGCAGCCGGGACAGCAAGCGCCAGCACGACCACGGTCACAATGCTGGAGACGATCAGCGAGATGACGATCGAATCAGCCGCCGCCGACAGGATGCCCTGGAGCGCATCCAAGGTGGGCGTGAAGATGACGCTGTTGGGCGCCTGCAGCACCTGGCTGTTGCTCTTGAACGTCGTCAGGATGATCCACAGCAGCGGGACGATGTACAAGACACCCAGGACCAGCGTGAATCCCACGGGCAGGACGCTTCGCATGGATCGCATCACTGCTGCTCCTCCCTGCGCACACTGAGGATGTAGGGAATCGCCAGCACCGCGATGATCAGCATGGCCAACGCCGCGATTGCGCTCCCGACGCCGAAGTCATAGGTGGTGAACGCCGTCGTGTAAGCAAAGAACGGCAACGTGTTCGTCACGGTGCCCGGGCCGCCGCTCGTCATCACGAACACGAAATCGAAGCTCCGGAAGGAGTGCAGGATCGTCAGGATCAACAGCACCCCGAACGTGGGCCGCAACAGCGGCACAATCACGCTCACCGTGGTCCGGACCGGTCCGGCGCCGTCGATGGCTGCCGCCTCGAGCACCTCCGGTGAGATGCCCAGCAGACCACCGCGGATCACCAGGATGGCGAACGGCAGCGCCGCCCAGGCGGTGACCATCGTGACCGATCCGAGCGCCACTTGCGGCGAGCTCAGCCAGTTGACCGGTCCGAGCCCGACCAGCCCCAACGCCGCGTTCGCGACGCCGTCACCGGAGAGCATGAATTTCCACACCGAGCCCGAGACCAGCGGTGGCAGTGCCCACACGAACACCATCAGTGCCAGCACACCGGAGGCGAGCCTGCCCCGGCGTGCCAGCACCATCGCACCCAAGTAGCCCACGACCAGGTTGGAGAAGATCAGACCAACGGTGAGCAACGCCGTCGCGCGCACGGACTCCCAGAACAGCGGATCACCCAGGACGTTGCGGAAATTCTCCAGACCCAGGAACTCCCACTGGCTGATCAGGTCGGTGGGGCCCACCGAGCTCAGGGCCATCCGCACCATCTCGACCAGTGGATAGACCGAGAGTGCCGCAGCGACCAGGACCGCCGGCAGCAGGTACAGCGCCGGTGAGGCGGGCGCCAGTGCCTTGCGCGTGCCGAGGCGGTCAGGCCGCTGGCGCGCAGGCGCCTCGGCGGTAGCAGTTCGTACCATCGTCAGCAACCGCCGCCGCCCGCCTCACGGGCCTCCTCGATGCCAGTGACGGCCATCGCAGCGGCTTCGCTCGCCGGCGCCTGACCCGAGATCACTGCGCTGGTCGCCTGGCCGAACTGCAACTGCATCTCCCCGGTCTGCTCGTTGGCCGGCCACACACCAGTCTCGGCGGCAGCCTCCACGAACGGGATCACGAGTTCGTTCTCAGACAGGTCGAGGTTCTCGGCGACGTCCGCACGCATCGGGATCTGACCGGAGTTCTCGTAGTTGATCTCCGAGCCTTCATCGGACATGAACGCGGTCTTGATGTACTCCCAGGCCAAGTCGGGATTCGAGGCGTACTCGCCGATGGCGATGCCCTCTCCACCGGGGAACACGTGGCTGCCTTCTGAACCGGCGGGGTATCGGGTCGTACCGACCTCGAAACTCGCATCGGGCACGTTTCCGAGCTGCCAGTTGCCGTTGATCGCGAAGGCATAGTTGCCGGTCATGAACGGCTGCCAGGCGTCAGTCTGGTCCCAGGTGGCCGCATCCTGGGGAATGATGCCGCTCTCCGCCCACGACTGCAGTCGGGAGAAGGCGGACTCCGTGGCCTCCTCGGAGATGTTGCAGTAGTTGACTCCTTCCCCGAGAAGCTGCGGGAAAGTGACCCACGCGGAGCCGACGTCTGGCGCACCGGAGAGGGCGAGCGGCGTGTAGCGGCCATCCTCCAGGACGGTATGCAGAGCAGCGTCGAATTCCTCGATCGTGGTGGGCGGCTCGATGCCGATCTCTGCGAGTGCGTCCGCGTTGTAGTAGAGCCCGAGCAGGTTGGTGTAGGACATCACGTTGTAGATGCCACCTTCGTACTCCCAGGTGGCGTTGTCCGGGAACTGGTCCGCGTGCTCGTACTCGGACCAGTAAGAGCTCATGTCGTAGAGCACTCCGGAACCCGCCAACGTGGGGAAATCGACCACAACGTTGTCGAAGACCACGTCAGGGCCTTCCTGCGTCGTCGCCGTCGACAACAGCCGCTGCACCACCTGGTCGCCAGGCAACGTCACACTTTCGAGCGTGACGTCTGGATGCGCCGCCTCGAACAACGCGTTCTGCTCCTCCAGCGCAGCGATCTGACCGGGTGAGGTGAAGTAGCTCCACACCGTCAGGGTCTCGCCGTCGGCGTCGCTGCTACCGCCGTCCCCGTTCCCCCGCACGCTGCGAGGAGCAGCACCCCGGCTACTACGCCCGTGCTGATCACTCTGCGACGTCGCGTCATCAGGTCACTCTCCTTTGGGTGAACATCTCCGATTTACGTTGATAGCCAACATAATGCTGTCGATCATCGCCGTCAATAGGTATTGTTACGCTGATCATCGAGGTTGGGTACAGTCGTCTCCAGCGCGACAGGTTCTAAGGAGAGGTGCCGGTGGGGCAGGTATCACTGCAGGTCAGCGGGTTCACCGGCGCAGCTGGCAATGTGCCTGTACGCGTGGCACGTGCTGGTGAGGTACTCCGCCTCATTCGGTCTGGGAAGGCGACCACGACGACGCAGCTCGCCGAGGTGATGTCCCTCGCCCGGTCGACCGTCAGCGAACGGATCGATCTGCTCGTACGCAACGGGCTACTCGTGCCTGACGGCGAAGTGACGCTCGGCCGTGGCCGTCCACCCGTGCGATACGCCTTCAACGCACAAGCTGGGTACGTCCTTGCCGTTCAGCTGGGGATGTCCGGTGCACGCATTGCGCTGACCGACCTCACAGCGCGCGTCCTCACGAGCCGCACCGTTGACGTCGACCTCAGCCTCGGACCGCAACGGGTCTTCGACACCGTCATCGAAGAGCTGGACGACGATCTGCGCGCCGTAGGTTCAACGCGCGAGCAGCTCCGCGGCGTCGGGCTGGGCGTACCGGGACGCACCGAACTCAGTTCCATCCGTTCGCGGGGGGAGCACCAGGTGCGGCCATGGAGCGATTTCGACGTCGCTGGCCACATCAAGAGCGCCCTGCACGTTCCCGTCTACGTTGACCAGGACGTCAACCTGTTGGCCCTGTCTGAGCACCGCTCGTCCTGGCCAAGCACGCAGGTCTTCGTGTGCGTCAAGGTCGGCACCACGATCGGATGCGGCATCGTGCTCAACGACGAGGTCTTCCGCGGCGGAGCAGGCCTCTCAGGCGAGATCGCTCACACACCGGTCCAAGGCAGCACGCATCAGTGCGATTGCGGCAATATCGGTTGCCTGAACGCCACCGCGAGCGGTGCAGCGTTGGTGGCCCAGTTGCGGGGCCAAGACGGCTCCTCCAGCCTCTCGACCCGCGACGTTGCGCAGCGGGCGGCTGCCGGTGACGTTGCTGCGATTCATGCCATCCGGCAGGCCGGGCGGCACGTCGGCGAAGTACTTGCCGGAGTGGTGAATCTGCTCAACCCCGAGGTGCTGGCGGTGTGGGGTTATCTGGACGATGCCGGCGAGTACCTGCTGACGGGCGTTCGTGAGGCGATCTATTCCGGCGCTCTGCCCGCCGCCAGTGAATCCCTCGTCATCACGCGCGCCACCCTGGGTAACGACGCCGGAGTTCAGGGTGCCGCTACGGCCGTGATCGAGCAGATCATGAAGCCAGCGGCGATCGACGGTTGGATCCATCAGGCGGAGACCCTCACCCAGTGAAACGACGCCTCTCCAGTTGGCCATGACAGGCAACCGCCGCTGGCGCCTCTGGCAGCGTCCGTGGGCTCCCGTCGCGACTGCCCTGACCGTGATTGCGTGGGGAGGGAACCAGTTCACTCCCCTCCTCCTGTACTACCGCGAGGCATCAAGTCTCTCCCTCGTCGCCGTCAACGCGATCCTCAGTGTCTATGTCCTGGGTCTCACGCCGGCGCTGCTGCTCAGCGGGCGGGCGACGGATCGCTTCGGACCGCGAAGGGTGTTGGTCGCTGCGGCCGCGACTGCCGTGACAGGCTCGGTCTTGATGGCGCTGGGGGCGATTGACCCGTGGTTCCTCCTGGTAGGGCGCTTCGTGACCGGACTGTCCGTGGGGGCAGGGATGGCTTCGGCCACGAGTTGGATCGCGGAGATCTCCCGGGACCCGTTCGCCCCAGCAACAGGCACCCGAGCCGGCGCCAGGCGCACGACTCTCGCGCTCACCATCGGCTTCGGTGTCGGGCCCGCGGTCACCGCAGCGTGCGTGCAGTGGGGACCTTCCCCGCAGGTTCTGCCCTACCTGCTGCACGTCGCCGTCACCGTGCTCGGCCTGGTTGTGCTGCGTGCCGCGCCCCATCCCTCGCAGTCAGTACGCCCGGCCCGGCAGGCGGGGCGCGCGCCGGTCGCCATCGACCGATCCCGCTTCATGCGGGTCGTCGCGCCCTCCGCTCCCTGGATCTTCGGCGCCAACGGCATTTCGTTCGCCGTCGTGCCGGTCGTGGTAGCCGAGGCGGTCGAACCGTACTCCTTGGCCTACTCCACGCTGCTCGTCGCCCTCACTTTCGCGGCCGGCGGTGCCGTGCAACCGCTCGCTCGGCGGGTCGACGATCCGGTGCGCGGGTACGCCACCCTGATTGCACTGGGGATGGTTGCCGGCGGTACTGCGGTTGCTGCTACGGCGGGGATGGCCAGCAGCCCGGCGCTCGGAATCGCTGCGGCGGTGATGCTGGGCTCGAGTTACGGCCTGAATCTCGTCTCCGGCCTGCAGGAGGTCGATCGCATCGCACCCGCCTCGCACCGGGGCCTCATCATCGGCATCTTCTACACGCTGAGCTACTCGGGCTTCCTACTGCCCGCCGCGTTGGCCGCGCTGGCTCAGTGGTTCAGCTATCCGCTGATGCTCGGCGCGCTGGTGCTGCTGGCGATGGGATGTCTGGCTGCGGTCGCACTGTCGGCTCGCAGACGCTGACTGCGGCATGGAGCATGGGGGCCTGGGGCATGAGGAACGTTCGGCTCCTTACTATTGCTGCCACTCCAGACTATTGCTGCCACTCCAGGCACCGTCATGATTGGTGAGCCGATCACATGATTGGCATGCCGATCACGACGCGTTAGAATAGCGGCATGCACTTCGGTTCCCCGTTCGGCGGGGTCATCATCGGTGCCCGAGGAGCGGTGCTCGAGGTTCTTCTTCGAACCTCCGAGCCTCTCACCGGGCGCCAGATCCATGCCTTGGTCAGTGACGATGTCGGTCTCTGGTCCGTGCAGGAGGCGCTCAAGGCGCTCACCGAGCTAGGCATCGTCGAGACTCATACCGCCGGTCGGGCTGGCCTTCACACAATCAACGAGGACCACGTAGCAGTCGCTCCGCTACGCGCACTCGTGGACCCGATTGCGGCTCTAGTCTCCACACTTGAGCAGATGCTTAATCCCGGAACGCAGACCGCGTTGCTTTTCGGCTCTCTCGCCCGAGGCGAGGGGCGAATCGACAGTGACATCGATTTGGCAGTGATCTCCGCGTCACACTGGGACCGCCGCGTCGATCTCCAGGACGCCGTCCGCACCCGGCTCGGGAACGAGTGCGACGTGGTCGTGTTCACCCAAGACGAGTTCCAGGAACGCGCCGCACAGGCCGAGCCGGTCGTCACCGACATTCTGCGGGACGGGGTCGCGCTCATCGGGAACAAGCCGAGGATCTCGCGCCTGGCGGAGACACGATGACGACAGCCGAGCAGCGCAATCATGCACGCGCCTATCTCAAGAAGGCCGAGCAGTACCTGGCGTCGGCCCAAGACAACCGCGACCTGGAGCGTCACACCCCCGCCGCCGGAGACGCGATCCACGCAGGGATCAGCGCGAAGGATGCCATCGTGACGGCGCTCACGGGATCGACCGGCAAGCGGCGCGACCACACGCTGGCTGCGAAGGAACTCGGCCGCGCCCTCGCGCATCGGCCCGAGGCAGCCACAGCCGAGCGGGCGCTCCGCGAACTGATCGCTGGCAAAGCAGATGTCGAGTACGGAATTGCCTTGATCGACGCATCGAAAGCCGAGCCCCTGGTACGCCGAGCGCAGTCCCTCGTCGACCTGGCGATCTCTGTTGTGCGGCTAGGACGATGAGGGGGCGGGGTTGAGCTTCATGCGACCTGACCCCGACCTACGCGCACGGTCCGCCGAGCGCCGCGCACCATCGCGGCGTCCAAGAATGTCCCATCGTCCAGCACGACGGTCCCAGCGCCATCGGTTTCGGCGGAGCCGACGCGGTCGATGATCTCCTGGGCGCGGGCGAGTTCGGCCTCGGTAGGCCGGAAGGCGTCCCGGATCACCGGAAGCTGTGCCGGGTGAATCGCCGATCGCCCCGCGAATCCCAGCGCCTTGCCCGCCGCGCAACTGCGGGCAAGTCCGTCCATGTCCTTCACGTCGGCCCACACGCTCATCTGTGGGGCCGGTAGGCGCGCGGCCGCGGCAGCGACGACGAGCCGGGAGCGGACCCAGGCCAGCCCCGGCTCCCCCGCCTCGCCGGCCGCGAGGCCGAGTTCGGCGCGCAGGTCGGCTTCGCCGAGGGTCACTGATGCCACGTCGGCTCTGGCGATGTCGAAGGCCCGCTCGACGCCGATGGCCGTCTCGATCAGGGCATGCACGTCGCGACCAGGCAGGGCATCCTGCACGGCAGCGACGTCGTCGGGGCCGTTGACCTTCGGCAGGCGAACGCCGATGTCTGCCTTCAACTCCCCCACCGCGGCGAGGTCGTCCTTGTGCCAGGCCGAGCCACGGGCGTTTACCCGCACCTGGACCGGCACGGGCAGTTCACCACCGAGTGCCTCGGCCAGAGACTCCCGCGCGAGCTGCTTGTGCGAGGGCGCGACCGCGTCCTCGAGGTCGACGATCACGCAGTCGGCGCCGGATTTGAGGGCCTTGGCCACGCGGTCGGGCCGATCGCCGGGGACGTAGAGCGAGGTCAGCATGCGCCGTCCTCCCGCATGGTGGCGACCTCTTGCTCGGAGAAGCCCAGCTCCCCCAGCAGCGCGTCGGTGTCCGCCCCCGGCGCGCGGCCGGTCCAGGCGATCCGCGAGTCAGCGCCCGACATCCGGAACAACGGGCCCTGCATCTTCATCTCCCCGAGGACCGGGTCCTCGATCCCGTGGATGGTGCCGAGTTCCTGGAAGTGCGGGTCGGCCATAATGTCACCGGCGTCGTAGATCGGCGCCACCGCGGCGTGCACTCGTTCGAACTCGGCCACCACCTGATCGCGGGAGCGCTCGGCGATCCACGCGCCCACTGCCTCGTCCAGCTCATCGGCGTGCTGGGCACGCCCGGCACCGGTGGCAAACCAAGTTTCCCGCGTCAGCTCGGGCCGGCCGACCAGCTCCATCACCCGCTCGGCGATCGACTGCGCGCTCGTGCTGACCGCCACCCATTTCGCATCCGCCGTCAGGTACGCATTCCGTGGCGCGTTGTTCGCCGACCGGTTCCCGGTCCGCGGCTGCACCGTGCCCAGTTGGTCCCACCGCGTGATCTGCGGACCCAGCATCGCCAGAATCGGCTCGATGATCGCGATGTCCATCTCCTGCCCCGTACCGACACGGGATCGATGGTGCAGTGCGGTCATCACCGCATAGGCCGTGGTCAGCGAGGCGATTCCGTCCGCAAGTCCGAATGGCGGCAGCGTCGGCGGCCCGTCGGGCTCACCTGTCATCGCCGCGAACCCACTCATCGCCTCCGCGAGGGTGCCGAAGCCCGGGCGCGACCGATACGGGCCCTTCTGCCCGAAACCCGTGACGCGCGCAAGCACGAGCCCGGGGTTCTTCGCCGACAGCTGCTCATACCCCAGCCCCCACTTCTCCAGGGTGCCGGGGCGGAAGTTCTCGATCACCACGTCCGCCCGCTCGGCCAGGCGCAGGAACGCCTCCACCCCGCCAGCGGTGTGCAGGTCGAGCGTGACGGTCTCCTTGTTCCGCCCCAGGGTCTTCCACCACAGGTTTTCCCCGTCCTTGGCCGGGCCGTGCCCGCGCGAAGGGTCCGGGCGCTGCGGGTGCTCCACCTTGATGACCCGGGCGCCCATGTCGCCCAGGTGCATCGCCGCCATCGGGCCGGCGAACAAGGTGGAGGCATCCACCACCAGCAGGTCATCGAGCGGAGTAGTCATCGGTTCTCACCGTCCCAGCAGATCCTGAAGCCGATCGAGGGCGAGGCATCCACGCCCAGACCGGGCAGCAGGAACTTCAGCGCGAACTCCGGGGCCTGCACTCCCCCGTCGACGTACCAGTCCGAGCCCTCACTGAGGTGATCTGCGCCGCCCTTGAGCATCACGAACCGGCTCCGCCCATCCGAGTGCTCCGACTCGGTCCAGTTCCACACCACGGGCGTGCGGCGCTCGAACCCGCGCTGGGTGGCGGCGAGCTGCCACTCGTCCTCGGTGGGCAACCGGCCACCCACCCAGGCGGCGAACTGCCGGGCGCGGGCGAAAGTCACCCCGGTCGCCGGGCGATCAGCAACCGCATCGACGTCGGAGTCCGGTGCCTCACCGATGGTCGCGAGGAACTGGGCGTACTCGGCCGCCGAGACCTCCCGCGCGGCCACGCGGACGCCGTCGGCAATCTGCGCTACGCGCTCGAGGGTGCGCTGGTCGTGCAGGCGTGGCGGGAGGGGCTTCCACTCCTCCACGTACGGGGCGCCGTCGTACATGCCGGTCTCGCGCTGGCGGTGCCGGACGGTGAGCACATGCTCACCGGCGGGAACCTCGACCACCTCGGCACGCAACGCGTCCGCGGTGGCGCGCTCCGCCGTCGGGCCGGTCCAGGCAGGTGCCGTGAGCCGGACAGAGCGGCGGTGCGGGAACGAGGCGTCGCGCACGGGCGACTCGAGGCGAAGGTCGGCGACCTCGTTAGGGAGGTCTGCGCCGTCGGCGATCTGCACCAACACTGCCACGCCCTGGGCGGGCACCACTACCTCGGCCTCCCCGTGCTGGAGCGGGCCGTCGAAAGTGACCCACGTGCCGGGACCGGCCTGGTAGGTGACGTCCTCGTCGCAGGTGTTGACCAGCGTGTAGAGGGTGACGCCGTCGAGCTCGAAGGTCGAGGCGAACACGGGTGGCTCGCACACCGCCAGCGGAGTCCACTCGCCGTCGGTGAGCCAGCGGTGCATGGCGCGCTGCACGGGCAGCATCCGGCGCAGCGTGGCGGCGTCGCGCTCGTTCCAGCCGACCCAGACGCCGAACACGACCTCCCAGACCATCACGCCGACGCCGTTCAGCCAGGCCGAGCGCAGCTCGGCGGCATGGTCGCGGTTCCAGCGGCGGATGTGGTGCTGCATGTGCCGGCGCTCGAACCACCGCGCCCGCAGCACCCCGGGGATCTCGGAATCGGCGAACCACTGCGCCCAGGAGAGGGCGTGATCGGCGACCCGCTCGGTCACCAGCTTCGACTCCCCCTCCAGGCCGATGCCGGGGCGCGCCGCCTCCATCGCGGCGACGAACTCCGGGTCGGCCTTCTTCAGGGTGTCGAGGAAGACGCCGTCGGCGTTCAGGTGGCGGACGACGGTGGCGAGATCCTCGGCGTCGGTGTTTCCGGTGCGGCGGGTGCCAGTGTCCCACGGGTTGTAGTCGACGAACACCGCGACCCCGTGCTCGTGCAGGGTGGCGGCGGCCTCGGCCAGGCCGGGGACGTCGTAGAAGTCCCACTGGTTGCGCTCGTCGATGCCGATGATCGGGTAGGCGTGCCAGAGCACGACGCCGTCGAGCCCGCCGAAGCGTTCCTGGGCGTCGGCGAGGAAGCCTTCCGGGGTGAAGACCTGGGCGTCGAAGTCGAAGAACAGCTCGTCCCACAGCCAGGTCTGCGCCACCGTGAAGCAGCGGTTCGCCCACTGGGCTTCCGGGGCGTCGTAGCGGGTGGGCGTGCCGTAGCGGGCGAGGGCGCCGTCGCGCCATGCGTGGAGCTGCTTGCGCCAGACGTCCAGGGTGGCCTGGTCGGGCGGGTCAGCCTGGGTGCCGGGGGCGGCGAGGATCTTTGCCTCGTCCAGCGCCTCGGCGGTCTCGCCGCTCGTGAGGTCGCCGGTCCGCGGCACCTCGGTGGGCAGGTCGAGGGGGCGTGGGACGAGGGGGTCGAAGCCGCCGCTCATGAGGTCATCATCCGATCAGACACTGTGTGGGTGCGGGCAGCGAGCTCATCCAGCTCGTGAGTCTGCGGGCCAGGCAGGGACGTGTGCAGCCGGCCGTGCAGCGGGTCGGTCCACCTGGGGTCGAGACCGGACTTGCCGGTGAGGGCACCGAGGACGGAGCCGACGGTGGCGCCGGCGGAGTCGGTGTCCCACCCGGCGGCCACGGCGAGGGTGATGCCGCGGGTGTGGTCGCCGTTCGACGCAGCCACGGCCATCGCGATCAGGGCAGCGTTGTTCAGCGTGTGCACCCAGTGCAGGTGGCCGTACTGCTCATACAGCGCGTCGAGTGCTTCCTCGTCGTCGATGCGGCCCTCGCGCAGGCCCTCCCCTGCCGCACGGCCGGAGCGAACGGCCTCGAGCAGTCGGGAGGCCGGGGGCAGCACCGACTCGGCGGCGTCGAGCACCTCGTCCACCGAGCTCGCTACCAGGGAGGCCGAGCACAGGGCGGCGGCCCACATGGCGCCGTAGATGCCGTTGCGGGTGTGGCTCAGGCGGGCGTCCACCCAGGCGAGCCGGGCGGCGGCGTACACGTCGCCGGGGTGGGCCCAGCCGTACACGTCGGCGCGGATGAGGGCGCCGATCCACTCGCGGAACGGGTTCAGGTGGGTGGCCGTCTCGCAGGCACCGGTCTCGGTGATCGCGCGGGCGTCGAGGAGGTTGCGGTAGGCGGCCCGCTCGGCGGTGAAGACGCGCCCGCCGGGCAGGTTCGCCAGCCAGGACTGCGCCACATCGGTGGTGGTCAGGTGCGAGCCGTGGGTCTCCAGCAGGTCCAGCGCCAGCAGCGGGAAGTTGAGGTCGTCGTCCTCAGGCATGCCGTTGATGTTCTCGACCAGCGAGGTGGGCGCCGAACGGCGGTTCCACGGCCACCGGGCGGCCACATCCTCCGGCAGACCCTCCGCCGTGAAGTACCCCTGCAGCGGCCAGTTCCCGGTGGCGCGGGCGATCTCCTCGATGCCCTGCCGCGGGATCTTCTCCACCGGCTTGCCAAGCAGGCAGCCGACCGAGCGTCCCCACCAGGCGCCGGCGACCCGGTCCAGGTCCGCCGCCACCGGCTCGCCCGGTGCGGCGGGGGTGGCGGGGATCTGCGCCGCGATGTCGGCCCAGTCATCCGGCTCGGCCGGGTCGGTGGTGTCGAGCTCGGCCAGCTGGGCGAGCACCTGGCGGGCGATCAGCCGCAGCTGCGGGTCGGCAGCCTGGGCGCTCGCTCCGGAGCGCTCGGGCTGCACCGATCCCCCGGCGGCCTCCCACCGGCGGGCCACCGAATCGAGCGCCGCAGAGTCGGCGCCCTGTTCGGCCAGCGCCACCAACTCGTGGGCGACAAGGTCCTCGGGCTGGGCCCAGGTGAGTCTCACGCAGATTCCTCCAGCATGGCGTTCAGGGCCTCGGTGCGCTGCCGGGCCCGGCGGGCGTCGTCGGCGGCGATGGCGCGCACGCTGGCGTCCATCGAGGCGATCACGGCGTCCAGGTCCAGTTTGCTCGCCGTCGTGACGTCCTGCACCCAGTCCCCCGGAATGGCATCCCGGCCGGCGAGAGCACCGCAGATGGCGCCGGCCATGGTGGCGATCGAGTCGGCGTCGCGGCCGTAGTTCACCGCATCCAAGATCGCACCACGCGCGTCGCCGTCGTGGGCAACCACAAGCCCGAGCGCGACCGGCAGCTCCTCGATCGACTTCGTGCGGGAGGGCAGGCGGGCGTCCATCGCCGGCTGCCGGTAGGTCTCGCCCACGGTGTCGTACGGGGCCACCGCGGCGCGCAGCACCCGGTTCAGCTCGCGTTCGTCGTGTGCGGCCAGTCCCCCGGCGGCCTGGAAGGCGGCGACGGCCTCGAGCACCGCGTCGATCGCGGCCCGGGTGCCGTCATGGGCAAGGCGACGAGCCTCGTCCACGGCGCGCTCCGCCGTCGTGCCAGGAACCAGAGCGGCCGCGACAGCGGCGGCGAACACGCCGGCAGCCTCACGGCCATAGGAGACCTGGTGCGCCCCGGCCAGGTCGATCGCCTCGGCGTAAGCACCTGCGGCGTCGCCGGCGTTCACGAGTCCGACCGGGGCCATGTACATGGTGGCGCCGCAGTTGACGATGTTGCCTACCCCGGCCTCGCGCGGGTCGACGTGGCCGTAGTGCAGCTTGGCCACCAGGTGCTTCTCGGCGAGGAACACGCGCTGCAGGATGAGGGCTTCGTCCTCCAACTCGGGCACCCACCGGCGCTCGCCGAGCATCAGCGGCACCAGGTCGGAGGCCATGTGATAGGCGTCCAGGTGGGTGTGGTGCGTGGCGTAGACCTCGATCAGCGCGTGCGTCATCAAGGTGTCATCGGTGACGTGCCCGTCGCCCTTGTGATAGGGCGCGATCGGCCGTGCGGTGCGCCAGTCGGGCAGGAATGGGCCGACAATACCGGTCACTCTCCCGCCGTGCCGTTCCTCGATCTGCTCCGGAGTCCACCCTTCCGTGGCTCCCCCGAGCGCGTCCCCGACGGCGGCGCCGGCGAGTACGCCCGCCACCCGGTCTTCCAGCCAACTCACGTTGGATCTCCATTCGCTGTGGTTCATCGATCGATCAGTGCCCGGGCTCGCCCGGTGGGTGTCAGTCGGTGTCGCCTCGTCCCGGTCGTGGCGACGATGAGTGGCACCTCGCACCGGGCCGGCCGGAGGTAGGTGCCGCTCGGTGTCGCCTCGCCGCAGCCAGAGCGACAACCGGTGGCACCTCGTGCCCAGGCGGGCCCGGGGTAGGTGCCGCTCACCGTCGCCATGCGCTCAGGCGGCGGCACCTACCGGGTGGGTCAGCCCCAGCCGTCGGTGAGCTGAGTCGCCAGCTCCTCGGAGCTGATCTGGTCACCCAGGTACTGCTGCAGCGCCGGGTTCAGCACCGTTTCCTTCCACTCGGCGTACCCGTTCGCCTGCAGGAACGGGGCGCCGACCATGCCGTCGGCGGTGGCCAGGATCTGCTCCCAGCCGTCCTCGCCGCCGGTCTCGGTGGCCACGACCTCACGCGCCGACTCCGAGGCCGGGATCAGCGCATCCGCCTGGGCGATCGCGGCGAGGGTCTCCCCCGAGGCGAAGAAGTCCAGGAACGCGGTCGCTTCCTCCACGTGCTCGGAGTCGATGTTCACCGAGTAGGTCTGCGGGTTGGCGGCCTGCAGCGCGCCCTCGGAGCCCTCCAGCGGCGGCAGCGCCACCCAGTTGAAGTCCTCCGGGGCGTCGGTGGCCATGTTCGCGGCCTGGTAGGAACCCTGCAGGGTCATCGCCACGGTGCCGCCGTAGAACGAGGCCATCACGTCCGAACCGGACTGGGTCAGGCTCACCGGGTCCAGCGACTCGTCCTCGTAGGCCATCTCGTGGATGCGCTCGGGCACCTCGAGCTCGGCGTCGCCGACCTCGATCTGCACGTCATCACCGGAGCCGGAGAAGAAGTCGCCGCCGAAGCCCGGGGCGAGCGTCATCACAGTCGCGGCCGGGGAACCGAGTCCCCAGCCGAGGCCGTAGACATCATCGGTGGTGGTCGCCTCAGCGATCTCGGCGAGCTGGTCCCAGCTCATCGAGTCCCCGGTGGGCACCTCCACGCCGGCCTCTTCCAGCAGGTCCGCGTTCGCGAACGCCACGTAGGACTGCATCGTGGAGGGGTAGGCGATGATCTCGTCGTTCACGGTCACCGAGTCCCAGATGCCCTCCGGGATGTCCGCGATGGTCTCCTCACTCAGCCCCTCGGAGAGGTCGGCGAGGTAGCCGTCCTGCGCGAAGGCCACGATGGAAGCGGCCTCGAAGTGCACGATGTCCGGGGCGGTGCCGCCGGTGAACTGGGTGATCAGCTTGTCGTAGGCGCCGTCCCAGCCGGCCTGGATGATCTCCACCTGCACGTCCGGGTTGTCGGAGTTCCACGAGTCCACGGCCTCCTGGATGGCGGCCTGGGTGGCCGGCTGGTCCGAGAGCGACTGGAACTGCAGCGTGACGACACCATCCTCGGAATCGCCGCCACCACCGCTGGCGCTGCCCTGCTGGCAGGCGGTCAGGGCGAACGCGCCTGCCGTCAGCAGCGCGAGAGCGCCGATGCTCTTCTTGCTGTTCATGAGATTCTCACTTTCTGGGCCACCGGGGAGGTCAGCCCTTGACGGCACCGGCGAGCATCCCGCCGGTGAGCTTCTTCTGGAGGAAGGAAAAGACGATCAGGGAGGGGATCGTCGCGAGCACGGCGCCGGCGGCGAGCGGACCCAGCTGGGTCTGCCCCTCGGCACCGAGGAACGCACGCAGAGTGATCGGCAGCGTGAAGAGCTCCGGGCTCTGCAGGAGCACGAGGGCGAGGAAGAACTCATTCCACGCCGAGACGAACGTGAACATCGCGGTGGCCATCAGCCCGGGCCGCAGCAACGGGAACACGATGTGCACCAGCACCTTGAACCGGCTCGCCCCGTCCATCGAGCCGGCGTCCTCGAGCTCACGCGGCACGGCGGCCACATAGCCCTGCATCATCCACAGCGTGAACGGCAGCGTGAACGTGACGTAGACCAGGATCAGCCCGAGCAGGGTGTCGTTCAGCATCAACGCCCGCAGCACCAGGAACAACGGGATGATGATCAGGATCTGCGGGAACACCTGGGTGGCGAGGATCCACACGGTGCCGGCCGCGCGCAGCTTCCCGCGCAACCGGGCCAACGCGTAGGACATCGGCAGCGTGACGATCACCGCGATCACCATCGTGCTCACCGCCACCAGGAACGAGTTCCCCGCCGAGGTGAGCAGGTTCTGCCGCTCCAGCGCATCGGTGAAGTTGGTGAACACCCACTCGTTCGGGATCAGGTTCGCGCTCAGGGAGTTGAGTTCCGCGGACGACTTGAACGAGGCCGAGACGATCCACAGCACCGGGAAGCCGAGGAACAGCAGGAAGCCGCCGAGCGCCACGTACTGCAGCACGGTCACCGGCAGGGGCGTCTTCATGTTGGTGTTCATGCCCGCCCCTCCTTGTTCTGCCGGAACTGGTTCACCAGGTAGATGCTCAGGATCAGCAGGATCGCCAGCACGAGCACGTCGCCCATCGCCGAGGCGTACCCGATCTCGCGGTTGCGGAAGGCTTCCAGGTAGGTGAACAGCGGCGGGATCATGGTCCGGCCGCCCGGTCCGCCCTCGGTGAGCACGTAGACGATGCCGAAGTCGTTGAAGTTCCAGATGAAGTCGATGCTGGTGATGGCGATCAGCACCGGCGCTAGGCCCGGAAGCGTCACGTGCCAGAACCGGCGCGCCGCGTTCGCCCCGTCCAGCGCGGCGGCCTCGTGCAGCTCCCCCGGGATGGACTGCATCCCGGCCAGCAGCAGCACCGTGGTCTGCGGCAGGCCGGACCAGATGCCCACCACGATCACCGCCGGCAGCGCGGTGGAGAAGTCGCCGAGCCAGTTCACCTTGTCGATCCCGAACCAGCCGAGCGCCGCGTTCAACGGACCGGAGTTGACGTCGTAGATCATCCGCCAGAGGATCCCGGTCACCACCGGCGGCATCGCCCACGGGATGAGCACGATGATCCGGGTGAGGGACTTGAACCGCAGCTTGGAGTTCAGCAGCAGCGCCAGCGCGATCGCGCTCATCCCGGTGAGCGCGGCCACCGACCCGGCCCAGATCAGGCCGATGCCGAAGGAATCCCAGAACTGCTTGTCCTGGGCGAGTTGGACGAAGTTGTCGAAGCCGGTGAACTCGATCTCGGCGTTACGCGCCAGGGTGGCGTTGGTGAACCCGAGGTACACGCCCGCCAGCAGCGGGATCATCGAGAACACGATGATCGGCAGCAGGGCGGGGATCACCAGGGCGATGGCCTCGCGGCGTTCGGCCTTCTGCCGTGGTCCCAGGCCCGCCTTCCGGCGGGGTGAGCCGCCCGACGGCGGAGTCAGGGCTGGAGCGGGTGCGCTCACGTGGTCCTCCCCTCACCCGAGGCGAGGGCACTGACCGAGGTGAGCTGCGCCGTCGTGGATCCCCGGACCTGTAATGAGGGTGGGACGCGCACGGCGCGGGTGGGCAGCTCGGGGTCGTCCATTCGCGCCAGCAGCAGCTGGGCGGCCTTGCGGCCACGGCGGGCCGAACCGAGGTCCACACTGGTCAGGCCCGGGTGGCTGACCTCGGTGAGTGCGGTGTTGTCGATGCCGATCACGGCCAGGTCCTCCGGTACGGAGATGCCATGCTCCGCGGCGGCGTGCATCACGCCGATGCCGACCAGGTCGTTCACCGCGATCACGGCGTCCCAGGGGGCCTCGGTTGAGTCGAACATCGCCGAGGCGGCGGCGTATCCGGCGTCGATGGTGAAGTCGTCGGCAGAGTATTCGGCGGTGACGAGGTCGGCGTTGCCGGCGGTGGCGCGCAGGAAGCCGGCGTGCCGGAACCGTCCCGGGGTGGTGTCGGCGGGCCCGTTCAGGAAGGCGATGCGGCGGGCGCCGCCGGTCAGCAGGTGCTCCACCGCCAGGGCCACTCCCCCTTCGGAGTCGGCCATCACGGTATCCACGCCGGCGCCGTCGGGCAGGCGGCCGATGACGACGGCGGGCACAGTGGACTCCTCGAGGGCCGCCACCAGGGCGTCGGTCACGCGCAGCGGGGAGAGGATGAGGCCGTCGACGTAACCGCGGTTGAGGTCGCGGACGAGGTCCACGGTGGCGTCGGCGTCACCGGTGCGGGAGACCACCAGGCGGTAGTCCTCGGCGGCGACCACAGACTCGATCTCGCGCATCATCTCCACGTAGACGGGGTTGCCGATGTCGGCGACGGCGAAGGCGAGCTGGCCGGTGCGGCGGGTGCGCAGGCTGCGGGCGGCGGTGTCCGGGATGTAGCCGAGCTCGGTGGCGGCCTGGCGGACCTTCTCCACCGTGGCGGCGCTGGCCACCTGGCCGTTGAGGGCGCGCGAGGTGGAGGCGAGCGAGACGCCCGCCCGCTTGGCCACATCGGCGATGGTCACTCGGCCCATCGGGTGCCTCCGGCTTCATCCGCGACTTTGGAAACGATTCCATTGGAAACGATTCCAGGACAGTAGCACGGAGGTTTGGGGTCAGCAAGCCAGGGCGTCGCGGGCCAGTGAACGGATCCGGTGGGAAGGACTGACTTGTACGTGCTCACGAGGGTTGCCTGGGTGTCGTGGATCCGCGGAGTTTCGACATTGAGCCAACCCGCGGCGGTGCTGGTTGCGCATACCCGAGGGTGAGACGGCACCCGGATGACGGGTTGTCCACAACCCCCTGGGGTGAGTCCGGCGGAGTGGGGATCGTGGCCTCTACCGTGCACGAATGGCAAGGAGAAACGAGACTCCGAACCCGCATGATGCGATGTTCCGAGCGGTGGTGGGGGTACCGGCGAATGCGGCGTCGGTGCTGGCCTCGGCGCTCCCTGCGAAGATCACGGGAGGATTGGACCTGGACGGGCTGCGACTGGAGCCGGGCAGCTTCGTGGACGAGGAGATGCGTCAGCGCCACACCGACTTGCTGTTCTCCACCCGGCTCAACCGCGACCCGACACTGGTGTATGTGCTGGTCGAGCACCAGTCCAGCCCGGACCCGTTGATGGCGTTGCGGGTGTTGGAATACGTCACCCGGATCTGGTGGCGCCACCTCGACGCCGGCGACGAGTCCGACGACCCGCACAAACCACGACCTCGTCCCGGGGCAACGGCCAGGACGTTGCCGCCGGTCCTCCCGGTGGTGGTCTATCAAGGCCGGCGCCGGTGGAACACGCCCACTGCAATGGACGGCCTGTACGACGATGCCTCCGAGCAAGCGCTCGGCTCGTTTCTGCCCCGGCATCAGTTCGTGCTCCAGGATCTGACCGGCGTGGAGGTGGAGGAGTTGCTGGCGGCGCCGTTGACTCCGGCAGCCAGGCTGGCGTTGGCGATGCTTCGGTTCGCTCCCCGGCAGGAGCACCTGGCTCAGGTGCTGGAGCGGTTCACCCCGGACGTGCTGGACCTGGTGCGAACCCGGGCGGATCAGATGTTCACGATTATCATGGAGTACGCCTACCAGGTCAGCGATACCCCACCGGCGCAGGTGCGCCACTACTTCGAAGACCTGGGACCAGACGCACAGGAGGCCTACATGTCCAACACACTCGAACGAGGCAGAGCCGAGGGTGTCGCTGAAGGAGTCGCCAAGGGAGTTGCCAAGGGAGTCGCAGGCACTCTGACGCGGTTGCTGGTCAGGCGATTCGGCCCGCTCACGTCCGAGCAGACCGCTCGGATCGAGTCCGCCACCCCCGATCAGCTCGACGCCTGGGTCGACCGGGTCATCGACGCCACCAGCATCGACGACGTCCTCCGCTGACGGAGGTCGCCGCGGAGGGCTTCGCTACGTCACCGCCCCGGCAGCCAGGCCGTTGATTCCCGGGAGCGACACCGTGCTCACCCGACGAGCGCCACCTTCGGCTTCGCCCAGGACCGGCCGCGCGTGTCCTTGAGGATGTCGTACTCCACGTCGACGTGGGGCTCGATCGCGCTGTACTTGTCGTTCGGCGCACCGATGATCAGCTGGAAGCCCAGCCCCCGCCATGCGCCGATTGCCCGCTTCGTGAAGTGCGCGTCGGCCTTGATGAGCGCCTCGTCGAGGAAGACCGGGGCGTAGCGCGGGCGCTCGGAGTCGGGGTCCCCGAGTTGGTAGCGCAGCGCCGCGCCGACGATGAACGCGATCAGCTCCTGCGACTCACCACCGGACTTCTCGCCGATGTGGTCGTACAGGGCGGCGTGCTCTCCCGTGTCAGCGTGCACCTTCTCCGCACTGATCCGTACGTGGTTGCGCACGTCGACGAGCTCGGCGAAATCGGGAGCCGAGCGCCGCATGCGTGCGATCAGCCGCGCCATCCGGCCGTACACGGCCTCCCGATCGGTGTCGGTCTCGGCACTGTCGATGAGCCCGCGTACCTCGCGCAGCTCGCGGCGGAAGCGGCGGCGCGCTTCGGAGGAGGTCTCACGTGCGGCGATCTGCAGGCGATGGGCGTCGTCGTAGAAGGGGAGGTCCGCCATGATCTGGTTGATCGGCTGGATCCGGTCACGAATCTCCCGCAGCGCCCGTCCGAGCGTCGAGTCAAGGTTGGTGAGGTCGTTGCCGGACAGCTGCAGCAGGCTGTCCTTCCACTCCGCCTCGAGCTGATGCAGCCCGCTGGTCTCGAGTTCGGTGAGGATCCGCTCGAAGTCACCGTAGGAGGTGTCGGGGTCGGCGCGAAGGTTCGGGTTCGGCCAACTCTCCAGGAACGACTCGAACGTGCGCTGCAGGGCGTCGCGCTGCTCCGAGAGCGTCGTTTGCGCGGTGAGCTGGTCCTCGGCCAGCAGGCGTGAGGCGTTCTCCAGTGCGAGGTCGAATCGCTCCAGCTCGTGCGCCCGGCTCGCGCCCTCGACCGGGGCGACCACCGCGAACCGCTCCTCCAGATACCCGGACTGGTCCTCGGTGAGGGTGCGCTCCGCGCTTTCGGCACGATCGAGCAACAGTTGGGCGTCATCAACCTGGTCGGTGATGAGGGCCCACTGCTCACCGAGACGTTCCACCTCACCATCGGCGCGCGCGGCCGAGGTCATCAGCATCGACAGCGTGGTCTTCACCTCGGCGAGCTGGCGCTGCAGCTTCGTGATCTCGGGATTGCCCGTCGAGATCTCGTTGATCAGTCCGGACCACCGGTCCCGCCCGGCGTCGGCGGATGCGGCATCGACGTGCGCCCACGTCAGCTCCACGATCTTGCCGTAGGCGGTGTGCCGTGCATCAAGCTCATCCAGCGCCTCGGCGGCGCGCTGCTGCGCCTCGAGTGCGGCCGTGCGGCGGGTCTGCGCGTCGGTGATCGCCTTCGACAATTCGTCGAGGCGACGGTGGTTGGAGAACCCAATCACGTTGCGGCGCCCGTGCCCACCGTGCGCGCCGCGGGCACCCTGCGAGATCTGCCCCGAGATCGTCACCGCCATGTCGTGGCGGGCCATCTCGGCCGCGCTGTCCACGCACAGGAACCCGAATCGCTGGTCGAGGCGATCCTGCAGCCACCCCGTGAACGGCGACTCACGGAAGTCGAGGCGCCCGGGCAGGCGCCGCGGATCGAGCTCCGGCAGCCGCGGCGATCCGGTGTGTACCCCTTCATAGCGCAACCGCACGCGGGTGGGCACGCTGTCGATCGCCCGGCGGAACCGGTCGAGGTGCGCATGGTCGATGAGCAGCGTCGTCGCGAATCCACCGAGGGCGAGGTTGAAGGCGTCACGCCACGGTTCGAACTCGGTGCGCACCTCGATGAGCTCGCCGACGAACGGCAGGTCCGCCAGGTCGAGCCCGGCGGCCTCGGCGAGCAGTGTGCGGGCCTCGTGCTGCGCCGTCGGGATCGCGCCGTCGTGCTCCCCCGCCTGCGCCGCCTCCGCCTCCAGCTCGCGCAACTCCTGGTCGATCTCGCCAGTCCGCTGCCGTGCCGCGGCCCATGCCTCACGCGCGGTGTCCTTCGCCCGCGGATCATCCAGACTCCCCCGCGCCTGCGCAACGAGAGCATCGAACTGCTTGGCGGTCTCGACGGTGGCACCGATCCCGTCGAGGATCTGATCGAAACGCTCGCGTTCTCTGGCGACCTCCTCGGCGTGGCGTTCGGCACTACGCAACTCTCGCTCCGCCGTCACCAATCGGTCACCACCGGCGGCGCGCAGGAGCTCGGCGAGCGCATCGCGCTGCTGCTCGGCGGCATCCACCTGCACCCGTGCGGCACGAGCAGTGTCATCGGCCGCGCGCTTGCGTGACTGCAGCTCCGCTTCGACGTCCCGCAGCAGACCGAGGCGCTTCTGTGCACGCCACAAGGTGGCGGGAGATTCCGGGTCGGTGAAGCGCCCGACCTCGTCGATCAAGCGCAGGCGGTCGGCCGCGGCAACGATGCGCGCCTTCATCTCACGGATGGGTTCCAGCGTGCGGACCTGCTTGCGCGCGGTCACCATGCGCTCACGGGTGCTCTCGAGCTCGTCGAAGTGGCTCACCACGGCATCGGCGGTGGCGAGAGTCTCGGGCTCCTCGAGGACCATGCGCTTGTACAGCTCGTCAACGGTGGTGATCTGTTGGCCGGCCTGGATGCGCGCGAGCAGGCTCATCGCCTTGTGGCCGGCACCGGCGGCGCCGATCCCGAGAACCGCGTGCAGCCGGGCGGTGAACTCCCGGTCCGTGGGCACCGTGTCGAGCCCGGTCGCGGCCACGGCCGCATCGGCGAGCCGGTGCATCGCTGCGGTCTCGAGCGTGCTCAGGTCGAAGTCGCCGTCGGTCGTGGCGCGTACCTTCACGGTGTCGTCGACCAGGCGCGCCCCGGCAGGGATGTACCAGGCGCGTACGGCGGTGAACCGGGAGCCGTCGTGGTCGATCCAGGTCATCGCGACGGCGGTCCAGGTGTCCTCACCGTCGCCGCGCAGCACGCGCACCTGGGTGCCGTCCTCGGTGCGGGACTCGTCGATCTTTCCGCGACCGTAGGAGACGATGTTGCGCTGGTCCTGACCGCGCGGCCTGCCGGTCACCCCGCCGTTGGATGCACCGTTGAACGGGGTGGTGTGCGGCATCATGAGCGCGATGTAGGCGTCCATGAGGGTCGATTTGCCGGATCCAGAGCCGCCGACGAGCAGCGTGGCGTCGGACGAGAGCTTCACCCGGTGGACGCCCTCATAGCCGCCCCAGTTGACGAGCTGGAGCTCGTCCGCGACCCACTGCTGGCCACGGCTGGTGGCAGGGATCATCCCGAAGAGGGTGTCGAGCATGGTCACGAGGCGGTCTCCGGCTGGGTGTGGTCGGGCACGGTGTGGTCGGGCTTCTGCTCCGGTTGGGTCTGATCGCGCAGCCAGGTGGTGAACTCGCGCAACCTGTCGGCGCTCATCACGATCTCCACGAGCGGGCTGATCAGATAGCGCCCTTCGGACTCCTCCTCGACGATGCCGTCCTGGCGCAGGCGACCGAGCGCTGCCCGGACCGCCCGCTGGCGGCGGGCGATATCGCCGTCGGCGTCCGGGAAGTAGGTGAGCACGGTCTGCTCGACCTCCTCCACGTCCACGCGCGCGGACCGCTCTCCCGCCGTCGACTCGCGCTGGTAGACCGTGCGCAGGTAGACGAGCACGAGCGTCTCGGCCTGCGAGTACGCCTCGTCGCGCAGCAGGATGGGCACCTCGAGGTCCTCCGAGCGCACCTGCTGCTTGTACGCCACGCCACGTTCGACGTCGACGATGAGGCGCACGAACACATCGTGCAGACGCGACTCGACCACCTGCTGGTTGTCCATCAGGACGGACCAGTCCTCCTTGTTCCGGTCGGCAAGCAGGAAACGCCGTTGCAGCAGGCGCACGAGGACCCGGCGCACGGCAGGGTCTAGCACGCCGCGGTCGCCGGGGAAGGTCGCGTCGGGGTCGTCCTCCATCGCCACGGGGGTGATGAACGGATCCTCGGTGGTCGCCTCAAGGTCAGTCATCGGCTAGGTCCTCCACGGTGCGGGCGGTGACGGCTCCGAAGGCGAATCGGCGCGTCGTGCCGTCGGGGCGCAGCGCCTCGACGACGGAAAGCTCATCATTCTCGGACATGCCACGGCGATGGGCGATCTCGAGCAGTCCCACGAGATCAACGGGGCGCCGGGTCGCATCGGACGCCCCGGCGAAGGCGGTGGCCAGATCGAACTCGGGTCCGAGGGTGGCAGCGTACGCCTCGAGCTCGGGGTAAGCGGGGCCGCCCCAGTCGCGGGAATCCCCGCCGACGAACTCCGGTTCCTCCTCGTCGGTAGCGAGCCAGGCCGGCACGCGGGATGGACTCAGGTCGCTGAGCGAGCGGCGCAGGTCCGCCACGTGCGCCACGGGGAAACCGCGCAGCGGCTCCACCTTCTCCGCCGATCCGGCGTGCCGGGTCCACTCCTGCAACGCGGACATCGCACCGCGGAGCAGATCGTCGACCTCCCGGTCGCGGATCGGGTCGTGCGTGCGCACCTGGGCAGTGATCACGTGGGAGGCGCGCCGCTGTGCGGTGAGCACCTCCTCCACGCCTTGTTCGACGCGCCGGGCGATCGCAGCGAGCTCGGCTTGCTGGTCCCTCGCCATCAGTCGGGCGAACGGCTGCGCGAGCAGCCGGTGGAGCTGGTCGGTGAGCTCGTCGATCCGGTCCGGGTCCCCGATGAGACGCAACGCACCGGAGAAGGCCCGCCCCTCGGATGTGGACTGCATGATGTGCTGTCCGCGATGGAGGTACTCCCGCAGCACCTCACCGGCCGGGCGTACGTCGCGGCGCAGATCAGCGACGACGTCGCGCTGCATGGCGGCGATCGACTCCGCCACACGGGAGAAGTCCGCCGGAAGCTCACGCGTCAGGTGGAGCACGTTCTCGGCTTCTTCGAGGAGCTGCTCGTCGTCGGCTGGCTCGACGTGGTCATCGTCGAGCTCGGCGAGCTCAGCGTCGATGGCCGCGCGGTCAGCCAAGAGCCGGGCCCGGCGCTTCTCCGGATCGGCCTCGGCGTCGCGGGCGAGCGCGTCGATCGAGTCGAGCAGCGTGCGTACCCGCGAGCGCGACACGCGTGCGCGGCCGCCGCCCGCCCGTCCGGCGATCTCGAGGGCGCCCACTGCCTGCGCCGAGAGACGGTACACCTCGACGTCATCCTTGATCTGCGGCACGAGCCAGCCCACCCGCACCCAGTACCGGCAGATCTCGCGACCGTTGCCCGCCGGGAGGCGGCGCTCGTCCTCGTCATAGCCGGCCGCGCGCAGCTCGTCGACGATCTCGGCGACCTCGACGTGCGCATCACTGATCGCAACCGCGGTGCGCTCGGCCGTGAAAACCAGCGACAGGGTCGCGACGACGAAGGGTGCGTACCGGCCGTGCAGGAGGTCGAGCGTCGGGTTGCGGAAGGCCAGGGCGGCGCGCTGGTATGCGCCCGCAGCGCGCGAGTGGTTCATCACGCCCAGTCTATGGGCTCCACTGTCGCGGACCGCCGTGGTCTTCTAGACGGAGACGCCGCTCAGCAGGTTCGCCGTCAGCATCGCCGTCATTCCCACCAGCACCGCCAGCCGCAGCACCAGCACGCCCCGTGTTGAATCCGTCTGCATCGTCTTCCTGCCTCCTCTGGCTGCCGCCGCACTGTGCAGCGGTCCGACACTGAGTACGACTTGCCCGGGCACAATCCGTCACGCGAGAACCTGAGGTGAATGTCGCGGACCGCCCACGTATCCTGGAAAGGTCCTTCTTTCGCGTGAAAGGCCGCGATGCAGCGCAGACTCGTGATCACCGCGGACGACCTCGGCGTCGATCCGGAGACGAACGCGACCATCGTCGAGTTGCTGCGCGAGGGCGTGGTCTCGGCGACCACGCTCATCCCGGTGGCCTCTGCTGCTGAGGACGCTGTCCGCCGACTCAAGGCAGCGGGCTTGACCCAGCCGCGTCTGCACGTCACGTTCTCCTCCGCTCGGGGACTGCCGGCCTGGCGCCCGCTCGCCCCTGGAGTGAGCACACTGACCGACCGGGAGGGGATGTTCGCGCTCGACCCGGCACACGCCGAGCGGCGCGCCACGGCGGCTGACGTCGCCCGCGAGCTACTCGCCCAGCTCGACTGGATGCGCCAGCTCGGGATGCGGCCGGCCGGGCTGGACTCGCACTCCGGCACCCTGTACGGACTGTACGGACGCTCGATGGCCGGCCAGGCAGTGGACTTCTGCGCCGCGAACGGTCTGGACTTCCGGATGCCCCGGAAGCTAAGCCGGACCCTGGGTCTCACTGTCCGCGGACTTCGCCGCGCCCATCGCAGCGCCGTGCAGCAAGCCGATACCTTGCGGGTGCGGCTGCCGGAGGTACTGGCGAGTTCCTGGCTGCCGGGCACGATGGTGCTCAGCTACGGGCAGTTGCGCGCCGAGGTGCTGCACCAGCTGCGTCGCCTGCCCGCCGGGACCTCGGAACTGATCACGCACCCGTCCCCGCCCTCGGCTGCGGAGTGGCTGCCTGCAGCGGAAGCGCGCAAGCGGCTCTGGGAGCTGCGCCTGCTCCGCGACGAGGTGTTCCACCGGGCGCTGCGGCGCGCCGGTATCGAGGTTGTTCCGGCCTGGTAGCCCTGAGGGCGGGAGGGCGAATCAGGGCAGCAGAACGCCGACGACTCTCCAGCGAATGTTCGAGCTGACCGCAGCGAATGTTCGACCTGGCGGTAGGCTGGTGCTGTGAAGCCGCTGATACCACGCCACCTCCTCGCTACGGGGCGAGACCTGCTGGATACCTTTCCAGCCGTCGTCGTCCAGGGTGCACGGCAAGTCGGAAAGAGCACCTTCGCCCAGATGTTGGCGGCCGACCGCGCGCACGCCCAAGTCGCCCTCGACGATGTTGACACCCAGGAGGCTTCGCAGATCGATCCGCGAGCCTTCGTCACCCAGGCGGGTGATGGCCTCCTGATCATCGACGAGATCCAGCGCGACCCGTCCCTCCTGCTGGCGATCAAGTCGGCGATCGACACCGACCGTCGCCCTGGACGATTCCTGCTCACGGGTTCGTCCGACCTTCTGAGGCTTTCGCGGACGCCGGACTCCCTCGCGGGGCGAGCGGTCACGCTGGACCTTCACGGCCTCTCCCAGGGGGAGATTCTCGGCCAGCGCGACGATTTCGCTGCGTGGGTGCACGCCAGTGCAGGAAAACTGGGCGGGGCGGATTCTCCATGGGACCGTGAAGACTATGTGGCCGCGATCGTCCGCGGCAGCTTCCCCGAGCTGCAGCTCCTGAACGCGCGGCACCGAGGGGTGTGGCTGGACAGCTACCTCGATCGGCTGCTGACGCGCGACGTGGGTGATGTCTCACGCGGACTCTCCAGCGACCGTCTGGATGCCGTGCTGCGACTCGTGGCCGCCAATCAGGGTGGCGAACTCGTGCCCGCACGGCTGGCGAGCGAGCTGTCCATCCCCCGATCCTCCATCTCCGCTTATCTCTCGGCGCTGTCCACGCTGTACCTCACCCACGATCTCCCACCCTGGCGGGCCAACCTCACCAAACGTGAGGTCGGGCGCCGGAAGGTGTCCGTGGCGGATGCAGGTCTCGCTGCACGACTCGCGCGTCTGCACCTGGACACCCTCACCCAGCTGACCGCAGCACCGGTGCTCGGGATGCAGCTCGAAGCGTTCGTCGTCGGGGAACTGACCGCCCAACGTGGCTGGTCCTCGAGCGAATTCGACCTGTACCACTTCCGCGACCGCAACGGCCTGGAAGTTGACGTGGTCATCGAGTTCGCCGACGGCTCGGTCTTCCTCATCGAGGTGAAGGCCACCAGCACCTACCGCAGCGAGCACACGCGTGGGATGCGCGCTCTCGCCGACAGGATCGGCACTCGGTTCATCGGCGGAGCCGTCCTGGGTCTGTCCACCCACAGACGTCAGCTCGCCGACCGCATCTGGGGGCTGCCGATCACCACGCTGTGGTCCCACGAGTGACAGGCCTGCGACACCAGGCGACTGCCCCCTCAACTCGACCCGCTACACGACCGTTTGGACACACCCTGGTCTACGGTTTGCGCACCGCTCGCTCGATCCGCTCGGTGCGCATGGAACCGATATATGGCGTACTCATTTCGACCCCACGCCTATGAGAAGGGCGACTCGAATTTAGGCAAAAGGTCGACTGCGGGCGCTCTGTCACTCGATCTCTTGCGCAAATGCCTGAAACTCCGGATGACTGGGAAGCACCCTGCGGCACCTGCGAATATCGGCGCAGGCCGATACAAGATCGCCGCGAGCACGCGCCACACGAGCACGAACGAACGCAACCTCCGGGCCAGCCAGCGCTGGGTGCTCGACCAGGCGATCGAGAAGCTCCTCACGCCAACCTGGCCGTGGATCACTTTCGTGGCGTGCCTCGGTCTCCGAAAGCTGAGGCTCGGGCTCAGACCAAGACGTACCGGTCGAGATCGAGCAAGGTAGCGGTGGCGGACCTGTTCACCGATGGACGCCGAGCACTGCCGCGAGACCCTCCTGGAGATCCTTGACGAAGTACTCGGGAACCTCCAGCGAGGGGAAGTGTCCACCGGACTCGGCCGAGTTCCATCGGACTATGCGCCGGTACCGCTCCTGCGCCCAGGGGCGAGGGCACTTCTCAATGTCCGCGGGGTACATCGTGATCGCTGACGGGACGTCGACCCGCAGTTCGGGATCGAGTGAGGCGTGGCTTTCGTAGTAGATACGCGCCGCCGATGCCCCGGTGCGCGTGAGCCAGTACAGGGTGACGTCGTCGAGAATGCTGTCTCGGGAGATCGTTTCGAACGGGCTGTCGGTGGTGTCGGACCACTCGGCGAACTTGTCCAGGATCCAGGCAAGCAGCCCGACCGGGGAGTCCACCAGCGAATAGCCAATGGTCTGCGGCCGGGTGGCCTGCTGCTTCGCGTAGGCCGCGCGCTGGCTCCAGAAATCGCGAGTGTTCTCGGCCCACGTGCGCTCGAGCGCAGTCAGCCCATCCGTTGTCAACCCGGGTGGCCCCTGCGCGAACGTCGAATGGATCCCGAGAACCTGGTCCGGGAATCTGCCGCCGAGCACCGTGGTGATATTGCCTCCCCAGTCGCCGCCGTGGGCCAGGAATGTGCCGTAGCCGAGCCTTCCCATCAGCTCGACCCATGCTGCCGCGATCTTCTCGGTGCCCCACCCGGTGGTGTCCGGCTTGTCGCTGTAGCCGAAGCCGGGGAGTGAAGGAGCCACGATGTGGAACGCCGGGGCGGCTGCATCTCTCGGGTCCGCCAGCTCGTCGATGACGTGGGTGAACTCGGCGATGCTGCCGGGCCAGCCGTGGGTCATGAGCAGCGGTGTGGCGTCTGCGCGCGGGGATCGGTGGTGCAGGAAATGGATACCCAGTCCCTCGATCGTCGTGCGGAACTGGCCGAGGCGGTTGAGGCGATCTTCGAACGACCGCCAGTCGTACTCGGTACGCCAGTAGTTCACCACATCGATCAGGTCAGCCAGCGGAACACCCTGGTCCCAGCGGCGCGAGTGGGGCGCAGCGCGGTAGACCGTCTCCGCCTCAGGCAGCCGCGCCGCGGCCAGGCGCGCGCGCAGATCGGTGAGGTCAGCATCGGTGGCGTGAGCTTCGAATCCGTGCACGTCGCTGCTCGGACTGGACATGAGACCTCCTGGTCATCGTGGAGCCGGCGGGGAACTAGGACGAACCGGCTAAGGCGGTTCCATTCTTCACGAGGTTGGCGTTGGACGCAACCAGCTAAGGTGGTTCCATGCGCACTGAGTACCCCGACTTCCGCCTCGGTAGCGTGCTGGCGACCAGCTTCACGGCGACGCTGACGGAGCGTCGTGGCGACGCAGTGGAGCGCATCCCCACACCGCAGCGACTCACCGACTGGCTGGCGGTGAACGGCCTCGCCGTGGAGTCCTGCACCACCGCCCAGCTCGCGCGCGCTCGGGAGTTGCGAGAAGCGATTCACGCCGCTGCAACAGCGGCCGCGATCGACGATGAACTCCCGGCGTCCGCTGTGCGCGTCATCAATGACTGCAGCGCTCAGGGGCTAGCCGCGGCCATCCTGACGCCCGAGAGGAACCGGCAGTGGCGGCTCAGCTCGACCTCTGCCGTGGAGGATGCGCTCAGCGTCATCGCCGCCGACGCGATCAGCATCATCGCCGGCGAGCGAGACGGACGATTGGCCCTCTGTTCATCGCCCACCTGCCAGGCCGCCTTCTTCGACACCAGCCGGAGCCGTACCCGCAGATGGTGCGACATGAACACGTGTGGGAATCGCCACAAGAAGGCACGCTTCAATGCGAACCGGCGCAAGAAGTCCAGCTAGCTCCCTGTATCGGCCACCGCGCTTCGTTGGACCGCTCGTTGACGGTGTCCCACCCATCCCGTGACGCTTCTCGTCGAATCCCCTTTCCGCCGTCGAACCCGCCTCCGGCAAGCGGCACGGGGATTCGGTGGCGGGAAGGGGATTCCTAGGGTCGCGGTTGAGTCGGGGCGAGGATCGGGGCTGGTCGACAGACCCGGGCTAGCTGAAGAACGCGCCCCCGTTGAGGTCGAGCGAGGTGCCCGTGGTGAACCCGGAGTCCGCTCGCGCATAGAACTCGGCCGCGGCGGCGACGTCATCGGGGTATCCAGCCCGGCCCACCGGGATTCCGTCGATCGTGTGCTGCTGCGCCTCTGGTGGAGTGAACGTCTCGTGGAACGGGGTGTCGAGGATGAGGCCGGGGGCGATGGCGTTCACGGTGATGCCCGCCGGTGCGGCTTCCTTCGCCAGCGCACGGGTGAAGCCGTCGAGAGCGGACTTGGCAGTGGCATAGGCAGCTGATCCATTGCCGCCGCCATTCTTGCCGGCCAGAGAGGAGATGGTGAGGATCCGGCCACCGTCGCCGAGGTGTCGCAGCGCGGCACGGCTGGCGTAGAACACGGACGTGACGTTGAGGGTCATCACCTGGTGCCAGTGTTCGTCACTCATCTGCGCTATCGGGTGGCGGGCGATGAGTCCGCCGGCGTTGTTGACCAGCACATCCAGGCCGCCGAGCTGCGCGGTCAGATCGTCGACCACGCGGTCCACCTCGGCGCTGTCCCGGGCGTCCAGCTGGGCACCGATCACCTCGATCCCGTCCGCTGCGAGCGCCTCGACCACGCCGCGGGCGGGCCGAGAGTGGGTGGTGATCGCCACGCGTGCACCGGCGCGAGCGAACCGCCGGGTGATGCCCAGGCCGATCCCGACCCCGCCTCCGGTCACAATCACGCGTCGCCCTGCCAGGGTGTGCTGCTGAGCAGTCACAGGTGCTGTCCTCTCCTCGTTCACGGCACGTCGGGCGATGATTCCCGACGACGGCTCCCACCGTACGAGGGGTCGTGGCACCTGGCAGCACGGTCGGGAGTATTCCCTCGACCGTGGCGGTGGTGGTGCTTAGGCTCGGTGGATCATGGGCCACGTCGACCTTTCCGGGATCACCGTCAGCCTGCCTGATGGCCGGGTGCTGCTGGACGAGGTCTCGTTCCGAGTCGGCGACGGCGACGTGGTGGCCCTCGTTGGTCCGAACGGGGCTGGGAAGACCACGTTGTTGCAGATCATCGCCGGCGACCTCCCTGCCGACGCGGGTGGGGTCGCTCGCAGCGGCGGGCTGGGGGTGATGCGGCAGTTCATCGGTAGCATCCGGGACTCTTCCACCGTGCGTGACCTGCTCGTGGGGCTGATGCCGCAGCGGCTGCGGGAGGCGACCGCAACCGTGGACGCCCTCGAGGAACAGCTCATGGAGGACGATTCGCAAGGCCTGCAGCTGCGCTACGCCACGGCGCTCGCCGAGTACGCCGACGCCGGCGGGTACGAGGCGGAGGTGACCTTCGACGTCTGCTGTACCGCGGCGCTGGGTGCTGGATACGACCGGGTGAAGTGGCGTGAGGTGACCACGCTCTCCGGCGGGGAACAGAAGCGTCTCGCCCTGGAGGTGCTGCTACGTGGACCGGACGAGGTGCTACTGCTGGACGAGCCGGACAACTACCTGGACGTTCCCGGCAAGCGGTGGCTCGAGGAGCAGCTGCGCACGACCACCAAGTCGGTGCTGCTGGTCTCCCACGACCGCGAGCTGCTCGCCCGGGCGGCCACCTCGGTCGCGGCGCTGGAGCTGGGCGCGGCTGGCAACACGCTGTGGGTGCACCCCGGCTCGTTCACCGGGTTCGCCGAGGCTCGCCGGGCCAGGTTCGCCCGCTTCGAGGAGCTGCGCCGGCGCTGGGACGAGGAGCACGCCAAGCTCAAGGCGCTGGTGGTGATGTACCGGCAGAAGGCGTCCTACAACGCCGACATGGCGGGCCGGTTGCAGGCGGCGGTGACCCGCCTGGAGAAGTTCGAGGCGGCCGGGCCACCGCAGACGATCCCGCAGGAGCAGAAGGTGGCGATGCGCCTGTCCGGCGGCCGCACAGGGAAGCGCGCCGTGGTGGTCGACGCTCTCGAGCTGACCGGGCTGATGGACCCCTTCGACGCCGAGATCTGGTTCGGCGACCGGATCGGCGTGCTCGGTTCCAACGGGTCCGGAAAGTCCCACTTCCTGCGGCTGCTCGCCGGTGGCGGCAGTCAGCCGGAGGTCGAGCACCTGCCAGTCGGTGAGGTGGAGATCGCGCCGGTGGCGCACACCGGTCAGGCACGACTGGGCGCGCGGGTCCGTCCGGGCTGGTTCGCGCAGACCCATCACCACCCTGAGCTGCTCGGCCGGACGCTGCTGGAGATCTTGCACCGAGGCGACGACCACCGCGCGGGGATGGGGCGCGAGCAGGCGGCGCGGGTGCTGGATCGCTATGAGCTGGCCCGGGCGGCCGAGCAACGTTTCGAGACGCTCTCCGGTGGGCAGCAGGCGCGTCTGCAGATCCTGCTCCTGGAGCTCTCCGGCGCCACCTTGCTGCTGCTGGACGAACCCACCGACAACCTCGACCTGGAATCAGCCGAGGCGCTCGAGGCCGGGCTCGCCAGCTTCGAGGGCACGGTGCTGGCCGTGACCCACGACCGGTGGTTCGCGCGCAGCCTGGACCGGTTCCTGGTGTTCGGGGCCGACGGCTCGATCTACCCGAGCGATGAGCCGGTCTGGGACGAGGGCCGGGTGGCGCGGACGCGCTGACCTGCCAACCCGAGGCCGCGGTGAGCCACCCCTCGCAAGGAGGCTCCGCCGTCGGGGTGTTCAGCCTGCGTGCGGCGGCGCAGCCAGGCATGCTGGGTAGTCCTCCCCATGGACAGTCCGGTGCGGAGTGCTCCTACGGTGGACGGGACACGCACGCAGAGCCGAGGGGTGATGACCAGTGGTCCAGGTGACCTACTCCGAGCTGGACGCGTTCCACGACGATGTCGCGTCGTTGGCGGTGAGCTTGGAGAACGAGAGCCAGTTCCTCGAAGAGGCCGCCGAGGCTGTGGGCACGCCGTTCGGCGATCCAGATCTGAAGAGCGCGATCGAGTACTTCCACCAGGACTGGAACACCGCACGAGATGCGTTGATCACCAGCCTGGAGGATGCCAGGGACAACGCGCAGAACGTCGCCGAAGGGTGGCGGAACCTGGACTCCAACGCCAAACCGAGCCTGCCGGACCCGCCGGTGGCCAGTCCGATTCAGGAGTGACCGCGGATGATGCCCGACATCGAGAACCTGCCCGGAGACCCCGAATCTCTCGAGTCGAACGCCATCCGTATGGAGAAGTTCGCAGAGGCTCTGGACCGAGCGGACCAGTTCCTGCGCAATGACGTCAGCGGTGAGTTCGACTCCAGTGCGGCCAAGTCGATCGACGCGCTCCAGGAGCAGGCCGAGTCGATCGGTGAGCAGTACCGAAGCGCCAGCTCGCAATATGCCCTCTGCGCCACCGGGCTCGCCCGCTACGCGATGACGCTCGACTGGGTGCAACGGGCGATGGAACCGATCGTCGAGCGGTACAACGAACTCGATGGCTACAACGTGCTCCGCGGGGCTGCGGCCGCCGGAATCGAGCAGGACCTTCCCGAGGGCATGTCGGCACAGGAGATTCAGACGGAGAAGGCCGAACTGCGCGGGCAGTACAACGAGCTGTACGAGGAGTGGGAACAGGCATTCCAGGACGCCACCACTCTCATCGGCGCCGGCATCCAGCTCTCCGAACCCGAACTGGACGAACCCTCCAAGCTCGAGAAGGTCCTCGACTGGTTGGCCATCGGCGGTGCAATCCTGGCGATCGCGGCGATCTGGATCCCTGGGGTGGGGTGGGGTGCCGCCGCCGCCGGGGTCACCTCACTCGGGATCCAGGGATACCGGTACTCCCAGGGAGATGCGAGTCTCGGCGATCTCGCCGGCGCGGGCGTCGGCGTCATCCCATTCGGTCGGTTCTACAAGTTCAAGGCACTCCCAGACGGCAATTACCAGATCGTGCCGGGCAAGGGGGTCAACTTCGCGAAGACCACCGGCATGTCGGACGAGTCGCTGGAAGCCTTCGGACAGCTGAGCCCCCAGACGCAGCTGTTGCTCACCGGCGCGGCTTACGGCGACATGAAGAACACCTTCGACGGGCTGTTCGGTGGCGTCGATGCGGCCGGCAATGTGGTCTACCGGCACCGTGACACCGGTGAGGTCGTCGAGTTCGAGGGCCTTGTCACGCCCCCGGCTCCTCCGGAGAATCCCGAGCCAGTCGACCGCACGCGGTACCCCGCTCGGTGAGACCCGTCCGAGTGTGTGCCGCTCATCTCCCCCATCCCGGAAGAGTTGAGTCATGACCATCCGTATCACCTATGCCGAGCTGGAGGAGTTCCAGAACAACCTCGGCATGCTGGCAACCAATGTGGAGCACGAGCGCGACTACCTCGAACGCGCCGCGGAAGAGGTCGGCGACCCGTTCGGCAGGTCCGATCTCAAACATGCCCTCGAGTTCTTCCACGAGGACTGGAACATGGCACGAGACGAGCTCGTGGCCAGTCTTCAGACGGCCTTGGAGCACACGCGGGCCGTCGCGACAGGGTGGCGCGACCTTGACACCAGTTGCGCTCCGGAGCCCGTCATCGCCCCTCCGACAACCTTCATACCGGAGTGACGGCCGATGCCCTTACATGACGTCGAGTACCTGCCGGGAGACCCGGAGGCGATTGAGGAGCGAGCGCAGAGCATCCTCACCTTCGCCGAAGCGTTGGCGAGTGCCGACGACTTCCTCCGGAACACCGTCACGGCCGAGCTCGATTCCAGTGCTGCACGGTCCGTCGAGGCGCTTCGCAAGCACGGGGAGTCGATCGGCGATCAGTACCGCAACGCCAGTGAGCAGTACTACAACTGCGGCTCGGGCCTCTCTTGGTATGCGGCGGTACACAAGTCGGTGCAAGAGGAGATGGAGCCGATCGTCGACAGGTACACCGAGCTCGACGATCTCAATGTCATGATCGGACCGGCCGCAGCCGGGATCGACCAGGACATCCCCGGTGGGCAGTCGCCGGAGGAAGTCCGCGCCGAGATGGGGTCCCTCCGCCACCAGTACGAGATGTTGTACCAGGAGTGGGAGTCGGCGCTCGAGAAGGCCACAGCCACGGTCGGCTACGGGATCGTGCTCTCCGAGTCGGAACTGGACCCGCCGTCCGGGTTAGACAAGTTCCTCGACTGGGTATCCGTCGGCGGCACGGTGCTGTCCGTGGTGATGTGTTGGAACCCCATGGGGTGGGGCGCCGCCACGGTGACGTGGGCCGCTCGTCTGGGCGTCGCGCTGACGGTCGCCCCGGTCGGGGTGGAGACGTACCGGTACGCACAGGGAGAAGCGAGCGCCGGGGACGTCCTGTGGGTGGGCGCCGGTGCGATTCCGGTCTCGAAGTTCTACAAGGTGGAAAGGGCGCTCCCGAATGGCATGCTCCGCCTCACCGCACGGAACCCCCTTGCAGGATCGCGGTACGCGGCCCAGGGTGAGCGGATGCTGGATCACTTCGACAACTTGAGCCCCGAGACGCAATCGCTGCTCCTCGCCGGCGTCGCGACCATGGACCTGAACCAGCGCAAGGACGGGATTCTGGGCACAGCGGACAGTGCCGCGGACCTCGCCCTCGGCCACACGGGGACCGAGAAGCAGATGAGTCTCGGGTCCTGGGTGGGTGCGGTGCTGGAGTCATCCGGACCGCGCGAGGCACCCGATCGTTCGGAGATGGGACCTGGCCGATGAACGGCGCATCACTCCCCCAGTTCCGGATGCTCACCCCAGCAGGGTGGGCGTTCGTGGGCGTCGAGGACGCGGCACGGCAGGCGGAGGCCGCGATGAGCAGCCACGACGAGAGCGTCCCGCAGTGGTTGCGGGACGCGGCCCCGGACGCCCTGGAGTCCATCCGTCACTCGGAGGCGGTGATGGTGCTCCAACCAGTGGTGCAGGACGCGAGCCCGGCACCGTTCGTCATCCTGGGCACCCATCGGACGGCCGCCTCGGGCGTCGAGATGGTCGAGTTCGCCCGCAGCCTGGTCGACTCCCAGGGCGCCACCCACCCGGACGACCAGGGCCAGTTCCTCCGCTGGGTGGAGGCCGACCAGCGTCCCGTCCCGCAGCAGACCGTGCGCACCACGAGCGTGCACTACCTGGTCCCGGTACCGAACACCCGCAAACGAGAGGCCCTGCAGCTCACCGGCATCGTTACCCACTCGCTGGAGGAGAGTGCCTCCTCCCCCGCGGTGCAACGATGGCTCAATGCGATTGACGGGTTCGTCGGCACGTTCACCTGGGAGGTCGAATGAGCAGCATCGGGATCTTCGGCGACGACGTATGGGCCATCGTCATCCCACCCGAGCCCGGTCCGGACTGGGCCGCCACCACGGCGCAGCAGGTGCGCGAAGCACACGAGTGGTCCGAAGACGTACCGGTCCAGCAGATCCTGGAGGCCGTCCGGGACGAGCCCGGTGCGGGCTCATGGCTGGTGCTGGTGGAGCCCGAGAACCATCGGTTCACCACGATGCGTGTGCTCCTTCTCGACGAACCGATCAGGGAGGACCGGCAGCGCGAACTGCTGGACCCGCCGGCCTTCCTTCCACCCACACGTCAGCGCGTCACGATCGAGGGGCTCGGTCGAGGGACCCGGGCCGCGGTGGTGACCTCCACCGAGGGCACCGGTGTCCAAACCTCGATCCGGTGGGTGTTCGCCCGGCCGGATCGTGCCGTGGTCGCCCTGGTCGGGCCGACCGAGCCGGAGATCGCCACCGCAGTGCTCCCGGTAGCCGAGGCCGTCCTGGCAGCGGCCTCGGTGGACACCGACGGCGTCCCGTTCGCGGGCGACGAGGACGTCTCCATCGTCCTGGAGGACCCGCCCGTGGAGGCCTGGGATCTCTGACGGCGACCCGACTGAACCACCGTCGGGTGACCGGACGCCGTCGGGCGCCTACGCCGACGGCGCGGGTTCGCGACCTGGTCGGCACCCGGCTGGACAGGAGTGCACGGTTGTGACCGCAAATGTTAGTCACTAACATACGAGGATGGGAGAGCCGACCGGCCGCGCCGCACGTACCCGCGCACGCCTGGCCGCCTGCGCGCTCGAGCTCTTCGAGCAGCACGGGTACGACGCCACCACCACCGCGCAGGTCGCCGCCGCCGCGGGGGTGAGCGAGATGACCCTGTTCCGCCACTTCCCGGCGAAGGAACGACTGGTCGCAGACGACCCGTACGACCCGGCGATCGCCGAGGCGGTGGCGGCCCAGCCCACCTCGCTCCCCCCGCTGGCCCGGGCCACCGCCGGCGTGCGCACCGCGTGGGCCGCGCTCCCGGAACCTGACACCGAGGAGCTCCGCCGGCGCGTGCGCATCGCCGCACACACCCCGAGCCTGACCGCGGCGCTGTATGCGAACACCCGCGCGACGGAGGAGGCGATCACCGAAGCCCTGGTCAGCGGCGACGTGCCGAGGGAGCGCGCCCGGATCGCCGCGGCGGCCACCCTGGCCGCACTCACCACCGCACTGCTGCACTGGGCGGAGACCGATGGCGGCACGCTCGGCGATGCCGTCCTCGGCGCCCTCGACGTGCTGGACGGAACCGCGCGATGACTGCTCGACTCCAAGCCATGCGAGTGCGCCGCGTGTTCGCCGGTGGCGCCGGGGTGCATGGCGTCGACCTCACGGTGGCTGCTGGCGAGATCCACGCCCTGGTCGGTCTGAACGGGGCCGGCAAGTCGACGCTCATGCGGGTGCTGCTCGGAATGCTGCGGCCCGATGCCGGCGGAGTCCACCTTCTCGGCTGTGCGGTCGCCGATGCGGGATCGCAGGTGTGGCGCGAGGTCGGTCATCTGGTGGAGCACCCCCTCACCTACGGTGAGCTGACCGGACGGGAGAACCTCGTATTGGCTGCCCGTCTGCACGGGATCGCGCGCGGTGAGGCGGAGGCCACGGTCGAGCAGGTGCTCACCGAGCTGGGACTGGAGCGGTACGCCGGCGTGCGCGCCCGGCGACTCTCCCTCGGCAACCGGCAGCGTGTGGGCATCGCCGCGGCCATGGTGCACGAGCCGCGGGTCATCGTGCTGGACGAGCCGAGCAACTCTCTCGACCCGGCGGGAGTGATCCTGCTGCGCGAGTCGTTACGCCGGCGCGCCGCCGAGGGCGCCGGGATCCTCGTCTCGAGCCACCACCTCGACGAGGTCGCCCGGATCGCCGACCGCATCACGGTGCTGAACGCGGGCCGGGCGATCGGCACCCTGGACCCGAGCGGCACAGATCTCGAAAGGTCCTTCTTCGCTCTCGTCCTCGCCGACGATGAACGGCGCCCGGTGACCGAGGGGGCGACGTGAACGGCTTCATGGTCGCCGTCGCGGTCGAGGCACGGAAGGCCACCGCCTCCCGGGTACTGTGCGCCACCACGGCGATCCTGGTGCTCGGCCTGGCGGCGCTGACGGTGGGGCTTGAGCTCGGCGCCCAGTCCGGCAACCCGAACGTGACCGCTCAGCTGGGTCCGCTCGCCACCCTGGAGGGCTGGCCGCGGATGCTCGGCCTGGTCGCTCAGATCACTGCGGCCGGCGCCCTGATCGCCTTCGGTGTGGCACTGAGCTGGCTGGTCGGACGCGAGTTCACCGACGGCACCATCACCGGCTTGTTCGGCCTTCCGGTGACCCGGCCGGCAATCGTGCTCGCGAAGCTCGCCGTGTATCTGGCCTGGGTGGTCGGCGTTGCACTGGCCGTCGCTGTTGTCGTCGGTGTCACCGGGGTCGCCGTCGGCCACGGGTTCCCCGGTGCGCAGGCGATCGCCGGGCTGGTGCGCCAGTTGGCGCTGACGATGCTGACCGGGCTGGTCGCCGTGCCCGCGGCGTGGGCAGCGACGCTCGGCCGAGGGCTGCTGCCGGGCATTGCCGCCACCATCGGTCTGGTCATCTGCGGCCAGGTGATGGCCGTGGCTGGGGTGGGCGCGTGGTTCCCTGTTGCCGCACCCGCCTTGTGGGCCCTCGCTCCGGATACGGTCGCCGTGCCGCAACTGGTCCTCGTGGTGGTGCTCGCGGTCGCGTTCGCGGCACTGACCGCGAGCTCGTGGTCACGCCTACAGCTCGACCGCTAGGACTGGAACATTTCGCGCGCCCCCGCGTTGACGTCTATACGATACAACTTTCAACTTCTTGAGGACCTATGACTGACTACGGTCACGACCTGACCTTCGGTACCTTCCTCACCCCGCAGGCAGCGAACCCGCAGGCACCGGTGGCGCTCGCCCAGCTCACCGAGCAGGTGGGGCTCGACCTGGTCACCCTGCAGGACCACCCGTACCAGCCGAGCTTCCTGGACACCTGGACGCTGCTCACCTGGATCGCGGCACAGACCGAGCGGGTCACTCTGGCCGGGAATGTGCTGAACCTTCCGCTGCGCCCTCCCGCGGTGCTGGCGAAGTCCCTCGCCTCGCTCGATCTGCTCTCCGGTGGCCGGGCCGCACTCGGCCTTGGCGCGGGCGCGTTCTGGGACGCGATCGAGGCCCTGGGCACGCCGCGCCGCGCTCCTGCCGAAGCGGTCGACGCCCTCACCGAGGCCATCGAGGTGATCCGCGAACTGTGGGACACCACCACTCCCCGCCCCCTGCGCACCGAGGGTGAGCACTACCGGCTCACCGGTGCCAAACGCGGCCCCGCACCGAAGGGCGAGGTGCCGATCTGGCTCGGCGCCTACAAGCCCCGCATGCTCCGCCTGGTCGCAACCCAGGCCGACGGCTGGCTGCCGTCCCTGTCCTACCTGAAAGACGGCGACCTCGCCCGCGGCAACGCCACCATCGACGCTGCTGCGGAGAAGGCCGGCCGCCACCCCGCCGAGATCCGCCGCCTGCTCAACATCAATGGCGCCATCTCCCCCACCTCCCAGGGGCACCTGAACGGCCCCGTGGAGCAGTGGGTCGAGGAGCTGACCACGCTGGCACTAGAGCACGGCATCGGCACTGTCATTCTCGGCACCGACGACCCCACGCTTATCCAGACCTTCGGTGAGGAGATCGCCCCGGCAGTACGGGACGCCGTCGGGAAGGAACGGAGCGCGCGGGGCACCACCCCGGCCACGGCGCAGCGCGGAAGTGCAGCCCTGGCCAAGCGCCGGGACGGAATCGACTACGACGGCGTGCCACGCACCCTGGCCGCGACCGCCGTCGAGCCGGGCGATCGGGCGTATCGCGGGATGCAGCACAACTACCTGCGCGCGGGATCGCCGGGGCTGATCCTGCAGCCGCGCACCCCGGAGGAGGTCGCGTCCGCACTGGCGTTCGCGCGGGAGCAGGAGGTGCCGCTCGGGGTGCGTTCCGGTGGGCACGGCATCAGTGGCAGATCCACCAACGACGGCGGACTGGTGCTTGATCTACGTGCGCTGGCGTCTGTGGAGGTTCTCGACGGCGCACCTCGCCTCGTGCGGGCAGGTGCGGGGGCCACCTGGGGTCGGGTGGCCGAGACGCTCACCCCGCACGGGCTGGCGATCAGCTCCGGTGACTACGGGGGCGTGGGCGTGGGCGGGTTGGCGACCACCGGTGGGGTGGGACTGCTCGGGCGCGCCTTCGGGCTCACCATCGATCGGGTGCGCGCGGCGCAGGTGGTGACGGCGGACGGCCAGTTCCTGCACGCCTCGCCGGAGAGTCATCCCGACCTGTTCTGGGGGCTTCGCGGCGCGGGTGGAAATCTCGGGATCGTCAGCTCCGTCGACATTGCGCCAATGGAACTCGGCGACGTGGTGTTCTCCCAGATGACGTTGGACGCGACCGACACCGCTGGCCTGTTGCAGCGCTGGGGCGCGGTGGTGGAGGCCGCTCCGCGGGAGTTGACCAGCTTCCTCATCCTCTCCCCCGCGCGGCGCGGGCAACCGGCCGTGGCGCAGCTGATAACTGTGGTGGCCAGCAGTGACACCGAGATGGCAGTGCGTCAGCTGGAGCGGTTGGCCGACGCCGGACCCGTGCTCGGGCACCAGGCCTACCAGCTGCCCTATGCGCAGGTGGTGCGGGCCGGGGACCGCAATCATTCCGGTGGCGGCAACCCGGCGGTGCGCTCAGCCCTGGTGACACATCTTGATGGTGCTGCGGACGCGTTCGCTCGGGTGGCGGGTTCCGGGGTGGCGTACTTCCTGCAGATCCGGGCCACCGGTGGCGCCTCGCATGATCTCGCTCCGGATGCCACCGCCTACCCGCACCGGCATCAGAACTTCCTGCTCAGTGCCATGGGCGCGAACCAGCAGCGACTGGATGAAGTGTGGGACGGCGAGATGGTCGGTCATGGCGAGGGGCTGTACCTGTCCTTCGACACCGCCGACACCTCGGCCCGACCGGACCTGCTGGAGGCGGCGTTCGGGGCGAACCTGCCGCGGTTGCGGGAGCTGAAGCGTGCCTGGGACCCGGAGAACGTATTCTCGGGGAACTTCCCGATCACGTGACCGTCGGTGTGCCACGGTAGCGTCGAAGCGAGTTCATACATATGTTGAATGCAGATCCCGTGATTGGATACTACTATGAAGGCCTCCCCCGCTCAACAAGTAGCCGACGCGGCTCACCGACGGCTACCGAATCGATCTGAATGGGTTCTGCCCATCGGATATCCCGACTCGCTAGCCCTGTGCATCATTGATTCGATCCAGTCGCCCAGCGTCCACTATGGCACCGTGGAGAGTGTTGTACGACGCTACCGCGATCATCGAGGCGAAACCGCTCGAAGCGATGGCACTCGAGAACTTCTGGATACCTTCGACAGACTGGGGGGTGTGCAGGGTTGGGTAGCGACAATCGGTACCCGCAACCTCACGTCAAGTCGGGGCGGCGTACTCAAGGCCGAGGTAATCGAGACGGCAGCTCTGACGTTGCACAAGCAGAGTGTGACCACCACAAGAGAATTGCGGGCAATTGGATCCGAAGATCTCATCGATCTTAAACGTCAGTGGCTGAGTCTTCACGGGCAGAGGTCAGGGATAACGTGGAGGTACATGCTGATGCTTGCCGGGGTTGCCGGGGTAAAGCCAGACCGCATGATTCTGCGCTTCATTCGTCAGGAGACCGAACTAGGCCAGCTCCGCACTGACGAGGCCGCAGCTGTGGTGACGGAGGCTGCGAAAGTTCTCGATGTCTCACCCACACGGCTCGACCATGCAATCTGGCGCTATGCTTCTGGGCGATCTGGCCCCGTGGCGGACAGGTAGTCGCGCTGGCGGCAGCGACTGCATGTGCCCTCGGGTGTTGAGGACGAGGAGCGCAACGCCCACCGCGGGAGTAGGACCGATCACCAACCACGTCGCATCGCCAGCCAACGAACTGCCGGGCGGGGCCCACTGTCGGACCCCGCCAATAGCCTGCCCTCGCATGCTCGACTCCGAGCACGCTCCCACCTGAGGGAAGGATTAGTCACGATGATCAATCACCAGATCGCCCAGTCGCATACAGCGAAGACCATTGCCGAGAGTTCCCGCATGCGGACCAGGGGAACGGCGTGACGTTCCAGTGGCGAGAGGACCGTGGGTATACGGGCGCTCACTTCCGTTGCCTGACGCGGCCGACGCTGCACGACTCGCGTGCCAACCTGGAACGAGCGCGCTGATGTCAAACGATCACTCGGCACCGAAGCCACCGACGTTGGGCGAACTCACCCGCTGGCTCCTCGACGGCTCCTATCGGGCTCGCGACCGGCGCATCTCGTGTGGCCTAGCAGAGCTCGACACGTTCACTGGTGGAGGACTGCGCGTCGGAGGGCTCAGCGTCGTCACGGCTCCACCCGGCGCAGGATCAACAACCTTCGCACTGGGTCTCGTGCGGAGCTGCGCACTCGTCGACGGCTGGACGACTTTGGTCCACGCCACCGAGATGGATGCCACAGAGGTTCTACTGAGACTGATCGCTGCTCATGCCGGCGTGGACCTGAGGGCTCTGCGCGCGGGCAACCTCAGCGGTTGGGACAGCGGGCGGTTGGAGAAGGCGCGACCTGCACTGGATACCGCACCGATCGTCATTGAAGCAACTGAGTCGGGTGTCAATGAGCCCGCAGATCAGGTAGTACGCCGTCACGCCGAACAATCGCAGCTCACGCTCGCCGTGGTGGATCGCAGACTTCGTGACGCTGATGAGGTCGTGGCGCTCCGCCGAGCCGCACGCGAACTCGCCGTCGCGGTTGTCCTAGTGGTGCGTATGCATCCCGACAGCAGCGAGATCGATCACCCCGGGCTCGCGCAAATTCCCATGTCCCAAACGATCAAAGAGAACTCAGACCTCATCGTGTCGGTGCAACCTCCGGATCCTCAGGTGCACCCAGAACGTGCCGGCGAGTCGGATCTGACGATACTGAGCAACCGCCATGGGTCCTGCGGCGCACTCAGTCCGCTCGCCTGGATGGTCAACCGCGCCCGTTTCACGGAGATGGTCCGCCATGTTCATTGACGCTCCGGTAACCGCGGCGTGGATCACTCCTGACCAGAGGGCCCGTTCGGGTTGTGCCAGGACCGTCCGCGCGTGCTGAGAAAGACCAGCACGGCGCCGACGACGACGGTCGCGGTGCCGATCAGCAGCCAGGTCCGGTCGCCGGTCATCGAGCTGCCGGGCAGCCACCCGATCCCTTGACCGGCCCACACCGCACCGAGCACTGCCAGTACTGGCTTCTTGATCACAGGGCGCCTCTCGTCGGGTGCCGTCACCCTATCCGTGGCAGCGCAGGAGGCCCGGTGTGTCCGAGTCGATGGGCGGATCGGTATCGCTCGGGCGCCACCGTAGCCTACTGTCAGCATATGGGCCCTCTTCGGACCCGGTGACGAGGGAGTTCTGTTGTGAACAACAAGTCCAACGCCAAGAAGGTCGGGAAGTCCCTCAAGGAGAAGCGCGCCGACAAGGCGGACAAGCGGGCCAAGAACGCCGAGCACGCCAGCGCGATCGAGACTGTAGTCGCGAAGAAGAAGCGCTGAGGGTGCCCGCGGACCTTCTCACCCTCGGAGTACTGGGAACATCGGCCAAGGCGGACGAACGCCGTCAGGCTCTACACCCGTCGCACCTGGAGCGGATCGATCCAGATCTGCGCGCCCACCTCGTGCTCGAGTCGGGTTATGGCGACCGATTCGGCATCACCGATGCCGTCCTGGCCGACCATGTGGCGAGCGTGCGACCACGCGCCGAGGTGATCGCCTGCTCGGACGTGCTGGTCCTGCCCAAGCCGCAGCTGAGCGACCTGGCCGACGTCCGTGAGGGCCAGGTGCTGTGGGGGTGGCCGCACTGCGTGCAGGACCAGGACCTCACCCAGCTCGCCGTGGACAAGCGCCTCACCCTGATCGCGTTCGAGGCGATGAACCACTGGAAGCACGACGGCGGCTTCGGACTGCACGTCTTCCACAAGAACAACGAGCTGGCCGGGTACTCCTCGGTGCTGCACGCCCTGCAGCTGCGCGGACTTACCGGCAACTACGGCAGGTGGCTGCGCGCCGTCGTCATCGGTTTCGGGGCGACCGCACGGGGAGCGGTGACAGCCCTGCATGCCCAGGGCATCCACGATGTGCGGGTGCTGACGAACCGGGAGGTCGCCGCCGTCGGATCACCGATCCCCTCCGTACGGATCCTCCAACTCGACCACGACGACGACCCCACCCATCCCCGCTACGTGATCAGCGAGAAGGGACGGGTGCCGTTGGCTCCGTTCCTGGCGGAGAGCGACATCGTGGTCAACTGCACCCTGCAGGACCCGTTGGCCCCGCTCACCTACTTGCGCGACGAGGACCTGGCGGCGTTCCGGCCCGGCAGCATCATCGTGGACGTCTCCTGCGACGAAGGCATGGGGTTCAGCTGGGCCCGGGCGACGTCGTTCGTGGACCCGATGTTCACAGTGGGTGACAACGTGCACTACTACGCCGTTGACCACAGCCCCTCCCACCTGTGGGAGTCCGCCACCTGGGAGAACAGCGAAGCGTTGCTGCCTTTCCTGCGCACCGTGATGGAGGGCCCCAGCGGCTGGGCAGCGAGCGAGACGATCACCCGGGCCACCGAGATCGCCGCCGGTCACATCCGCAACCCCGACGTGCTCGCCTTCCAGGGCCGCGCGGCCGAGTTTCCGCACCCGGTGCAGGCCGGATAGACACCCGCCGGGAGATTATCGACTGGCCTGAGCGCGTTCCTGCCAGATCTGGCAGCTGTGTGCTTAGGCCAGTCGATAATTCCATCCTTCACCTGCGTGCCACTCCTCGGCCATGATGAGGTCACCATGTACCCCGACGATGGGGCACATCCAACGTGGGGAGACACTGTGCGCCGAAAGCTTGCCCCGATCCTGGTCGCGCTGGGCGCGACCGCCGCCCTGGCTGCACCGGCCGCAGCTGCACCGGGCGCGCATCAGCCGATGACCCCGCTGCCGTCGACGGGAACCTCCCCCGTGGAACCACAGGCCGGCTTCCGCGTGCTGCCCTACCTGCAGGCGCCGTCGTCGGACTCGATGACCCTGGTGTGGATCAGCGAGTTGGACACTCCGGGCACGGTGACTGTCACCGGCCCCGGTGGACGGCAGGAGTTGACCAGCGAGCCGGTGCATCTGGACCTGATGGAGTACTCCGACGCCGAGCTCGCCCAGACGATCGATGGACTCAATCAGGGCTCGTGGTTGCACTCCGACGCCAATTACCAGCATGTCGTCGAGATCGACGGGCTCCAGGCCGGCAAGTCCTATCGCTACACCGTCACCCAGGACGGCGTCGAGCACACGGCCCGATTCAGCACCGCCCCGGATGCCGAACGCTGGGACCACGTGCGGATGATGGCGTTCTCGGACACCGAGACCGAGCCCGCGGGGCGGATCGAGCACCGGGAGTGGGAGACCGCCCACGCCGGTCTCGCGGACGGTTCGGCCGAGCGCCCCGGCATCGACTCCCTCTGGGCGCAGCGGTACGGCACCGCGGTCCGCTACGGCGAGGAGCTGGTGCGCTATCCGATGAACCAGGCCGACGCCCTTGACGCGAACATCGCCACCATCGCCGAGCAGGACCCGGACCTGCTGCTGATCGCCGGCGACCTCACCCAGGGTTCGGGTTACCAGCCCGCCTGGGACGAGTTCTGGCGGCACTTCGCCGGTGAGTCCAGCGACCTCGCCTCCAACGTTCCCCTGGTCACCGCGATCGGGAACTGGGAGACCTACGCGAGCATCAGCGGCGGCTACGGCACCCCGGAGGACCGCTCCCCGGTGGTGGTCGCCCGCAACCGCTACCTCGACTACATGGTCACCCCCGGCGACCCGGCGAACCCGCAGGTCCGCGATTCCTACTACCGCCTGGACCACGGCCCGGTGACGATCCTCACGCTGGACTCCACGAACGGGCTCCCGGACGAGGACACCACCACCGGCATGCTCTCCGGTGAGGTGTTCTCCGGCGACGACACGAACCTGACCCCGGAGCGGATGTCCACCGACACCCAGGGATCGTTCACCGCCGAGGAGTACGCCTCAGCGTTCGCGAACGTCTACGCCACCGACGCGAGCGAGTCCGACCTGCCGGACCTAGGCGAAGGCAGTGCCCAGTGGGAGTGGGCCCAGGCCCAACTCGCCGACGCCCGCGCCCAGGGTCAGGTGGTGCTCGTGCAGTTCCACCACGCCGCCTACTCCAGCGGCGTGCACGGCACCCCGCCGAACCACGAGTTCGCGGACAACCAGTCCGGCGTCGCGATGCGCGCGTACACCCCGATGTTCGAGGAGTACGGGGTGGCCGCCGTGATCAGCGGGCACGATGAGATGTTCGAACGCTCCTTCGTCGACTCCGACGGCGACGGCGTGGGTGTGCAGATGTACGACGTGGGTGTGGCCGCGGACGGACTGCGCGGTGAGCAGCTGTACGAGACCGCCGACGGCACCTTCGAGCCGATCCGGTTCAACACCCACTCCGAGTGGATGGCCGCGGTGGACGAGCCGGAGTTGTGGGAGAACGACGCGAACGGCAACCCGCAACTGGTCGACGGCGGCCTGCACTACGGCCACCTCCAGCTCGATCTGGAGCGCACCCGGTGCGGCTCCGAACTGACGCTTACCCCGGTCTACCTGTTCCCGCAGATGGACGCCGAGTACACCGTCACCGGTACCGAGCGCCGCGTCTACGACGACGTCGTCACCCTGGACCTGACCGCCGACGGCGAGGTCGTGGCCGACAACTCCTGCCAGGGCAACACCCACCGCAACTGATCACCCACCCAACCCCTCGTCGAGCGCAGGGTTGTGCGGCATCTGATGCATCAGATGCCGCAGAACGCTGCGCTCGGCGGAGGGGCAGATCGAGCAGGGTTCGCCCGAGCGGTGCGTCAGGCGTCGGTGCCGGTCGGTCCGGACAGCCCCAGCACCACCCCACCGGGCGCCTGCACCAGCGCGATCCGTACCCCGGGCATGATGTCGTTCGGCTCGCCGATGGCCGTCGCACCGGCCTCGACCGCAGCCCGGAACGCGGCGTCGGTGTCGTCCACGTGCACGGTCGGCGTGGACCCGGGCGCTTCTCCGTCCTGGGTGCCGCGGATCCCGCCGCCGCCCTCGTCGGAGTAGGCGTACAGGTGGTAGGGCCCGGCCGGGCTCGGGAATGCCGGCTGGAACTGCCATCCGAACACCTGGGCCGCGAAGGCGCGGGTGGCCTCCGGGTCGTCACTGATGAGTTCGGTATGCGTGATGTGGCCGTGCAGGCCTGGCGTGTATTCGTGGGACGGTTGATCAGTCATCGCTCTCCTCCCGAGGTGCTGTGACCACGATCGACTCGTGACGTCGTCAATTCTGATCGCGACGCCGGCAGTTATCCAGCACTGTGGGCCACGCGACCCGCGATCCCGGAGCCGCGCACGGTCCCTGACCGACTGGGTCGTCTCGCGCTTGTGCCTGGACGACGGGGCGTCGATCGCGCAGGATGGACTCCTGGAACGAGGAGAGGCACCACCACAGATGGAGTACGACAGTCCCGCGGCCGACCCGGCCGCCCACTGTCCTGACCACCGCAGCCTGACGATCCCGGCGAGCTCCACGGCGGTGATACCGGTATGAGTGTCCTGATGCTCCTCGTCGGCATCCTGGTGATCCTGGCGATCATCGCCGCGAACGGGTACTTCGTCGCCCAGGAGTTCGCCTACATGTCCGTGGACCGTTCCCGGCTCGGTGCCCGCGCCGAAGCCGGCGACAGCGCCGCGGCCCGCGCGCTCGCCGTCACCCGGCGCACCTCGTTCATGCTCTCCGGGGCCCAGCTGGGTATCACGGTCACCGGTCTGCTGATCGGCTACGTGGCCGAACCCCTGGTGGGTGAGGCACTCGGGGAACTCCTCGGTGGAGCCGGTGTACCGACCGCCGTCGGGATCTCGATCGGCACCGTCACCGCACTGGCCCTGTCCACCGTGGTGCAGATGATCTTCGGTGAGCTCTTCCCGAAGAACCTCGCGATCGCCAACCCGGAACCGTTGGCGTTGGCCCTCGCCAGGTCCACCAGGATCTATCTCAGCGTCTTCGGTTGGCTGATCACCGTGTTCGACCATGCCGCCAACGGCCTCCTCCGGCTGTTCCGGATGGAGCCGGTGCATGACCTGGACTCCTCGGCCACCCCGGACGATCTGGAGCACATCGTGGCCGACTCCCGGGAGAGCGGCGACCTGCCGGAGGAACTGTCCATCCTGCTGGACCGCATCCTCGACTTCCCGGACAGGGACGCGGAGCACGCGATGATCCCCCGCTCGCAGGTCGGGACGGTCCCCGTGCGCGCCACCATCGCCGACGTGCGCCAGCGGATGGCCACCGAGCACACGCGGTACCCGGTGGTCGACGATCACGACCAGGCGGTCGGGGTGGTCCAGCTCGGGGACCTGCTGGCCAGTAATCTTTCCGACGACGCCCCGGTCACCCGTCTGATGCGTGAACCGGTCCTGGTGCCCACAGCGATGACCCTGCCGGACGCCTTCACTCAGCTCACCCACGCTCATGACGAGCTCGCCTGCGTGATCGATGAGTACGGCGGGTTCACCGGAATCCTCACGATCGAGGACCTCGCCGAGGAACTGGTCGGTGAGGTGACCGACGAGCACGACCCTGAGCAGGAGGGCACCATCACCGCCGAGGGTGAGACCACCTGGGTGATGGGCGGCGACGTCCACGTCGACGAGGCGGAACGAGCGATCGGACACGATCTGCCGCAGGGCGACTACGAAACGGTGTCCGGGCTGTTGCTCGCCGAGCACGGGGCACTGCTGGCCCCTGGCGAGACGGTGCAGATCCTGCTCCCGCTCGACCCGGCAGACCTCGTCGAGGACGCTCCCGAACGCCACCTCATCCTGGCCGAGGTGATGGACGTCGAACGGAACGTCCCGGCCACGGTCCGCCTCACCGTGCAGGTGCAGGACCCGTCCGAGGACGAGGGGGCACGCTGATGGACAACCCCGTGCTCGTGCTCGGCGTGACCGTGGCGATCATCGTGCTCAGCGCCCTGTTCGTGATCGTCGAGTTCTCCCTGCTGGGCGCGCGGCGGCACCGGCTGGAGGATGCGGCGGTCACCAGCCGGTCCGCCCGGGCGGCGCTGCGGTCGGTGAACGAGCTGACCGTGATGCTGGCCGGCGCCCAGCTCGGCATCACCGCCTGCACGTTCGCCCTCGGTGCCATCACCAAACCGGCCGTCCACCACTGGTTCACACCGCTGTTCGAGACCTGGGGCATGCCGACGTGGACGGCCGATGCGGTGGCCTTCGCACTGTCCCTGCTGATCGTGACGTTCCTGCACCTCGTGGTGGGCGAGATGGCCCCGAAGTCGTGGGCGATCGCGCACCCAGAAGGGTCGGCGACGGCGATCGCAATCCCGGCTCGAGCGTTCATCTGGCTGTTCCGTCCGCTGCTGCTGTGGGTCAACATGATCGCGAACCGGCTCGTCGCTGCCACGGGCGTGACGCCGGTGAACCAGGCAGCCGTCGGCGGACAGGATGCAGCCACGATCCGCCACCTCGTGGAGCACTCCGCCGCAGTCGGCACGATCGAGCCGTCGTTCCGCACCCAGATCGCCCGAGCGATCGACCTGGACTCCCTCGAGATCGTGGACCTGATCCGCCCCGGGGCGATCCCCACCGCGGTACCGCCGAACGCGACGGTAGGCGATGTTCGCCAGGCCTCGATCAGATCCGGCCACCTGCGGATCCTGGTCTACCGCGACGCGCCCGGCCGCCCCCAAGTGGTCCACGTGCGGGACACACTGCTCGAGGATTCCCGCCGGCCCGCGGCCGAGCTCTCCCGGGAACCACTCAGCCTGGACGGACAGACCCCGGTGCACGAGGTACTCGCGCTCATGCGTGATCACGGCGAACAGCTCGCGGTGGTGACCGAGGGCGAACGGTTCGTGGGAGTCGTCACGATCACCGACATCCTGCGCCGGGTGCTTCCCCGTGGGGGCGACGGTGCACCAGCACCGGCGTGAGGCGCCCGGCGTTTCCCGACGCAACAGAGCGCGTACCGCTCGCACTGGACTTACTGTAACTCCGAGCGCGCTATCCGCGCGGGGATCACTACCGTCGAAGGAGATTCGCATGGACACCACCATCGGGATCGTCTGGAACCCCACCAAGTGCGAGCGTTCGGACCTCGAGGATCCGGCACAGAAGGTGCTCGACGAGCAGGGCGCATCCGCCAGCCTCCACTGGTTCGAGACCACGGCCGAGGACCCCGGGCATGGCCCGGCCCGCGAGGCGCTCGAAGCAGGCTGCACCCTGGTGATCGCGGCCGGTGGGGACGGCACCGTCCGGGCCGTCGCCGAGGAGGTCGCCGGCACGGAGGCACACCTAGGGATCATCCCGCAGGGCACCGGGAACCTGCTGGCGCGCAACCTCGACATCCCGTTGGGAATCGATGCGGCCGTGGAACACGCGCTCACCCAGCCCGGTCGCGCGATCGACATGGGGTGGGCGGAGATGGAGATCGACGGCGAACAGCAGACCCACGGTTTCCTGGTGATGGTCGGCTTCGGCGTGGACGCCCAGATGATCACCGAGACCGACGAGAACCTCAAGGACACGATCGGCTGGGTGGCCTACGCCGAGGCGATGGGCCGGGCGATCGCTGCCAGTGACCTGGTGGACCTCGAGCTGGGTATCGACGAGGCCGACCCGCAACAGGTGCAGGGCCACACCCTGCTCATCGCCAACTGCGGCACCATCACCGGCGGGATGCGGCTACTGCCCGACGCCCGCCCCGATGACGGCCTCCTCGACGTGCTGATGGTCAGCGCCGCCGGGATCACCGGGTGGGCCGACGCACTGAAGACCCTCACCTGGGACAACGGGCTCAAGCGCCTGCTCCCCGGCACCGACGACGAGGCGGCGACCAGCGACAACGTGGCCCAGCACCAGGCCCACACCCTGCGGGTACGGCTCTCCAGCGCCCAGGCCGTCGAGATCGACGGCGAGGAGATCGGCGAGACCGCCACGGTGACCGCCCGCCTGGACTCGGGGGCGCTCACCGTGCGGTAGCGCTCAGGCGCGGCTCACGTCTCGCGCCAGTATTGGGTGAAGAGCGCCGGGTCCGGGTCGTAGGCCCACACCGCTCCGGAGGCGGCCATCGCGCTGCGCACCACCCGTCGATCGGCGAGACTCTGCCGGATCCGGTGCTCGATCCCGTCCGGGTCGAACCGATCGATGATGTCGGCTCGAGCACGTTGCACGGCATCGGCGTACCTCGGGTCCTCCGCCAGGTCGTGCCGCTCGTCCGGGTCGGTGGCGAGGTCGAACAGCTGGTGACCGTGGCCGTGCACGTAGATGTACTTGAGGTGGCCCTCGCGCCGCATCCAGCACGGTGCGTACACCCCCTCGGAGTGGTACTCCACGAACACTGGTGCCGGTTCGGCAGTGTCCCCTCGCAGCTCGGCGAGCACACTGCGACCGTCTGGCCGTACTGGCTGCACGCCCACCAGTTCGCACACGGTCGGCACCAGGTCGATGAGCGAGACCGGGGTGCTGCTGGTGGTGCCGCTGGCCTGCACCGGGCCACCGCCGATGATCAGCGGCACCCGGGCGGACCATTCGTAGAAGGTGCGCTTCTGCACCATCCCTCGCTCGCCGAGCATGTCGCCGTGGTCACTGGTGAACACGATCAACGTGTCCTCGGCATGCCCGGTCTCTTCCAGCACGTCCAGCAGCTCACCGACCTTGTCGTCGATGTAGGTGACCAGCGCGTAGTAGGCGCGGCGCGTGCGCGCCACCTCCTCGGGGTCGGTGAGGTCCACCCCGTCCACGCCGTGCAGGGTGTCCACCCACTCGTCCATCGCCGAACGCGGCAGATCCTCATCCGCCGTCACCCGCACGGGCTCGGTGGCGACGTCGGCGTACATGTCCCAGTACTTCTGCGGTGCCAGGAACGGCTCGTGCGGATGGTGGTAGGACGCCACCAGCAGGAACGGGTCGGACTCGGGCTCCGGGGTGGGCACCTGCAGGGAGCCCCGCCGTGAGGTGCGCCGGGACCGCAGGTACTCCAGCGCCCGGTAGTGGGTCTCCTCATCGAACTGCAGCTGTTCAGTCCACTGCACCGGCCCTGAGCTGACGTAGTCGATCGCGATCGGCGGCCCGTCGGGATTGCCGGGGTGGACGAACCGCCCGACGGCGTCCCGATCCGGCGTCCAGGCCAGGGTGCTGGGGAACATGTCCGTGGTGAGCCGCTTCGCGAAGCCGTGCACCTGGTCGGCGCCGACGAAGTGCATCTTTCCGGCGAGGGCCGAGTCGTACCCGGCGGTACCGAGATAGTGCGGCAGCATCGGGATGTCCGAGGCGATCGGCGCGGCGTTGTCCCAGGCGCAGTTCGTGGAGGCGAACCGCCCGGAGAGCATCGAGCTGCGCGAGGGCGAGCACACCGGGACCGGGCAGTAGGCGGCGTCGAAGCGCACGCCCTGCTGGGCCAGCCGGTCCAGGTTCGGGGTGCGCACCACCGGGTGGCCGTACACGCCGGTCAGCTCGGCCACCATCTGGTCAGCCATGATGACGAGCACATTGGGACGGTCAGACAAGACGAGCATCCTCTCGTGTGATGAGTTCAGTGAGCATGCGCAGCTGGGTCGCCGCCCGCTGCAGACCGGTCGCGGTCGGTGTGGCGGCCGCGACCTCACCGATCACCTCGACGACGATCGGTGCGTTCGGCCAGCGACGCGCCACCTGCCCGCACAACCCGGCCACGTCGAACGGTCCATCCAGGGGGAACGTGCGGTCGCGGTAGCCGAGCAGCTCCGGAACGGGACGGTCATTGGCGTTGGAGACCTGGAAGGCGAGGACGTCCACGCCGTCGAGGTGACGCAGGTCCTCGAGGGACTGACCGGACCTGAAGAAGTGGAACGAGTCGAGCAGCACGCCGATCACGTCCTGGTCCAGGCGGGCCAGCACGGGGGCGAGCTGCTCGGCGCGGCGGAGCACCTCATGGTGACCGATCGGTTCGACGGCGAGCCGCAGGCCCGCCTCTCGTGCGATCGGTACGGCCCGGCGCAGCCCCGCGGTCACAGTGTCCGCGTCCCCGCCCGGCCGCATGAACGGCATCACGAAGAACTCCGCCCCGGCGGTGGCGGCGGCTTGCATCTCGCTTCGCATCCCCGCCCCCACCTGCTCGTCCCATTGCACGTGCCACCCGTGCAGAGCCTTCGTGGGTGAGACGCCGAGGAGGCGAACCCCCTGCTCACGCAGGGTGGCCGGGACGCCGTCGGGATCCTGCGCCAGCACCTCGCCGGTGAGCTCAACGCATCCCAGGCCGTGCCGGGCAGCGCCCTCGATCACCTCCACCGCGCTGGCCGCCGGGACCGTCTGGTTGTTGATGCCGGTCCGGGGGGCCAGGCGCGGCCGATCAGTCATCGAGCACGTCGACGAAGGTGGTGGTGTCGATGTAGTCCTCGGGCTGGAGCTCGGCTCCCTCGAGCGCACCGATCTCCTCGAACGTGGACTGCATCGTGCCGATCCACTCCAGCACGGTGCCGTCCTGGTACAGTTGCGCCCACTCCTCGTTCGAGTAGGCCTCGGTCTGGGCGTACAGGGCCTCGCACTGCGCGCGGTCCATGTTCTCCTCGATGCGCGGGCAAAACACGTCCAGCGCGGCGGCCGGGTCGTCGACGATGTCGGTGTTTGCGGCCTGCCACGCACGCACCATGCCCTCCACCAGGTCTGTCTGCCCCTCGTAGAACTCGTTCGAGGCGACCCACCCGCCGGAGATCGGTGCGTCCAGGTCGGCGGCGCTGGCGAGCAAGGTGGCCTCGGGCAGGTTCTCGGTCACCTGCTGATCGAACGGCGCCCACAGTGAGGCCGCATCGACCCCTCCGGTGACGAAGGTGTTGGCGACCGCCGGCATGTCCAGGTTGACGACCTCCACCTCGTCCCGGGTGAGACCCGCCTGGTTCAGCGCGACCTGCAGGATGAGATCCGAGGCGGTTCCCGAGGTGGTGGCGATCGTGGAGCCGGCAAGCTCCTCCACGCTGGTGATCCCGGACTCGGGTGTGGCCCAGATCTGGTGGATGTCGACCTGCTGATTGTTCAGCACGATGGCGTGCCCTTGCCCCTTGGCGGGGAAGTTGGCGATGACGGCGCCCATCACCCCCACATCGAGGCTTCCGCCGGTCAGTGCCTGGGAGAGGGAGATGCCGGTCTGGAAGGCCGTCGCCTCGATCTCGATGCCTTCGTCGGCGAAGTAGCCGGCCTCGTCGGCCACGAAGAGCTGGGCGATGTCGTGTGCGCCCGGGATGTAGCCGACCCGGACGGTGGTCGTCTCACCCTCGGTGGTGCCTCCCTCCTCCTCTGCCGGTCCGGAGCAGGCGGCCAGGGCAAGGGCGGCGGCCGCTGTGACGGCCGCCGCGGCGCTGAGACGGGAACTGATCATCATGGTGTCCTTTCGTTGGTGGCCTGCGGCTCGGTGTCGTGGAGCAGGTGCTCCACATGCCGGCGCAGACCGATGAACTCGTCGGTGAGCTTGATGTCGTGGTCGCGTCGATCGCCCCAGGGGACGTCGACGACCTCCTGGATGCGGGCGGGCCGGGCGCCCATGACGACGACCCGGTCGGCCAGGTACAGCGCCTCCTCCACCTGGTGGGTGACGAAGAGGACGGTGCGGTGCTCCTGCCTGGAAATGTCCAGCAGTGCTTCCTGCATGTGCTCGCGGGTCTGCGCATCGAGCGCCGCGAAGGGCTCGTCCATCAGCAGGATGGTCGGGTCCACCGCGTAGGCACGGGCGATGGCCACCCGCTGGCGCATCCCACCGGACAGGGTCTTGGGCAGGGCGTCGCGGAACGCGGTCAGGCCCATCAGGTCGAGATAGCGGTCCACGATCTCGGTGCGCCGGGCCGGATCTCCCGTCCACGCGCCGAGTCGGGTGCCGAAGCCGATGTTGCGCTCGACCGTGAGCCACGGGAACACCGCGTACTCCTGGAAGACCACGCACCGGGACGGGCCCGGACCGGTGACCGGTTCGCCGCCTACCTCGACGGTGCCCCCGTCCGGGGAGAGGAAGCCGGCGACGGCGTTCAGCAGGGTGCTCTTGCCGGAGCCGCTGGGGCCCACGATCGCGACGAACTCCCCCTGGGCTACGGAAACGCTGATGTTCTCGAGCACGCTGACCCGCCGGCTGCCCCGGCCGAAGCCGACGCTGAGGTCGCGGACGTCCAGGTCCATGGATGCGGTCATCGTTCGCCCCTGTCCTGCCAGCGCAGCACGCGCGCGGCGATCAGTCGGATGATGAGGTCCATCGCGAGCGCCGCCGCCCCGATGAGGATGATCCCGGCGTACATCCGGGGCACGTCGAGGAAGTTGCTCGCGTTCTGGATGGCGGCACCGAGCCCGTCCTGGGCAGCCACGAGCTCGGCGGCCACCAGGGAGGACCAGCCGATGCCGAGGGAGATGCGTGCGGCCGTGAAGATGTGCGGTGTGGACAGCGGCAGGATCACCTTGCTGAACAGTTCCAGCCGGCTGGTTCCGAGAGTGCGCCCGGCGCGGATGTACTTCTCCTCGATGCTGCCGATGCCCTCGTAGACCACGATCACGGTGGCGAAGAATCCCGCGTAGATGAGGATGACCTCCCGGGCCACCTCCCCGATGCCGAAGTAGATGACGACCAGTGGCACCAACGCGATCGGCGGCAGTGCGCGGAAGAAGTTCACCAGGGGGTTGAAGGTGACCCGGGCCCGGGGGAACCAGCCGAGGGCGAAGCCGACCGGGATGGCCAGCGACATCCCGATCGCGATGCCGATGATCACGCGGCGGCTGCTCACGATCAGGTCGTGCAGGAGGTCACCGGAGAGAAGTCCCTCCACCAGGACGGCGCCCACGTCCCCGGGTGGCGGCAGGAGCCCTGGTCGCATCGCCCCGAAGGTGGAGGCGAGCTGCCATGCGGTCAGGATGATGAGGAAGCCGAGGGTGCCCAGGATCGCGTCGACGATCGCTCGGCGAACCCGTCGCGCTCGTTCGGCCGCTCGACTGGGTGGTTGCGGCGGACCACCGGGCTCCGCCGACGGTTCGGCTAGTTGCTGTTGCATGGACGTCGATGGCCTCCGCATAAGTAGGATCATTCTTGATCCTTTGGTGCGATCTATGAACGAATGCCACCATCACCGGGTTCAGTACTGCTTGTCAAGCCCATGCTGGACAGATCAGTCGATCTTCTCTATGGTTCTACTTTTAGTATCGACGAAGAGACACGAGGTCAGCACATGCCAGTACCTTCGGCCCGCGCTGCGGTCGAGCATGCGCATCACCAGCTCGTCGAGCTGATCGCGCAGCAACGCAAGTCCGGCGATCTCCGGCTGCCCCCAGAAGCAGCACTCAGCAGCACGCTCGGCGTTTCACGCAACACGTTGCGCGAGGCACTGGCACAGCTTGAGGCGCAGGGCACCGTGACCCGACGGCGCCGGGTGGGCACGGTGATCAACCCAGAGCCGGACCAGAGTGATACCCCGGCCCCACCGGCATACCCGCTGGACACGATCGTCTCCATCCCGGACTTCTTCGCCCAGGTGGACCGGCCGGTCACCGTGACCTCGGTCGCCGTCGTCCGTGAACGCCCGGACGCCACGCTGATCGCGCAGCTGGGGCTCACCTCCGACGACGAGGTGTACCGGGTACGGCGCACCTACGTCGAGGACGGCGAACCGGTCGCGGTCAGCGAACACGTCATCCCGCGGATGCTGCACGGGCACGGCATCCACATCGAGGCCCTGACCGACGGTGTCTCGACTTTCCTCTCCGAGGTCGAGAACATCAGCATCGACCAGGTCGAGCACATCACCTCCGCCGTGCCGGCCGGTGACGCGCTCGCGCGAGACCTGGCCCTGGCACCGGGCAGCCCGGTGCTCGTCGTCGAGGCATCCCTGCGCAGCGCCGAGGAAGACGGCACGTTGCGCACCGTGACCCTCGGGCACCTGTACTTCGACCCCCGGCGCGTTCATCTCCGGTCGACGGCCACCCCGCCCGACCACCAAGCCGCGCACCTCGTCAGCGAACGACCGCCCGGCTCACTGTGATCCGGCCGGGACGGCGGGGTCCGCCGGATCGGCCGGCTCCCCCGGTCCGCCCGGGTGGGCCAGCTCCGCGGGCTCAGCGCCACGTCGCTCCTGCGGCACCGGGACGTCCACGCGCTTCACCTCGCGTGCCCCGTCGGCACCGAATGCGTACACGCTCGCCCGCACCTGGTCCTCGTACAGAGCGATCTTCAGGCCGGCCGGGTCGGCACCGCCGATGCCCCGACCGCCCCAATCGCCGGACGGACCGTACTGGGTGGTCACCGCGACGGTGTTGACGATGGTGACCGGGTCCGTGGCTGCCGGGTCGAACCAGTGCTGCACGCTCCAATCCTTCAGCTCGGGCGACCAGTGCGTGTGGCTGTTCAGCAGGATGACGTTCGGGTTGGCCTGCAGGAGTGCAGCGACCCGCTCGGTGTCCTCCCCGAAGTCGTTGCGGTAGAAGCTGGCGTAGGTGTTGGCGAACACCTAGTGGGAGAACAGCAGCACCGGGGGTGTTCTGCTCACGCCAGTGCGCGAGCCGGTCGGCGAGCCAGGTGTACTGCTCGTCCGACATCTCTACGAACGGGCCACTCCCCCGCTGTTCGGCGTAGTCGGAACCCTCGCTGCCGATCCAGAGCAACGGCATTGAGCCGTGCACCATGAGCTCGCCCCAGAGGCCGCCCTGGTCGCCCACGTCGCGCATTCCGATCATGTCCAGGTGCCGGTCCAGGGAGGTCTGCGAGCCGTCCCAGCCGTAGAACTCGTGGTTGCCGATGGTGGAGACCGACTGCTCGGAGCTCCCGCCGCCGGCCCGAACGCCGCGAGGTAGTCCTGCCACAGTTGCGTGGCGCCGTTGACCACCGGGGTGCCGGCGGCTGGCTCGAGCGAGCGCAGCCCGGGCAGCACCTACTCCTGCAGTCGTACGTTCGAGCCCTGCACGTCGCTGAACACGTCCACCGCGGCCAGCACCTCGGCATCGGAAGCCAGCGGGCCCAGCGGGGCCACCACCTGCAGGTCGTCCACCATCCAGGAGCCGGCGACGCTCGGCCTCGAACTCGAACATCACGGTCATCGTGCGGGCGCCGGGCGGCACGGTCACCGGCAGACGCAGTCCTGGGCTCGGTAGTCGAGCGCGGCGCCGCCTCGGCTACACGACGGCAGTCGGGTCCACGCCGAGGGCCACGATCGGTCTCAATACCCGTGAGCCTTGTCCACAACGTTCAGCAGTGGTTCGCCGTCCCGGTAGCGCCTCAGGTTCTCCAGCATGATGTCCACGCCACGTCGCCGCGTTCCCGGCGTGGTTGCGCCGTTGTGTGGCGTAAGGATCACGTGCGGCATGTCCCAGAACTCGCTCTCCTCGGGCAGGGGTTCGACACCGTGGGCGTCGATCCCCGCGCCCGCGATCGAACCGGTGCGCAGCGCATTGAGCAGCGCTGTGTCGTCAGCGATCCCACCGCGGGAGATGCACACGAAGAAGCTGTGGTCGGGCATCGCCGCGAACTCGTCGGGCCCGAACATCCCACGGGTCTGGGGCGTGAGTGGTGCCGTGACAACCACGAAGTCCGACTGGCGCAGCATCGCGTGGAGGTTCCCAGGGGTGAAGACCTGGTCGACATCCGGATCCTGGACCTCGGCACGTCGCCGCACAGCGAGCGTACGCATCCCGAACGCCTTCGCCTTGCGCGCGAGATCGGCGCCGGCGTTGCCGAGACCAATGATGCCGACGGTCTGGCCGAGCAACTCGCCATGGACGTGCCGGTCCCAGCGCCGCTCCTCCTGCGCACGGAGCCAGCGGGGGGCATCCCGGTCGAGCATCAGCATCATCATCATGGCGTGCTCGGCCAGGGGCACACCGCCATTGCCCGCCGAGGACGTCAGGATCACGTCGCTCGCGCGCATCTCCTCGCTGAGCTGGCTGTTCGGGCCCGCGATCCAGCTGTGCACCCACCGAAGGCTGCAGGCCGCCCGGAGCTGGTCCGGGCCCACCGGACCTACGATCACTGCCGCCCGTCCCAGCTCCGCAGAAACATCGGCCAGGTCGGGAACGAACAGGACTTCGTGCGACCCAACTGCTTGCCGGGCGCGGTCGCGCTCAGTCTCGCCGAGCTCCCCGGTGACGATGATCAGATCAGGCATGCGCTGTGAACACCCGGCTGTCCGCGTTCATCGACAGGATGCGGTTCCAGTCGTAGGTCACTCCGAGCCCGGGTCCTGTCGGGACGGCGACGCAGCCGTCCGTACCCACTGATCCGACGTCTTCGGCGTAGTCGTCGGCGTAGACCGGAGGATGCAGCGGGTTACCGGTCTCGGGATCCAGCAGGCCGAGCTCGTAATAGTTGGTGTTCCGGATGGCCGCCATACAGTGGCGCTGGGCCGGGCCGGACGCATGGACCTCCATGTCGATCCCGAGCGCCTCAGCCGCGTGAGCTGTCTTCATCACCCCGGTAATACCCATATCAAGCTCCGGATCCGCCCGCAGGAAGTCGGTGGCACCCGCGATCGCGAGCTCCACCCGCTGGTCGAGACCGCGGACGAACTCCGTGATGAGCAGCGGGGTGCGTACCCGGTCTCGCAGAATGGCGTGACCGAGGCGGGCGTCGTCTCGCATCGGGTCCTCCCACCAGAAGGCTCCGACCTCGTCGCACACCGCTCCCAGCTTCAGTGCGTCGGCCAGCGTCGACAGGCCGTTGCCGGGATCGGTCATCACATCAGACCGCCCGGCGGACCCCTCCGCTGCAGCCCTGAGCGCAGCGATCTCGTCGCGTACCCGGCCAGTGCCAGGGCCATGGATCTTGTACCCGGGTATTCCTCGCTCAGCGCACCAGTGCGCATAGTCCCGATAGCTCTCCGGTGTGGCCAGTCCGCCAAGCCCATGGCCGCCACCGACAGTACTGACATAGGCGGGTAGGCGGTCGCGGTACCGTCCCAGCAGGGCTGAGATCGGCTGACCGGCAGTCTTCCCCATCGCATCCCAGAGCGCGATGTCGATCGCGCCGTACCCGATGCGATCCGATTTTGCCTGTGCCCGGTTGGCGTGGTCCCACAGTAGTTCTCGCTCACCGAGTGACCTGCCGACCACAGCCTGTGCCAGCGCTGCGACCTGCGGAGTGGCGAGGGGTGGCGCGCTCCAGAGCGTGATGTAGCTGCCCTCGATACCCTCTGAGGTCCTGATCCGGACTCCGAAGCGTCTGGTCGTGCGCGTCGGAGGCGCCGATCCTGGGAGCTTCCGACCCAGCGCGTCGTAAGCATAAGTGACCGTGTGGTCGAACTCGACGATCGTGAGCTCGGTGATCGTAGGCATCTGTTGTGCTCCCTTTCAGCGATCGGGCAGTGCGGTTCTCTCCGCTGTTGCGGAGGCTATTTCAGACCCGTGGTGGCAATTCCCTGGACCAGCGCCTTCTGTGCAAAGAGGAAGACGAAGAACACTGGCACCAACGAGAGTGCGGACATGGCGAAGAGTGCCCCATAGTTGCTCAGGCCGGTGGAGTCCTGGAATGAGCTCAGGCCCATCGGCACGGTGTAGAGGTCGGGAGAGTTCAAGTAGAGGAGCGGCGTGAAGAAGTCGTTCCAGGTCCAGATGAATGTGAAAACAGCCGTCACCCCAATAGCAGGAAGGCATAGCGGGAGAATAACGCTCCAGAAGGTGCGGAACGACCCGCATCCGTCGAGTGCTGCAGCATCATCGAGAGTCGTGGGAAGCCCCCTCATAAACTGCACCATAAGAAAGACAAAAAACGCTTCGACCGCGAGGAACTTCGGCAGGATCAGCGGAACATAGGTATCAACGAATCCGAGTTGATTGAAGATAATATACTGCGGGACGATGGTGACGTGGAACGGCAGCATGATCGTCGAGAGCATAATCATGAAGAACGGCCGCCTCAGGCGGAACTTCATCCTGGCGAAAGCATACGCCGCCAGCGCGCAAGAGATTAGATTTCCGGCGATGCAAGCGAGCGACACGACCATGGAGTTCAACATGAAACGACCGAACGAAGTCCGCAGCGAGCCCCACCCCGTGATGTAGTTCTCCAGCGTCAGCTGTACCGGTGCATCGGGATCGAAGATGTCGAGGTTGGTCATGAATGAGCGTGTGACCATCCACACCAATGGATAGATCATGATCAACCCGAAGCCAATCAGCAGGAAATGCTTCCAGCCGGCGGCGGTCAGACTTAATACGGCCGAGGTCAGCCCGTTCCGTTGGGTACCGCGGCGGCGTGCCCCGACACCAGATGTCATGGCTGATCACCGACCCTCTCGTATGCACTCTGATGGTCACTGCTGCCTGAGTCGTCAGTTCTCATAGTGGACCCAATACCTTGCGGCGACGAAGTTGATGGCAGTGAATATCCCGATCACCACAAAGAGCAGCCAGGCAAGGGCACTGGCATATCCCATCTCGAAGCTCTGGAATCCCGTCTGAAACAGGTAGAGCGTGTAGAATAATGTCGAGTTCGCCGGTCCTCCAGTTCCGGATGAGACGATATATGCAGGCGTGAACGCCTGGAATGATCCGATGAGCTGCAGCACGAGATTGAAGAAGATCACGGGGCTGAGCAAAGGAATGGTTACCGCGACGAACCGCCTGGCCCTGCTGGCGCCATCGACCGCCGCCGCCTCGAGCAACTCCATGGGTATCTGACGCAGACCCGCCAGGAAGATGACCATCGGAGAGCCGAAGGTCCACACGTTGAGGATCATCAAGGTCGTCAGTGCGTGGTCCGGATCCGAGACCCACGAACCCATCTGGATGCCGATGCTGCTCGCCAGGTCCGGGATAAGTCCGTCATTGGCAAACAGCCGCCGCCACAGCACCGCAACCGCCACGCTGCCACCGAGCAACGACGGCAGATAGTACACCGACCGGTAGATCGGCAGTGCTCGGACGCCTTTGTTCAGGATGACGGCGACGGCGAGCGCGAAGACCAACTGCACGGGAACGGAAATGAACACGTACTTCGCCGTCACGAGCGCGGCATCACGGAACGTTGAATCGGTGAACATCCGCTGGTAGTTCTCCGTGCCCACCCAGCTCGGCGAGCCGCCGAGCCGGTAGCTGGTGAACGAGAGGTACAGGGAGGCGATCATTGGCACTGCAGTGATCGTCAGCACTCCTGCGAGCCACGGAATCAAGAACAGGTAAGCCGCCCGGGAGTGGCGTCCATCCTGCGATTCCTGCGCCGCGCGGCGCATGTTGATGGCTGATTGAGTCACGGGGCCCCCTTTGGCGCAATTCGGATAGTGCACTGGTTCGGGGGGCGGGTGGCGGCGGCGCTCCTGGAGCGCCGCCGCCACCCGCCACCCCCGGAGGTCAGGTCGCAGGCCGGGGCTGCCAGTCGCGCTCCTGGCCCTCCCACTCCCGCAAACCCTCGCGGACTGCGTCGAGACGCTCCATCGTCGCACCGTCGTAGTGACCGAGTGAGAGTCCGTCGCAACCAGAATCCACGGCCGCTTTCACGCTGCCGCGCAGTGTCTCGGGTGTGGCATTCGGACGCACGCCCAGTGCTGCGATGAGCTTCTGATCCTCGTTCAACGCCCGGCGGCATTTCATCAGCTTGGCACGCTTGATCGCCACACCCTCGGGCGTGCCGAGCTGATCAGAGTAGTCCGATTCACGGACCGAGTCCACGTGCACGAACGCTGACTTGAAGTCGAGTCCGGCGCGCTCCGGGGACGCCATGTAGGTGTTGTAGCGGAATTCCACGTCTCGCCCGGAACCGGAGAGAGCCTCCTTGACTCTGGCAAACAACTCGGTGATCGACCGTTTCCGGAAGTGCAGCCACGCCATAAACGCTTCATTCTCGATCAGGAGCGTCGACTCACCATAGTTCGCATCATCGAGCAACTGGCGTTCATGCAGGGAGTCGAGGCCGATGCGCTTGGAGAGGTTGGCAAGGTGACGGATCTCCGAAACCATCGCAGTCCAATCCAGATCCTCGGCACGAGCCTTCGACTCGCACGAGGTGCAGAAGCATCCCCCAGTAGCCACGCTCAACAGCTGCTGCCACGCTGACGGTCCGAACGCGTGAGTGCCTCCGTCGTCCCGTCCGGCACCGAACATGACCAGGCAGGTCTGCACATAGTCCACGTCGTAGTTCGTGGCGATGTCGGCGAACAGAGCCACCAGGTACTCGCGGATATCGGGGTTGTTCAGGCACGGCAGTGCACGCTGCGCTTCGACCGCCTCGAACGCCCCGACCACGTTGCCGAAAACGTCACGCTGAAGCACGTCCTGGTATGACTCTCGGGCGAGGACCGCATCGATCACGGTGTGGGAGATCTCGCATCCGGTACGCATCCCACGAGCACGGGCGCCGTCAATCAGCACCTGGAGCCAGTCAGTTCCCTTCAGGAAGTCCCTCTCCGAGGTCATCGGGCGTATCCTGCCGTACTTCGACGGATCCGGGAGCCAGTAAGCCCTGCTGTCCTCGGGCGTGTAGTACCTGCGCACCGGATTGTGCGGATAGAAGCGGGCATGGAGCGGGCGCTTCTCCTTGTGCATCAGGCCGACGAGATAGGCCGAGTTCACCTCTGCCCGGCTCGCCAGCACGTCGAGCGCATGATCGATACCCTCGTCGTGCAGATCCCAGGCGTAGAGGCTCGCCGCGATTTCATTGAGTGCCATTCGGTTCCTTCGCTTCTGTGGATTTCCGTCGTGAATTACTGCGGTGCGTCTACCTGCGCGCCATCACAAGTGGCGCCTGAATGCATGCCTGGCCGGACCGCGCCAGGCCAGGGCCGACACCCCCCGTTAGCCGGTGAGTTGCTCCTCGCCCACGGCAAAGACTCTCTCCACCGCATCGGCGATCGTGGTTTCCCCGAATGCCCAGGAGTCGAGGACGCCGGTTGCCTCCGTCTGGAAGGCACCTGCGGCGGGCGGGGAGGATGGCATGGGTCTCGGATTGGCATCGACCTCGAATCCGATGTAGTCCAGGAACTGCGTGCCTGCCTCATCGAGGCCCGGGGTGATCGCCTCACGCATCAGCTGCGTGGGCGGAGCACCGATCGTCGTGCCAACGATCTCCGCACGCTCGGGTCGTTGAGAAGGAAGTCGACGAAGCGCAGCGCAGCCTCCGGGTACTCCGTCTCAGCAGCGACTGCGAGATTGTTCGGGAACTGGAAGATATTGTCCGTCCCGTCGCCGCCGTTACCAGGCAGCGGCATCAAGACGACTTCCTCGGGCGAGAGGCTCTGCAGTTCGCTGATCTGGTTCGAGTTCCGCATGTGGAACGCGGAGAGGTTCCTGATCATCGGGGCGCCCTGGAAGAAGGGGTCGTCGTCCCGGTGGATGTCAGGGGGGACTGCCCCGCCACTAGCGCGCAGGTCGTCCCAGTACTCCAGCCAGCTGGAAAGCGTGCCCTCAGTGAAGCCGATACCGCCGCTCTCGTCATACAGTTCCTCTCCGTGCTGCCTGAACCAGGCGCGCATCGGGTCGTAATATCCGGTGGATGTCGGCTCGTCAGTGCCGTAGAAGTCTGGTCCCATCTGTTCGTGAGCTCGCTTGGCGTACTCCGCGTACTCCTCCCACGTGTAGGAATCCGGGTAGGTCTTGACCGGAATGCCGAGCTCCTCGAGCACCGGAACCTTCGCGAACGTGCACGGTGACTGCAACCCGTGCGCGATCGCGAACTGGCGCCCCTCGAAGGCACCACTGCCGAGCACAGCCTCGGTGAACCCTTCGTCGCGGATCTCCTGGCCAAGGTGGTCAGTCAGGTCCATCGCATGACCCTCGGCCACCATCTGCGGGAACAGGTTGCCGTGGACCCAGAAGACATCCGGCAGATTGCCCGCCGACATGGCAACGCTCATGCGCGTCTCCAGAGCACCGATCTCCCCGAACTCGGGGAGAATCTCGATGTCTGGGTTCTGTTCCATGAACAGATCGCAAGCTTCCTGGAAACGACGCACCCGGTCGTCGGCTCCCCAGAACATGAAGCGCAACGAGGCCGAGCCGTTCCCGCTCGACCCTCCGGAGCTGCAGGCAGCGAGACCGGAACCTGCCAGGCCTGCCGCGCCCGCCGTCGCGCTCAACCGGAGCAGGCTCCTACGGGAAATGCTGGAGGACTGAATACTCACGAGTCCGCCCTTTCGTCAATAGTGACATCACCCGTGGCGGGTGTATGAGTCGGATAGTGGTCGGTGCGATGCACCGGAATGTCGAGACAGGTAGCCGGTGAGCGTGAGTCTTCGACGTGTGTCGGCGTTGACCGTGGGATCATCTTGGCTTCGGTTGACTTGTCTGTCAAGATTGCCAGACGGACAATCGCAATCGTCGCCAGGAGGGCACGTGCACGACGACACCTTCACCTACAGCGCGAACATCTCGGTCATGTTCACCGAGCATCCGCTGCTGGATCGACCACGGGCGGCAGCCGCAGCCGGCTTCGACGACATCGAGATGTGGTGGCCCTTCGAGCAGCCAGTGGTCGAGAATGCGCAGCTTCGCGAACTGGCTGCCGCGATCAGCCAGGCCGGCGTGGCACTGCGTGGCCTGAACTTCTACGCCGGTGACATGCCCGGCGGTGAACGGGGGGTGGCCAGCATTCCCGACCGCGCGGCCGAGCTGAGGGCCAATACCGCGGCGCTTCTGGAGCTCGCCGAGGCGACTGGGTGCCGCTCCTTCAACCTCCTCTACGGCCAGAGGGACGCACGGTTCTCACAGGCAGAGCAGGATTCCGCCGCGCTAGCCTCGCTCCAGAGGGCTGCCACAGCCGTAGCGTCTATCGGTGGCACCGTACTGCTCGAGCCGCTCGCCAAGGGCCACAACGGCGACTACCCGTTGACCGACCCTGAGCAGGTGGTCGACCTGCTGCGCGGCCCGCTCGCACATCTTCCGAATGTCAAACTCCTGTTTGATCTGTTCCACCTCGGCAGCAATGGGTTCGACATCGTCGGCGGCGTTCCCGGGCTAATCCAGTGGATCGGGCACGTGCAGGTCGCCGACTCGCCCGGTCGTGGCGAGCCAGGGACGGGCACTTTGCCCATCGTCGCCTCGCTGGACAGCCTCGCGAATGCTGGCTATGAGGGGCTGATCGCCTGCGAGTACCGGCCGACTGTCCGTACCGAGGACAGCCTGACCTGGATCGATGGGCACGCGGCGTGACTGGTTCACTTCGAATCCTGATCGCCGTCGACAAGTTCAAAGGGTGCCTGACCGGAACGCAAGTCGCTGGCTACCTCGGCGCGGGCATTCGCGACGTCCGCCCGGACACTGAGGTGCGGGTTCATCCTGTCTCCGACGGCGGCGACGGATTCGCGAGCGAACTCGTTCCATATGGATTCGCGTTCCATCGTGTCTCCACCAGGGATCCGCTCGGACGACCCGTCGCGGCCGGATTCGTGATGCGCGGAGGTTGCGCCGTCCTCGAAATGGCCCTCGCAAGTGGCCTGGAGCTGATCCACCCGGCCGAGCGCGAGCCGCTGGTGGCACACACCTACGGCCTGGGCGAAGTCCTGCGGGCGGCAGCCGACCAATGCCCGCGACGCATCATCGTCGGCGCAGGCGGGAGTGCCACCAGCGACGGCGGCGCTGGGGCGCTCGCTGCACTCGGCGCGCAGGTGTACGACCGCGACGGCAACGCGATGACAGATTTCGGGCCGAGCGCGCTGATGAGCGTGGCCCGCGTGGATCTCAGCGGGCTTCAGCGGTGGCGCGGGATCGAGCTACAGATTGCCACAGACGTGACCAATCCGTTGCTGGGCGGCGCCGGCGCCGCTGCGATCTTTGGGCCGCAAAAGGGCGCTGGAGCGGCGGATATCGCGTGCATCGAACGCGCGCTTTCTCGATGGGCGGATGTCCTCGAACATGCCGCTGGCCGCGCCGGCCGGTGCCGCCCAGGCGCTGGCGCAGCAGGCGGTCTCGGCTTTGGCCTACACGTGGGACTCGGTGCCGACATCGTGGACGGTCTCACCGTCTTCTCCCGACTGAGTCGACTTGAAGAGGCCGTTGGCTGGTCAGACGTCGTGATCACTGGTGAGGGATCGTTGGACCCGCAGACGACATCAGGCAAGGCGCCTTCGGGGGTCCTCCGGTATGCGCGCCAGCTCGGGCGACCGTGCTGGGTAGTGGCGGGCCGCAGCGAGTTGGACGCGACGCAGGTCCGCGACCAGGGGTACGCAGGCCATCGGACATTGATGGATCTCGCCCCAGACGAGGGTTCGAGCATCACCTGCGCGGGGCGATGGCTTCAGGCAGTCGGGCGCGACCTGGCCAGTCACGCCCTTCCCGACGCCGAGCCGACCGCGACTCAGGACTCGGGCGCTTCAGTCGATGACGTGCGGTTGCCAAGTTCCCGGTAGCGCGCAAGCAGTTGATCTCGGGCCCGCACCAGATGCGAACGGACCGACTCCGCCGCCGCCACGGGATCCACAGCCGCAATGGTGTCCAGTATCGCCCGGTGCTCAGCATTGATCGTCCGTGCGTGCAACAAGTTGCGGTGCTGCACCTGGACCATGCAGATGTGGGCCTCGCCCATGATGGTGGCGTGCATCCGGGTCAGTCGTGGGCTGCCCGCCGCCTCGACCAGTGCGCGGTGCATCGCTACATCAGAGCTGGCCATCCGATCGTGATCGCCTCGTTCGGCGAATAGCACTACTTCGGCAGCACGCTGCTCAGCTTCGGCAGGCACCTCACCCCGCTGTGCCACCCGCGTCAGTGCTTCGACTTCCAGCAGGATCCGGGTGTCGTAGAGGTCGCCGATATCCGCGGCACTGAGCACCGGCACCCGGGCACTGCGGTGAACCGTGCGCTGCAGGAAGCCATCTGTGACAAGACGCTCCACCGCCGCCTTTGCCGTCGTTCGAGCCACGGAGAACCGGTCGGCGACGAACTGCTCGGTCAGAATCGCGCCGGACTCGACCGTTCCCGAGATCACCGCCAGCCGCAGCGACTCCGCCACAGCATCGACAAGCGAGACCGCTCTCAACTCTTCGACCACGAGAACCTCATTTTGTTAGACCAGATTGCTTGCTAGTCCAGAAGTATGCCAGGGTGACATCGCTAGCCGTCGGCGTTTCGTGCCGTTCGGCGGTGTCACAGCATCAGAGGAGGACACATGTCATCGATCGGATTCGTGGGGCCGGGCATCATGGGCGCCCCGATGATCACGAACCTGGTGGCAGCCGGCCACCAGGTTCTCGCCTATGGCCGCTCCGAGATGTCCTGCACCCGCATCTTGGCAGCGGGCGCACAGGTCGCAGGCTCGCCGGCGGAGGTGGCGGATGGGGCAGACCTGGTTATCACCATGCTTCCGGACACCCCGGATGTCGAAGATGTTCTCGGCACCGGTGGTCTGGCGGCGGCGCTGATGCCTGGACAGATCTTCGTCGACATGAGCACAATCCGCCCGGACACTACTCGTGATATCCACCATTCGCTCGCAGAGCGCGGAATCATGATGCTCGATGCCCCCGTCAGTGGCGGCGAGGCAGCCGCGCATGAGGGCACCTTGAGCATCATGGTCGGCGGCGAGGCCTCGGCGCTCGACGAGGCACGTGAGGTACTGGAATGCCTCGGCGCAACGATCACCCACGTGGGACCGGCCGGTGCGGGTCAGCTGACGAAGGCGGCGAACCAACTGATCGTCGCCGCCAACATCCAGGCAGTGTCCGAGGCGATCGTCCTGCTGGAATCGGCTGGTGCTGACCTCACTAGCGCCCTCGCAGCCATCAATGGCGGCCTGGCAGGCTCCACCGTGCTTACCCGCAAACGCGAGGCATTCATCAACGGTTCCTTCGAACCGGGGTTCCGGATCACCTTGCACAACAAGGATCTGCGAATCGTGTGCAGTGCCGCCGATGGTGCCGGCATCGCGTTGCCGATGACCGCTCTCGTCTCCCAGCTCATGGTGGCAGCCGTGGCACAGGGGCTCGGGCACCTCGATCACTCGGCGTTATTGACACTGATCCGAACCTGCAACAGCTCACATTGATGGGCAAGTGAGCCTGTGACACAGTTGGCGCCATGGTAGGACGGTTCGCGCTGACCCCGTCGTCCCTGACGGACGCGCTGTATGAATCTCTGCGGCTGCGCATCATCAACTCTGATCTACCAGCCGGCGAAAAGCTCACTGAGGCCAGAGTGGCGGCGGACTACGACGTCGCACGGCCCACCGCCAAGGCGTGTCTTGAGCGGCTCACGGCAGCTGGGCTGCTGCGCAGATCCGCTCACAAGACCGCAGTGGTGCCAACCTTCACCGTCGACGAACTCGAAGACCTCTTCATCGCGCGCGAGGCCGTGGAGCGCGCAGCGGTCGTCCGCCTCGCGGCCGTACAGGAAGTACCTAAGGGCGCCGTTGACGCTCAGGGGGCCATCGAGGTTGCGGCGGAGCAGCTGAACTTCCCCGATCAGGTTGCTGCCGACATCGAGTTCCACATGGCCCTGGTCGAGGCTGCCGGTAGCAGTCGCCTCGCCAAGATGCACAGTTTGATCATGGGGGAGGTTCATCTCACCATGGGACAGTTCCAGGCTCATCGCTCCACGAGCCCGGGCGATGTCGCCAGCGAGCATGCCGCCATCATGCAGGCGATCACCGACGGTGACGCGGCGACGGCGGCGGCCACGCTCTTAGCCCACCTCGCTCATGCTCGCGACCGGCTCACGGCACAGGCCTTGGCGACGGGTCGGTAGTTCTGGCGCCTAGGTGCCACTTCCTGAGATGGGTAAAGTCCGGCCGTTTGTCGATGTAAGCAGCTAAGCGCAAGCCCGCCGGACGTGCGCAGCCAGAAGACTACGGACGGCACCTCGCCGCTCGTGTGCCACCACTGGTGCAGTTGCACCGCACCCGACGTTGGCAAACATGCCCAGGTCAGCCGACCTGCACTGCCCTCGTCTCGATCGCCGCCATGCCGGGCGCAACCGTCACGAGCCCCGACTGAGAGCGCCACGAACTGCAGCAGCCGCCACCATATCTCCTGGCCCAGCACCGCCACCGTCCAGACCGGGCCACCCAGATCACGATCACCATCATGATCAGCCCGTTCACGGCGAGCGAGGCGGTGGCCACGTCGAAGGCGAGCAGCCCGATCACCCCACCGAGCAGCAGCACCAGCGCCACGAGCGCCTGCAGCACGAGCCCGACGGCGGTCTGCCGCCGCACCGTGCGCTCGGAGCACTCCCCCTCGTAGCCCAGAGCACCAGCCGCAGCCGGCCACGGAACGTCGAGGTGTTCTCGCGCGGGTCCATACCCCATGGAGAGTACGGCGTGACCGGCGGCGCGCTACTTCTGCGGGTTGACGAGGATCTTCATCACCTCGGGGTCACCGTTGCGGCGCATCGCCTCGGGCAGCCCCGCCAGGTCGGTCCGGTCGGAGACGAGCGGGTCGGTGGCCACCACGCCGCGGGCGATCAGGTCGATCGCGGTGGGCCAGGTGCGCACGTACCGGAACAGGCCGTGCAGGTGCAGCTCATGGGACTGCACCCGGAACAGGTCCAGCTCGATCCGGTCGTGCCCCATGCCCACCAGGACGGCGTCCGCACCCGGGCGCAGGGCGTGCAGTCCCGCATCGATCGCCGCCGGCACCCCGGAGGTATCCACGAAAACCTCGAAGCCGGCGCCCGTGTTCGCCTCAAGTTCTTCCGGCCCGACGGCGGTCGTGGCACCCAGCGCACGGGCGTGCGCCCTGCGTGTGGCGATCGGGTCGGTGAGCACCACCTCCCGGGCGCCGTGCGCCCGGGCGGCGGCCGCCGTCAGGACCCCGATCGGTCCCCCGCCGGCCACCAGTACCCGCCGCTCAGTCACCCTGGCCTTGCGCACGGCCGCCAGTCCGACGGAGAGCGGCTCGGCCAGCGCGGCCTGCTCGAAGGTCATCGCGTCCGGGATTGGGTGGGCGAACATGGCCGGCACGGCCAGGTACTCGGCGAAGGCGCCGTGCACCGGCGGTGCCGAGGCGAACTCCATCTGTTCGCACAGGTTGTACCGGCCGTCCAGGCAGTATGAGCACTCCCGGCAGTGCCGCTGCGGCTCGATCGCCACTCGCTCGCCCACGCGGGTCGGGTCCACCCCCTCCCCCACGGACACGATCACGCCGGCCGCCTCGTGCCCGAGGATCAACGGCTCCTCGACCACCAGCGACCCCACCCGACCATGGTCGAAGAAATGCACGTCGGAGCCGCACAGCCCGACCTGCTCGATGCGGACCAGCACGTCCCCAGGCCGCAGGGTCGGGATCGGAATGTCGCGGATCTCCAGGCAGCCCGGCGCCACCAACAGGCTCGCTCGCATCATGGCCATAATCGATCACCCTATCGAGCGGGTAGGAACGAACACCGTCGGGTGTGCGTTCCGGCGCCTTGGTCTGTGTCACCAGGGATCGGCGTCTGCTGGTACAGCGCGAGCCTGAGTTCGCCGTCGCGGCGCACGTAGAGGCTGGACATGAGCGCCACGAACGGGCGCTCCCCCGCCCGGGTCGCGCGCGCCGTGTAGACCAGGGCCGTCGCGCCGGGAACGCCCTCGACCAGTCGCTCATCGTGAATCTGATAGGTGTCCCACGGCGGTGCCTGGTCCAGCGAGGCCACCACCGCCGCGCGGTCGAGCACCAACCCGTGCGCGAGGACCATCAGCCCGTCGTCGGTCATCAGGCGCCCGTAGTGCGCGGCCCCCGTGCCACGGCACAGTGCCTGCCATCCGTCATGCTCGAGTGCGAGCAGCTCGTCACTATCGGCCATGCGGACCTCCCCCGGTTCTCGATGTGATGGATCTCATGAAATCACAGGGATTCGGTTGCGGCGCCGCCCCCTGGCCCGCCATGGCGCCCTAGCGCGCCCCAGCATCCCGAGACGCCGACACCGCACGGTACCTTCCTGAACATTCCCTGATCATTCCCTGGCCTCGTTGCCAGGTGCATGTGTGTACCGTCGCATGGTCTGTACCCACGCTTGAGGAGTCTGCATGTCGCTCATCCGCCCGCTCACCGCCGTCTCGCTGGCGGCGGTCCTCGCGCTCGCCGGATGCTCCGGAAGCGAGGGCGAGGGCGAGCCCAGCGAGTCCCCCGGTGCCGGCGAGTCCGCCAGTGACGCGCCCGGCACGGAGTCCCCTCAGCCTGACGCCGAGGCCGACCTGGAGGACCTCCCCGAGGTTGTCGCCGAGGTCAACGGCGAAGAAATCACCCTCGAGGAGTTCCTCTCCAGCTATGAGGGTCAGCTGCAGCAGGCCGCGATGTCCCAGCAGACCACCGGCGAGCAGGTGGACGAGGCCGCACTCCAGCAGCAGGTCATCGATCAGCTGGTGGGCAACCGGCTGCTCACCCAGGCTGCCGCGGAGGCCGGCATCGAGGCCACCGAGGAGGACATCCAGGCCACGCTCGCCGACATCGCCGCCCAGAACGGTCTCGGTTCAGCCGACGAGGTGATCGCAGCACTGGGCGAGCAGGGCATCTCCGAGGAGCAGGTGCGCGAGGACGCCGCCTCCCAGTTCGAGGTGACGGCCTACATCGACGCCGAAGCCGAGGTCACTGAGCCGAGCGAGGACGAGCTGCGAGCACAGTACGACACCCTCGTGGAGCAGATGGAGGCCCAGGGTGGCGGCGAAGGCGAGGGTGAGATCCCGCCCTTCGAGGAGGTGCGTGACCAGCTCGCGGCCCAGGCGCGTGGACAGCAGCAGAATGCGGCCGTCGAGGAGATCCTGGCGGGTCTGCGTGAGGACGGGGACGTCACCATCCACCTGTGAGGTCGACGGGCCCGCAGGGGCCACTGCGGATGCGCCCATTGACGCGTCCCAGCGTCAGCTTCAGCCCCCACTCGCCAGAAGCCCACGGAGGCGATCGGCCGTCGTGCCGGCCGTGTATCCCTGTGGGACCCCGGCGAGCAGCAGCACCACCGACTTCGAGTTCTGGCGACGCAGCGGGACGATCGCTCGGTAGGCGGGCGAGAGTACCACTGCCGCGCAGCCTCAACGGAGGGGAAGCGGATGATCACGATGTCGCCGTCCAGGTCTCCCTCGATGACCTCAGGTGAGGCTCCGTGCACCAGCCACTCGCCGCCGAACGGAATGAAGGTCGCCTCGATCCGTTCGACGTACTCGATGACCTCAGGCCCGAGTTGGAGTTCGGTCAGGTGGCCGATCGCATAGCCGTAGGTGCCGCTGTGCCGGAACATGGCAGTTCTCCTTGATCTGTGTGTGCAACTGACGTCGTCCACCCTGCTCCCCGGACGGTGTGCCAGCCATGACCTGTGGGGTCAAGACGGCGGCCCCTACCTGACCCGGTGCGACCGGGCCGCGCCCACTCGCCTAGGCTGTCGCAGGTGATCCCTGCCGCCGCGCCCACGCATGTCGGTGAGGAATTGCGCTCCTGGCGCGCACATCGCAACCTCAGTCAGCAGGAGCTGTCGAACCGGTCCGCAGTCAGTACCCGGCACCTGTCGCGGATGGAGACCGGGCTCGCTCGGGCCTCGGCAGAGATGATTCTGCGGCTGAGCGACCAGCTCGACGTGCCGCTACGGGACCGGAACCAGCTCCTGACACTCGCTGGTCACGCCCCGCGCTACCCCGACCGCCCGATCACGCACCCGGCACTGGCCGTGGTGCTCGACGGGCTACGCGGCCTGGTCGATGCCCATCTGCCGTACCCCGCGCTGCTGCTGGACGACTACTGGGACATCGTCGAGGCCAACACCGCAGTCGATCAGCTCCTGACTGGGTGCGCACCCGAACTGTTGGAACCGCCCGTCAACATTCTGCGGCTGTGCTTGCACCCGAACGGGCTGCTGCCCCGCATCCGCAACGCGGACCAGTGGACCACGCACCTCCGGAGCCAAGTGATCCACCGCGCCCGGCGCACGCAGAACCCGCGCCACCATCAGCTCGCCGACGAGTTCGCCGAGTACCTGGACGGCGGCGACTGCTCTCCCCCGCAGACCGGGCCGGTCCTGACGCTCGACCTTGCGGTGACCGGATCGGTCCTGCGCCTGTTCAGTACTTCAGCACAGATCACCACGGCCGCCGACGCCACGCTCGAAGGGCTGCACCTGGAGACATTCCTCCCGGCAGATGAGGCCACCCGCGCGCACCTGGCCCCAGCACTGCCGGCGCCTGACCTGTCGAGTGAGGTCCGAACGCGGTAGCGGAGGATGCTTCGTCTAGTCGGCCGTGTCTTCTCCGAACGCCGTGTGCGCGAGAATCGCCACCTGCACGCGGTTCGACAGGCCCAGTTTGGCCAGTGCGGCGGAGAGGTGCACTTTCACACTGGAGGCGGACAGGTGCATCTCTCGGGCGATCTCGGCATTCGAGAGGCCCCTCGAGACTGCGCACGCCACGTCCCGTTCCCGTTCGGTCAACGCTGCCAGCCGAGTCCGCGCACGCTCACGCGCCGTCGGCTCAATCGGGGTTCGCTCGCCAGATCCATAGGTGGCGAGTGTCACCAGGGACCTGGTGACTGCAGGCGAGAACGCCGGTTCACCGGCGGCCACGCGCCGTACTGCTTCGAGGATCTGCTCCGGTGGGGTGTCCTTCAGCAGGTACCCGCTAGCACCCGCTCGCAGCGCGGAGACCACGGTGGCGTCGGCGCCGAACGTGGTCAACATCAGCACCGACGGCGCACCCTCGCCCATCCTCGCGAGTGCCGCTGTGGCTGCCACGCCATCGAGCTGCGGCATCCGCACGTCCATCAGCACCACATCCGGCGCGAGACGCCCGACAGCGGCGAGCACATCTGCGCCATCGCCCACCTCCCCGACCACCTCGATCGCAGGATCGGAGCCAAGCATCAGGCGCAGCCCCGAGCGCACCAAGGGATCGTCGTCGACCAGCAGGACCGTGACCATGGGCTCCAACCTACGACGACGAGCTGCTGCGCAGGGGGATCCGTGCTTCCAGGACATACTCGCCCTCGCGAACGGCGCGTTCGAACGTGCCGCCGTGCACCGCGACCCGCTCGGCCAACCCCACCTGCCCCGTACCCGCGCTCGGCAGCTCAGCGGCACTGACGCCCGGTAGCAGTTGGTTGCTGACCTGCACTGTCAGAGATGGTGGGACCCAGTGCGCGTGGGTTTCAACAAGCACCCGCACGCGGCTACCTGGGGCGTGCTTGCGAGCATTGGTGAGGCCTTCCTGCACCATCCGATAGACGGTGCGCTGCACCGACGCAGGCACCGACACACCGGACGTGCCGGCCACCTCGAGGTTCACCTGCTGACCACCACCGCGCGCCTCGGCCACCAGCGCGGGCAGACCGTCCAACGTCGGGGCCGGTGGTGCCGTCCCGCCGTCATCGGGCCGGTCTGCCGCAGCCTGCGCCGGACCACGCAGAACGTGCAGCACCTCGCGCAACTCCTCCAGCGACTGGTGCGCACTGCGACGCACCACGGAGACCGACTCCGCCAGCTCCGCTGCCGGAACCTGCGCATCACGCGCCCGATCGATCCGCACCTCGAGCGCCCCAGCGTGCACAGCCAACAGCGACAAGCGGTGCGCCAGAACGTCGTGCATCTCCCGCGCGATCCGCTCGCGCTCGGCGGTCCGCGCCGCGGCAATATTGCTTACCTCGTGACGTTTGGCCTCTTCGGCCCGGGCCACGAGCATCCACACGAGTTGACGTCGAGCGCGGACCATGAGTCCCGCCGTCGCAGCGAGCAGCACCCACAAGGTCACAATCACCGTCCATGCCACCGGACTGCCGATCGACTCGGGCACGAACGTCACGAGGTGGGGCACGGCCAGTACCTGTGCCAGGACCGCCACGCCGTAGCCCCACCGCCAGCCGCGGTGCAAGGCGAGGGAGAAGATCGCCACAATGAGGGCGAACCCTCCACTGTTGGACACCGCGCCAATCCCTGCTGCTGTCAACCCGATCACGATCGGGAAGTCGCGCCGCCACCACAGTGCCAGGCACATCAGCCCGCCGCTGGCCACGTCGATCCACTGCAGCCACACGGGCACGGGCGCCGCAGTGGACGCACCGAACGTCTCTGCCGCCCACCCCGCGGCGCAGACGAGGAAGACGAGGCTGTCCACCACCCAGTCCCGCGCGGTGCGGTGCACGTGTGCTCGCCCAGGCGCCCGCGGCAATCGGATCGCGCTGGCTCGGCGCGACCTGCGCTGCACCGTTCGTGCGAGTTCTCCCGGCAGCAGCCACGTGTCAACCTCCGGCGGGGAGGTCCGGACACCATCGTCGCTGCTGGTCATGCCACCAGAGTAGGAGGGTGAGCTTCCTTCAGGCCCTACCCGATCGGTCAGCACGATTGACCGATCGGCCGATGCCACCTTCGCGACCGACCGGCACCGTAGGGCACATGACTGAACCAGCGCTCGCGCTCGACTCCCTGACCAAGGACTTCTCGGGCAACCTTGCCGCCGACAGCGTGACCCTGAACGTTCCGCGCGGCTCCCTGACCGGACTGGTCGGACCCAACGGAGCCGGCAAGACCACATCGCTCTCGATGGCTGTCGGCTTGCTGCGACCGGACTCGGGCACCGCTCGCGTCGACGGGATCGATGTCTGGCAAGCGCCTGCGACGGCGAAAGCGCTACTGGGCGTCCTCCCGGACGGTCTCGCCCTTCCGGAACGACTCACGGCCAGCGAGTTGCTGCGCTACTGGGGGCTGCTACGAGGCATGGACCCCGCCGTCGTGACGGCCCGCACTGCCGAGTTGCTGCGCATCCTGGAGCTCGACGAGGCCGATGCCGGCGGCGTGCTGGTGATGGAGTACTCCACCGGGATGCGCAAGAAGATCGGATTGGCCACCGCACTGCTGCACTCCCCGCGGGTGCTGGTGCTGGACGAGCCGTTCGAAGCTGTCGACCCGGTCAGTGCGCGGGTGCTGCGCGCGATCATGCGCCGGTTCGTGGCCGCCGGCGGATCGATCGTCATCTCCAGCCACGTGATGTCCCTCGTCGAGGAGATGTGTGACCGGGTGGCCATCATTGCGCGCGGTCAAGTCCTTGCCGACGGCACACTCACCGAGGTGCGCGGCTCCGGGAGCCTCGAAGACCGATTCGTCGCTCTGGTCGGCGAACGCACGATCAACGCGGAGGAACTGTCGTGGCTGGGGCACTGACCGAGGTACGGCACCTGATCGGGCTACGTCGCACGATCGAGTCCCACAACGAGTCTTGGAAGCGCCCCACAGGCGTCACTCTCGGTCTGCTGGCCGTCGCTGCGACATGGGCGGGCACGCTCGCCGCCGACCCCGGCGCGCGCGGCGACGTGATCGCCGTCATCTTCGGACTCTGGGCGTTGGGTTGGGTGATCGGACCGATCCTCGCTTCCGGCGCCTCCGTGCTGCGGCCCGAGTACTTCACGTTGCTGCCTCTCGACCGTCGCCGGCTCGGCATGGGGTTGCTGGCTTCGGTCTACGTCGGTCCGGGAGCGATCCTGACATTCACCGCGATGCTGGTGCTGGTCGCTCACGGCGCACTGCTGGACCTGTGGCTGGCGCTCCTGGGCCTGCTCGTCGCAGTGTTGTTCACGGTCGGCCTGGTGGCGCTCTCACGTGCCGTGTACGCCATCTTCGGAGCGGCGATGCGTACCCAGGTGGGCGTGGAGATCGCCGCCATGCAGTATGGACTGCTCATCTCGTCGGCGATGGCCGGCTGGCTCGTGGTGTTCCCCGCAGGCATCGCCATCCCGGCACTGCTCGCCGACGGAATCGGGGACGGGCCGCCGGCCACAGTGCTGCATGCGTTGCCGTTCGGCTGGCCGGGCGGCGCGCTCGCCGCCGCCGCCGCGGGCGACGCCATGGGTGCGCTCTGGCGCCTCGGCGCCCTGATGGCTGCTGCTGTCCTGACCGTTGCCGCTGCCGTGGCTCTGCTCATCCCGCACGTCGGGAACAGAACGGCGCGCCGTCGCGGTCTGCCCTGGGGTTCGCGCCAGGTCGCTCGAGGGAAGGCCGTGCGCGACCCGTTACTCGCCCTCGCACCCACGCCGCTCGGCGCCGTCGTCGGCAAAGAACTTCGCAGTTGGATGCGTGACCCGTGGCGCAGCCTGGAGATTCGAACCGCCGTCTGGCTCGGCGTGTTCTTCGCCCTGTTCCTCTATATCGGTAGTCTCGGGCAGATCCCTGACCTCTTCCGCTTCGCACCTGCGGCGGCCCTTGCCGCCGCCATGATGGTGGGTCTGTCCGGGGCGAACCTGTACGGCCAGGACGGAACCGCGCTGTGGATGCTCGCCGTCACTGACTCCCGCAGCGCAGTGCGAGCGGACGTACGGGGCCGCCAGATCGCCATCGTCCTTTCCCTGGGTCTGCCTGCCGCGATCCTTGCCGTCGCGCTCGCGTGGCTCAGTGATGGCTGGTCTGTGCTGGTCCCGGTCGGTGCGGCGATGGCTGCGCTGGTGGGAGGTGGCGCCGGGATCTCGGCGTTGTTCTCGGTAGTCGGGGTCAGTGCGGGCGTGGATCCGGCCAAGCGTCGCAACGCCACCGATGCCGGTGAGAACCCGCTGCTGCTGCAGATCGGGTTCTGGGCCTCGGCGCTGATCAGCGCACCCACCGTGGCCGTGGCTGTGCTCACGATCACGGGGGCAGGGTTCACCGGGGCATGGTGGTGGCCGTATGCGTTGCTGGCTATCGGAGTGCTCAACGGGGCGCTGGCGGCCTGGGGTCTGGGGCGCGCGGCAATCGTGTTTCTCGGTGTGCGGATGCCGGAGACCTTCGCCAGATTGCGGTATCCAGGGCTCAAGCTCGCGCCGGGCGGGACCGGGACATCCGGCAATACGGTTCCGTGGTGGGCGGGCACACTTTCAGATGCGGCGCAGAAGTCGTATCTCGAGGCGCGCCAGGCGAAGGAGAAGGCTGTGGTGAAGTCCCGCCCGCGAAGCGAGAAGAGCACGACCCGTTCCGAGCGGTGATCCCGGAGGCGCGGTCAGCGCCCACGCTGCGGCGGCACCAGATCGGCGAGGGCGACACCGGCACCTGCGTAGAGGTTGAACACGGCCTCGACGCCTTCCTCGGCGAGATGCTCCACCTGCTCCTGGTACTGAGCGACCGCCGCCACGTGTCCGCCGAATCCGGCAGTGCGCAGCTGTTCCAGGGCGAACACGTTGGAGTCGTGGATCGGCATTGCGAGGATGACGGTCTCGACGAATCCGCCGGCGCAGATGCGCTGCCAGAACTCGAGGTCGGTCGCGTCCCCCTCCACCACGTCGTACCCCTCCTCCTGCAGGCGGGTCGCAACCAGGTGGTCGTTGTCGACTCCGAGCACACGGTGCCCACCGATCTCCTGCAGTCGCCGATAGGTGGATCGGCCCACGCGCCCCATCCCGAGGATCACCACGTCCGACGCGCTGGTGTCGATGGGGCGGTCCTCCGGGCGTAGTCGCTGGATGTCCTGCGCGGGCAGGGCCGCCGCGATGCGGCCGGGCAGGCGTGGTCCACGCGCGTTGAGCATCGTCGATCCCACCATGGAGAGCGCGACGGCGATCGCCACGATGGTCAACCAGCGTTCGGTGAGCAGGCCACCGGTCACGCCCACGGCGGTGACGATGATGGAGAACTCGGAGAAGTTGCCCAGCACGAGCGCCATCCGCATCGCGGTCCGATTGCGGAGGCCGAAGATGCGCCCGAGCAGACCGAAACCGGCGATCGTGATCGGGACCAGGATCACGCAGAGTACGACCGCGACACCGAGCTTGCCCCAGGTGGGTTCGGCCGTCATCCCGATCATCAGGAAGAAACCGACCAGGAAGAGCTCCTTGACGCTGAACAGCGCCTTGGACAGGTCGATGGCCCGCGGGTGGCTCGCCAGCAGCAAGCCCACCACGAGGGCACCGAGATCACCCTTGATACCCACAGCGTCGAACAGGTAGTAGCCCGGCCCGAGCGCCAGCACCACGCCGAACAGGATGAGCAACTCACCGCGTCCGACGTGCTCAAGCACCTTGCGCAGCACCCACGCCGCAGGAACGAGGAGCACCAGAGCGAGGGCCCACGGGCTGGGCGGGTTGCCATTGCTGGCAGTGATGAACACGACCGCGGCCAGATCTTGGATCACCAAGATGGCGATCGCGGTCTGACCGTAGAAGGATCCGTCGTCGGAGCGTTCCTCAAGCACCTTCACGCACAACACCGTGGAGGAGAAGGAGAGCGCGAAGCCGACCAGTGCGAGGGTCTGCCACCCACCGTCGGAGGAGGCCAGCCCCAAGACGGCGAGCAGCCCGACCGTCCCGGCGCCGACCAGCACGCTCAGCACGAGGTGGATCAGTCCGGTGCCGTACGCCTCCGGACGCAGGATGGTGCGGATGTCGAACTTCAGACCGATGGTGAACAGCAAGAGCGTCACGCCCAGATCGGCCAGCTCGGGAAGCCCTTCGAAGGGTGCGACTCCGACCGCGCCGAGGACGAAGCCCGCAGTCAGGAACCCCACCAGCGGTGGGACCCGCACGGCATGAGCGGCAGTACCGAAGGCCACCGCAGCCACCAGGGTCACCACCAGGTCAGTCATGCTGTGGTCCTCACGTCGGTGGAGCAGCCTGAGTGCCGCCGGTCGGGCTGTCTGTGATGGTATCCGGCCTGACGCGCCACAACCTGTTGGCGGCGCACGCGGTCCACTCGGCGACACTCGGCACGCGGAAGGGCTCCCCTTGTGCGCAGCAATGGCGGCGCTACCATCGGTCCATGGCAAATCTGGCAGCAGGGACCCGGCGGATCGTCCGCACGGCGTTGATCCTGCTCGCCGCCTGCGTCCTGTTCGGCCTCCTGGCCATGCACACGCTCGGTCTGCACGGCCTCGGCCAGCACGCGGACACCACCACCCAGGCCGTGCCGCACCTCAGCGCGGCCGCCCACGACGAGGGCGCGCCGCAGCACCACTCCAGCGCACCGCTCGGAGCGCAGAGCCCGGCGCCCACCTGCGACGACTGCGCCGAGTCCTTGGCGGGCGCCGCACTGGGGTGTGTCCTCGCCCTCGTGCTGGTCGCACTAGCGCTGCTGCGCCCGAGAGTCCTGCATCGCTGGCTGTGCACTCTCGAACGGAGCGTCCAGAGCACCTGGAGTTCCGCCGTCGGGATCTGCCCGCGCCCACCCTCACTCAGCGTTCTCTGCATCAGTCGCACGTGACAGGGCCGCGCCGCCTCTGCGGCGCCGTCATGCCGCCTGCGGGCGGTACCCGCGCATACCCACGCGCCGGGCATCCACGTGCGGCCACACGGTCGCGCCCACGATCACACTGATGGAGAAGACTGATGAATCGCATCACCAGCACTGCCGCCCTGACCCTGACCGCGGCCCTCGCCCTGGGCGCCTGCAGCGGCCCGAACGGCGAGTCGGAGACGTCCACCACCACGAGTACGGCCAACGACGCGGACGTCATGTTCGCGCAGATGATGATCCCGCACCACGAGCAGGCCATCGAGATGTCCGAGCTGGTGCTCGAGAACGGGTCGGGTGACGCCGAGGTGACGTCCTTGGCCGAGGACATCATGGCTGCCCAGGGCCCCGAGATCGAGCAGCTGGACACCTGGCTCGAGGACTGGGGCGCCGAGCCCATGGCGGACGAGATGGCCGGGATGGACCACGGTGACGGGATGATGTCCGAGGAGGACATGGCCGCACTGGACTCGGCATCGGGTACTGAGGCCGACGAGCTGTTCCTGGAGCAGATGATCGTCCACCACGAAGGCGCGGTGCAGATGGCGCAGGGTGAGGTGGAAGACGGCGAGAACGCCGACGCGATCGCACTCGCCGAGCAGATCATCGAGGCACAGAACATCGAGATCACGCTCATGCAGGACCTGCTCGACCGATGAGCGCGGGGTGGAGCGGGGCGCAGTCAGCGACCCCGCTCCACCGTCCGCCCGACCCTTCGCACGATGAGGTGATCATGATCATCCCCCGCCGCTCGCTAGCACTCACCCTTGCCGCTGTCCTCACCCTGGCCGCGTGCTCTGGCGCCGCCGACTCGCCGGCACCGACGTCCCCCACGTCTGAGACGTCCGGTGCGTCTGCCGCACCGACGACCCAGCCGTCCGCCAGAGCGACGACCGACGTGCAGATCGACCACGTGCACGGCCTCGGCTTCTCCCCCGACGGGGCGATCCTCGTGGGCAGTCACAGCGGTGTCTACTCCATTCCCGCCGACGGCAGTGAGACCACCCTGGTGGGCGGGATCAGCTTCGATGCCATGGGCATGACTCCCGTCGGCGATCGGATCTACGCCTCAGGCCATCCTGGGACGGACGACCACGTGGCACTGACCGCCCCGAACCTCGGACTGATCCAGTTCCAGCCCGGTAGTGGATGGGAAGCGATCGCGCTCGCCGGTGAGGTCGACTTCCACGCCCTCACCGCCAGTGCCGCCGATCCGGACGTGATCGTCGGCGTATCGTCCGGGCGAGCGGTGGTCGAACTGAGCACCGATGGTGGGCAGACCTGGCAGGACATCGCCGACGGACCCGCGTTCGACGTGGTGGTCAGCCAGGACACCCCCGAGCTGATCCTCTCCACCAGTGAGAACGGGCCGATGGTGAGCACCGACCAAGGTGCCACGTTCGCCCCGGCCGAGGGCGCTCCCTTCCTCGGTCTCGTGGAACCGGACCTGTCCCGCCCGGACGGCGTGGTCGGTGTTGATGTCGACGGGGTGATCTGGTCCGGGTCGCTCACCGGGTCGGACGACTGGGAGGAGCTGGGCCGGAGCACCGGGTCCGCCGCTGCGATCGCCCGCGCCCCCGACGGCAGACTGGTGATCTCTGGCGACGGTGGATTGCAGGTGAGTAGCGACGACGGGCAGACCTGGACGGGGATCGGTGGGGCATAGGTGGTCAGATTCACCCACGGACACGCGATCTTGGGTTGGCTGAGTGTCGATTCTTCGCCCAATCACGACACTCAGCCAACCCTCGCCGTGGAAGTCATGAGCCGTGAGGTCCGGGGAACGACGAAGGCCCCGAACTGATGGGTTCGAGGCCTGCGCGAGGTGCGTCTGAATCTGTGAGTGGAGCTAGGGGGAGCCGCCTGTCCTCGCTCCGCTGCGGCAGACTCCCGAATCCACTCTGCTTCATAAGGCTTGTGGGGGCCGGCGAAAAGCGTGCCGACCCCCACAAGCCATTGGTGGAGCTAGGGGGATTCGAACCCCCGACCTCTTCCATGCCATGGAAGCGCGCTACCAACTGCGCCATAGCCCCGTGCGGGTTGCTCTCGCGAGCGGTCTCGAGTCTAAACGATGCGAGCCGCCCGTGCGAAATCGGACTCCGGCGCACCGAGGTTGTGACCGGCCAGGCGCCAGGCCTGCCCTTCGGTCGCGTTGTGCCGCAGCACCGACCAGTGGCAGTTGCCGATCCCGGAGATCACGTGCGTGGACTCCGGGTCAAGGCCCAGAAGTGCCGAGATTCCAATGCCGATGGCCGCTCCGTGGGTGGTCGCCACGAGCACGTCGTCCTCCCCCAGCACCTCGGCGGCCTCCTGGATCGCCTCAGCAACCCTGTGGCCAACATCACCCCGGGTCTCGGCGCCGACCCCCTCCGGGAATCCCCCGGCCCGCCACACCCGGAACTGCTCGGGCCACCCGGCTGCCACCTGGTCGTGCGTGAGACCTTCCCAGTCGCCGAAGCTCCGCTCCCGCAACCGTTGGTCCGTCGTCACGGTGACCCCAGTGACCTCACCGAGCGCCTGCGCTGTTGCATGGGCTCGCGAGAGGTCGGAGGCGACGATCGCCGTCGGACCGGCGGCGGCCAGCACCCGTGCAGCCGCCTCAGCCTGCGCGATCCCGGTCTCGTTCAGCGGGATGTCCACCTGCCCCTGCAACCGGCCGCCGACGTTGTAGTCGGTCTGCCCGTGCCGCCAGAGCAGCACGGTCCCTGCCGTCACAGCTGCGGACCTGCGTCGTCTGCTCCGTCCCCGGCCTCACCGCGGGCATCCTCGGGCAGCTCCACGACGGGGCAGTCCTTCCAGAGCCGCTCCAGCGCGTAGTAGAGGCGATCCTCGTCGTGCTGCACGTGCACGATCACGTCGTTGAAGTCGAGCAACACCCACCGGCCCTCGGCCACACCTTCGCGGCGCACGGCCTTCGCGCCTTCCAGCCGCATCGCTTCCTCGACGGCGTCCACGATCGCGCGCACCTGGCGCTCGGTGGAGCCGGAGGTCACCACGAAGACATCGGTGAGCACGAGCTGCTCGGACACGTCGAGGGCAATGATCTCTCGCGCCTTCAGACCGGCAGCGGCGCGTGCGGCCACCACGGCAAGTTCGCGGGAACGGTCGTCTGCGGGCACAGGTCTCCTCGAAGTCGTTCAGTCGGCGGGCAAGCGTGCACCGTCGCGTCCGACGAGTCTAAGCGCTGGGTACCCCGAGCCACGACGCCACCGCGAGCGCGGCTGCACCGTGCTCCTCCTCAAACAGGTCACCGGTCGCCATCCGCCACACCAGCAGAGCCAGGACCCCGACCGCGAGCACGAGCACGAGGATGTACAGCGCTGCCAACCAGACGGGGGTGCGCTTGTCGTCCTCCTCGTCGTCCTCGTGATCGTCGTGGTTCAGCGCACCCTCACCCTCGGGGTCCATCCTCAGGATCGGGTTCTCGCCGGTCTCGACCCCAGCCAGGCTCGGCCACCGTGGGCGCATGTCGAAGGAGTCGTCCGGCTCCTCTTCCTGGGTGCGCTCGTTGTCGTCACGGTGGTGATCTCCGACGGCGGAGGTCGCCTCCTCCGTGCCCGTCGCCTCGTTCTCGGTGTCGGTGGGATTCGCGGCGGGCGGCTCACTCTCCACGTCCGGTTCAGTCTCAGCGACCGTGTCGGGGCCCACGTCGGTCTCGAGGCCGGTCTCGGCCCCAGGGCTCGTCTCGGCCTCGGGGCTGGCCTCGGCCTCGGGGCTGGCCTCCGCCTCGGGGCTGGCCTCCGCCTCGGGGCTGGCCTCCGCCTCGGGGCTGGCCTCCGCCTCAGGGCTCGCCTCCACGCGTTGCGTGGTCGGCAGCGGGGCCCCGTCGAGCAGCACCCGATAGATGTGACCGTCCCCGGTGTCCCAGGAGGTCGCCGCATCGGTCGAATCGACGTCGCCGACTGACTCAACCATCTCAGGCTGATCAGCCGGTGACGCCGCCCGGTCCTCCGACTCATCCGGCGGCGCGGCTGCCTCACCCGGGCGATCCGCCGGGTCCTCCGGCGTCGGGGCCGGGTCCGGGGCAGACGTCGACGCGGTGTCCGGGTCGATATCGCGCACGGCGCGCTGAATACCGGTCAGCTCGCCGGTGGCGTCCACCCCACGCACGGCTCGTGCCGCGGCCGGAGGACGGATCACCGGGCGGCGCCCGGTCCCGGTCCGTTCCGACGGAGCTTCCGGCGGTGTGCCTTCCGCATCCGCTGCGGCACGCTGCTGACGCAGCGAGCGGCGAGAGACACGTCGCTTCCCCCGGGGCACCTCGGAGTCCTCGGCTTCCGCCTCCGCCGGCTCGGGCTCGGGCTCGGGCTCGGGCTCGGGCTCGGGCTCGGGCTCGGGCTCGGGCTCGGGCTCGGGCTCGGGCTCGGGCTCGGGCTCGGGCTCGGGCTCGGGCTCGGGCTCGGGCTCGGGCTCGGGCTCAGGCTCAGGCTCAGGCTCAGGCTCAGGCTCAGGCTCAGGCTCAGGCTCAGGCTCAGGCTCAGGCTCAGGCTCAGGCTCAGGCTCAGGCTCAGGCTCAGGCTCAGGCTCAGGCTCAGGCTCAGGCTCAGGCTCAGGCTCAGGCTCAGGCTCGACGATAGTCGCGTCGCCCGACTCCCCGTCGTCGACCGGAGCTGACTGATCGGTCTCCGTCCGCTCCTGCACCTGCTCCGGGGTGAGCGCGTGCTGACCCGACGTCGTCGTCGGGATCTCCCCGGTCGGTTCATAGCCGGACTCCGTGAGCCGGATCGCGCCACTGGCGAGCGCTTCCTCCAGCGCGCGCCGCTCCCGGCGCGTCATCGGCGGCTCAGCAGCGGCGGCCCGCGCCCGCTCGGCCTCCCGCCGGCGACGACGTTCGCCCAGCCCCCCGGTGGGTGTCTCGCTCACGACTGGTCCTCCGTCGGGTGCTGGTACGAGCTCGGATCCTTGTAGAGCCCGTGCTTGCCGATGTACTGCACCACGCCGTCCGGAACCAGGTACCAGACGGGCTTGTCGGCCTGCACGCGCTCACGGCAGTCCGTCGACGAGATCGCCATCGCGGGAATCTCCTGCAACGAGTACTCCCCCTTCGGAAGATCATCCGTGTCGAAATGGTGACCGGGCCGGGTGACGCCGACGAAGTGCGCGAGGTCCCACAACGCGTCAGCGTCCTTCCACTGCAGGATCTGGCCGAGCGCATCGGCGCCGGTGATGAAGAACAGCTCCGCATCGGGGTACACCGCATGCAGGTCCCGCAGGGTGTCGATCGTGAATGTCACGCCGGAGCGGTCGATATCGGCCCGGGAGACGGTGAAGCGTGGGTTGGACGCCGTCGCGATCACTGCCATCAAGTATCGGTGCTCGGCGAGCGTGACGTCCCGGTCGAGCTTGAACGGCTGCGCACCGGTAGGCACGAACACCACCTCGTCCAACCCGAACTCGTCCGCCACCTCACTGGCGGCGACGAGGTGTCCGTGGTGGATCGGGTCGAACGTGCCGCCCATGATGCCCACCCGGGTCGGCGCGGGTGTCGCGGCAATCATCCCAGGCTCCGCGTGGCGTCAGGACCCACAGGCACCTCAGCGCTGTCGGTTGCGAGTGCCCAGGCTCCGGAACGCGAGCGTGACCAGGAGCAGGAACATCAGGATGCCGAAGGTGATCATCCCGAACCCGAGGGGCTGAAGTCCTTCAGCGGCGGCCTCACCCTGCTCGGCGGCGAAGGTCAGCAGAGAGCTGCGCATCGACGTCGTCCTCCTTCATCATCAACCAACAACGCGAGTGCTCATTCTCGCACGACCCGCCCATGACGGTGAGCGGTCTGCGCAGTTCACGGACGCACGTGTCCGTCGCCCTGCACGATCCACGTGGTCGTGGTGAGCTCGGCCAGACCCATCGGTCCGCGAGCATGCAACTTCTGGGTGGAGATCCCGATCTCGGCCCCCAGACCGAGCTGGCCGCCGTCGGTGAACCGTGTCGAGGCGTTCACCAGCAGCGCCGCGGAGTCCAGCTCAGCGGTGAACCGTTGCACGGCACGCACGTCCTGAGAGCAGATCGCCTCGGTATGCCCGGAGCTCCAGGTGCGGATGTGCTCCAGCGCGGCATCCAGGTCCGGCACCACGCGCACCGCGATGTCCATGCTCAGATACTCGGTGCCCCAGTCCTCATCGGTGGCCGGCACCACATCGGCCGACGGCGGAGCACAGGCGGCCGAGGTCTCGTCCGTGTGCAACCGCACACCAGCAGAGTCGAGCGCGGTCAGCGCCGCGGGCAGGAACGTCTCTGCGGCGTCGGCGTGCACCAGCAACGTCTCCACGGCATTGCACACGCCCACCCGTTGGGTCTTCGCGTTCAGCAGGATCTGCACGGCCTGGGCGACATCGGCCGTGGAGTCCACGTAGAGATGGCAGTTGCCCACCCCGGTCTCGATCACCGGGACCAGCGACTCGGTCACCACCGTCTGGATGAGTCCGGCCCCGCCGCGTGGGATGAGCACGTCGACCAGCCCGCGGGCACGCATCAGGGCGCGGGCGCCGGCACGACCGTAGGCGTCGACGGACTGGATCGCCTCGCGCGGCAGCCCCGCCGAGACCAGGGCATCACCCAGGATCGTCACGATCGCCTCGTTGCTCGCCGCCGCAGCCGACCCGCCGCGCAGCAGCACCGCATTTCCGCTCTTCAGCGCCAGACCGGCGGCGTCCACCGTCACGTTCGGTCGCGCCTCGTAGATCATCCCGACGACGCCCATCGGCACCCGCAGCTGGCGCACCGTGAGCCCGTTGGGCAGCGTCTGGCCCCGGACCACCTCCCCGACCGGATCGGGCAGCCCGGCGAGCTCGCGGAGAGCGTCAGCGATGCCGGTGATTCGATCCGGGGTGAGGCGGAGGCGGTCCACCAACCCTGGGCTCATCCCGTTCGCGGCCTCGCGCTCGGTATCGACGGTGTTGGCGGCCAGGATGGTGGCCTGCTCTGCTTCCAGTGCGTCGGCCAGCGTATGCAGCGCAGCGTCCTTGGTGGCACTGGTGGCGTTGCGCAGCGTCCGGGCGGCACCCTTCGCAGCACGGGCAAGGTCACCGACACCAGCAGTCGCCTGCTCGTCCGTGACCTGGGTCGGGTCCTGAGTATCCACGCTCATCCCGCCAGGATACGACCCGCCGGCACTCACTCGCCGCGACCGGGACGACGGTGATACGTCGGGTGAGGTGCCCATATCGCGGGGCCTGACGCATCACCGTCGACTCAGCTGGTCGCTTCGCGCGGGAGCCTGGTGCTCTGCGCTCGACGGAGGGCTCGCGCACCGGCCAGCGAGATGATCGCGGCTGAAGACGCCCCCACGATCGTGACGGCGAAGGCCGGGGTGTACCCGCCCCAGTCGGCGAGCCGCCCGGCCGCGCTCGAGCCGATCGCGTACCCGAGGCCGGTCGCAGCGGCGAGCAACGTCATCGCGGCACCGAGCCGGCTCGGCGGACTGATCCGCTCAGCCAGGGTGAAGGTGGTGATCATCGAGGGGGCGACGGCGAGGCCGAGGACGACCAGCACCGGGACGAGCCCGCCGATGGAGGACACCAGCAGCAGCGGCAGGCTCAGTACCGCCAGAGCAACCGTGAACAGACGCAGTCGATTCTCGTACCGGAACGCCTCGGGCACCGCGACGACGGCCAGACCGGCCGTCACCGAACCGATCCCGAGCAACGCGTGCAGCAGACCAGTCAGGCCCGGCTCCCCCGCCTCGGTGGCGAGCACCGAAGCCCCCGCCTGGACCGACCCGAAGATCATCCCGATTGTGAGCTGGGCGAACACCAGCACGAACAGCACCGCCGGCAACCGCACCGCAGCGACCGAACGGTCCGGCTTCGGCACCACCGTGGCCGTGGGGTGCAGGGCGAACCACAGCCCGAACACGCCGAGCAGCACACCAGCGGTGATCAACGCCGCAGACGGGTTCAGAATCGCCGCCACCACCCCGACCAGGGCCGGCCCGAGCACGAAGCTGGCCTCGTCGGCTGCGCCCTCGTAGGAGAAGGCTGCATCGACCATCCGCTGCTCCGCCCTGCCCGAACGTCGTGCGATCGGGCGCCATCGCACCCGCGCCATCGTCCCGACCTGAGGCAGGAACGCGCCGCTGGCACCCGCGATCAGCACGAGCGGCCACCACGCTTCGCCCGAGGTGTAGCTCGCGGCAGCGAGCACGAGCCAGATCAGTCCGGCGGCGCCCACCACCGACTGCACGAGCAGCACCCGGCGCTGTCCCACCCGGTCGGTGAGCGCACCGGCCAGTGGGGAGGCCACCGCGTTCACGACGGCGGTCGCACCGGCCGCGGCACCACCGGCACCGTAGGAACCGGTCACCGCTGAGACCAGCAGCAGCGCACCGATCTGCGACATCGCCAGCGGGAGGCGGGCGAGGAAGGCGATGATCACGTAGATCGCGCCGGTGAGGGAGAACAGGTTCCGGTAGGAACTCAGCGGGGACATTCATGCTCCAGGGTGCGACGGTGTGCGCACCACCCCACCGCTGGTGCGCGCCATGCCCTGGTCGACGCCGAAGCCCGACCGCAGCAGCAATGCTACGCCCTGATCCGCAGAATCCGACGTCGGCCGGCTGTCGCCCGCCTCACACCGAGGCGCCACGACCTCCAGGTCGACGTCGGATTCTGGTCAGGCGGTGGCGTGGCTGCGCTGACGTGCCGGAGTGCGGCGAGTCGTGCGACGTGCCGGCGCCGTGTCCACCGCGGCGGTGCGCGGCTTGCGCAGTCCGCGGGCCTCCAGCTGCGGGATGACCTCCTGCACCAGTGCGACCACGTCGGTGGGCACCGAGGCGGGGATCACGGTGAACCCGTCGGCGGCTCCCCGTGTACCCAGGTGGCCCACAGGTCGGCGAGGTCGGTCGCGGTTCCGATCGAGCGCAGCGGCACCTGTCGCGGCTGGGTCTCCAGCGAGGTGAGCAGGTCCCATCGAGCCCGCGCACTCGGGGCGTCGGCGGAGATCACGGCGTGCACATCGACGAGCACCTGCACATCGTCGGGGTCGCGGCCCCACTCGGCGGCAGCCTCACGGATCGCGGTCCGGGCGGCCCGGGCCTCCTCGAAGGTGGCCACGCTGATCCGGGCGATGTCGCCGCGCGCGGCGGCGAGCTCACCGTCCACTGGGGTACGCACCGGAACCACCACCTGGGGGCGGGTCGTGGCACTGGTGCGCTCCGCCGTCGTGGGCCACGTGCCGATCACGGACTCGACCGCGCGCAGGCTACGCGTGCCGGACTCGGCGACCTCAAGCTGCCAGCCGGCACGACCGGCCGAGGCGCGGTGCACGCTGGCGACCGCTCCGCCGACGTGGTCCGGGCGGCTCCCGGTCAGCGGCACCGTCGCCACCAGGGTGGCCGAGGAGGTGTGCCGGGAGAGGCGGGAGGCGGCGACGGCGCCGTCGAGCCAGTCGTCCCGGCGACGCTGGCCGGCGGCGTGGAAGGTCTCGTCCAAGGCCAGCACGTCGACCCCGCCCTTGTCGGCGAGGGAGGCGAGCCCGGCGAGGCGACCCATGATGAAGGACTCGGCGTCGGAGTCCTCAGCGCGGCGCCATTCGCGCGGTGCGCCGGCGCCGGAGAGATCGAGGGCGATCAGGGAGGTGGGACGAGCAGCGGATGCAGCAGACATGGGAAGTGTCCTTTTCAGCGAGAGGCCGGGGGCTCGATCGCCTGATGCACGCTGGTGGTGTCACGCCACCGGCAGGTGTGCACCTGGGGACCGAGGGTGATGCCGAAGGGGCAAGAACGCCCGAGACATCGGATGGAGCTCGGCTCAGGCCGGCATGCGACAACAGCACATGACACAGGGGGTGACGCTCAGTGCGGGCCGTTCGGGCACTGTGGTCCAGTCCTGGATCATCTGCTGAGGTGTCCTTCTCTCGTTCACCGCATCTGCGGTGCTGCGCTTGCCCCGCACCAGTTGGCCGGGGCCAGGTCGTCACCCGGGGCACCCCACCGCACAGGAGGGTTGCCGGTCAGCTGGCCGGGGCCGTCTCGCTGACACTCAAGACCTTGGTCAGTACTCTACGGACGGTTTGGATGACGTGTCAACCAAATCGTGAGACGTGAGAGACGTCACAGATCACCCGGTGCCGTAGCACTGCACGGCACAGTCGAGCGCGTCGCCACCGAACGCCGTCGCGACCGCCTCGGCCGGGCTGCGCCCGCCGGCGAGCAACTCGTGCAGCCGGGAGAATCGCTCGAGCGCGGCCGTCTCGGCGATGTCGGCCGGCGCCGCCACCACAGTGCGCGCTCCCGCGTGCAGCCACGCCCGCGCCATCCCGAGCGAGCCACCGGCTGCCCCGCACGCGGAGAGGACCACCACGGGCGGCACCCGACCGAAGAGCTCGACGTCGTGTCCGAACAGGTCGCCGTCGGTCAGCTGCAAGGAGGCGAACAGTGGGTGCGCCTCCCGGTCCTGACCGTGGGCGCTCACATGCAGCAGATCCACGTCCGCAGCGAGGGCCTCGGCGTCGTGGCACCGGTCCCCTGCCGTCACCGTGTGCGTGTGCCATCGCTGGCGCACCACGTCCGCCTCCGCGCTTCCGGTGCGGGTACCGGGCCCGACGACGACTCCGACGTCGCCGATCGGGTCGTGCCGATCGCCGTTGCGCAGCCAGGCGCTCGCCGAGGTCGGCACGGTCACCGGGACGTCCGCAGTGCTCGGCAGCTGGCCCCACGGCATCCGAGCCATCACCGCCGGGGCGGTGACGACGAGCGAGGACGCCCCGCATAGCGCGGGCTCGAGGATGTGGTCGAACGCCTCGATCCGCTCCTGGAGAGCGGCCCGCACCACGGGGGTCGCGAGCTGTGCTGCCATCGTCAGGTCCGCGCTGAGACCCCCGAGGAGGCGCGCCATGTGTGCCCACTCGCCGAGGTCGAGGATCTCCTCGCGGTCGCCGAGCGTGAGGGCGATGAGGCGGCCCTCGATCTCCATCAGTGTCACGTAGCGTCCGGCTCGTTCTCCCGCCGCCCGTTCACGCACCGCCTGCACCGTGACGAGCGCACCAGTCGGAAGATCCGCTGCGGCCAACCACCGTCCGTGGCGGATCTGGGCGACCAGCTGCAACCGCGCGGCGGGATCACCGTCCGGACCGAGTTGGCGCAAGTCGGCCAGCAGGTTGCCGAGTTCCTCCGGCGGTCGGGTGGCAGGAACGCGAGCCACCAGCTCACGAGCTCGCTCGGACCAGGTGAGCAGGTCCTGAGGATCCCCGCTCAGATGTGCGGCGCGTTGGCCGAGCCTGATCACCCGCGCCCCCAACCGCCGGCTCACCGACTGCAGCTCGAGGCTGCCGATTCCGCGCTGCCACCGGTCGAGCTCGTCGATCGCAGCCGCTGCCGCACTCAGAGCCGCATCGGTGTCGCCGGCTCGCAACGCCACCTCAGCCGCGACCTCACCGGCAAGCAGGCGGACGGTCAGCGGCTCCTCACTGTCCGGGAGCCGGGGCTCTGCCCCGCGCAGGCCGGCGGCGCGCATCCGCAGCGCGGTCGCCGTGTGCCGGCGTCCGGCCCGCTCCAGCCGGTCGGCGAGAGTCTCCACGCTGTGCGGGCTCGGTGGCCTCGCGCTGCGGCACCTGCTGAGCATGACCACCGCGCGCGCCTCGTCGGCATCGACGGCGTTGCCGTGCTCACGGTTGCGACGCACCGCGCGCTCAGCGGCTCCCAGCGACTCGTCGTCGCCGAGCTGGCGAGCCAGGTGCAGGTCGACATCGGCTTGGAGCCGCCACAGCCCGCTGCCATGCAGGCGCGCCGCCACATCGCGCAGCAGCGCCACTGCTTCACCACGCAGGCCGGCCGCGTCCAGCGCCGTGGCCCGGTCGATGTCGAGGGTCGCGGTCACGGACGTGCCGAGCTCGGCGAGGTCGGGGCGCGCGCGGTCCATCCACCGGAGTGCGTCCACCAGTTCGCCGCGGAGCAGGTGCAGGTAGCCGAGGTTGTGGGCACTCTTGGCCGCCGAGACGGCGTTCGAGCCTCGGGTGCCTTCCTCGAAGTCCCGCCGAGCAGCCTCGTAGGCGGCGACGCTCAGGTGGGCCGTCCCCCGGTTCAGGAGCATGCGGCACCGCTCCTCTCCCGTCAGGACCTCCAGCGCGGTGCTGAACAGCTCGATGGCCGCGTCAGTCTCTCCGCGGACGAAGCGGATCGTGCCGAGCTGGCCCGCGAGGAGTGCGTGCGCCAGTGTGCCGCTCTCCGCGCCGTCGAGCGCTGCCACGCACCGGGCGAGCCCTTCGTCTGCACGACCCTGCTCGACTTCGACGAACGCGAGGGTTCCCTCGATCCGGCAGATGTCCTCGACGCTGGTGGCACACTCACGGGCCTGGTGCAGCAATCTCTCCGCACCAGGCAGATCGCCGGCGTTGGCCACTCGCCTGGCTTCACCATGCAGCGCGGCGGCATCGTCGCCCGCGCTGCCCGCGAGCAGCTCGGTCACCGCGTCATCGACCTCCGTCCTCGACCATTCGCCATGCCAGGTGCGCACCGCGGATCCGCTCCGCGATGTGCTTGGCGGGAGGAATTCGCGGTTCAAGCACGTGCGCCACTCTGGCGGCGAGCAGCGGTGCGGCGAACGAGGTCCCGCTCCAGACGGCAAAGCCACCACTGAAGTCGTCGAGGTCGAAGGTCTCGCTGCCGGGCCCCGTCTCCACCGTGGGCTGGCGGCCGGAGTCCAGGCGCGGACTGGTGCTCACCAGAGCCGCACCCTGGTCCCAGCAGCTGACCCACGCGCCTTGGTTGCTGAAGGCCGCGATCGTCCCGTTCGGGTTCCGCGCACCCACAGAGATCAACGGCGCCACCGAGGGGTCCGGAGAGAGGGTGAACGCGGCCGGGAAATGCGGACGAGTGGTGGCGGCGTTCCCTGCGGAGGCGACGATCGTGGTCCCCTCCGCGCGCAGGTGGTGCAGCACCCCGTAGAGCGCGGAGCTGTAGGCGGCATCCTCGGGCCGCTCGTGGGTGTAACTGAGCGACAGGTTGAGCACGTCGATGGGACCTGTCGTGCGCTGGTACGCGGTGAGCTGAGCGAGCACGGAGATGAGCTCGAGCTCGGTGACGATCCCGTCCCCATCACAGACCCGCACCGCGAGCAGGTCAGCATCCGGTGCCACCTGCCGCACCAGGCCGGCGATGAACGTCCCGTGGCCGACGGCGCGCCCGGCGAGACCGGTGATGGTCGGTCCCGGGCTCGGGTCCCGTTCCGGATCAGGTGAGCCGTGCCGGCCGATGGGATGTCCGTCGACGTGCGGCACGGTGACGACGTCGTCGAGCCACTCGTGGTCGCCGCACCCGGTGTCGAGCACCGCCACCGTGACCCTGCGAGAGGCCTCGGGGCGACGGGACGGCGGGGCGATCGGTACGCTCACCGGTTGCCGTCCGCCGAGCCCCGGCCGGGCGTACCCGGCGGCGGGATTGGTCTCGATGAAGGGGTTCGTCTCGATGAAGGGGTTCGTCTCGATGAAGGGATTGGTCTCGATGAAGGGCCCGAGACTGAGCAGATGGTCGAGGCCGAGGGCCACGGGTGCCCGCCGACGCTCCTGCACGGCCCGCAACGCGACGGCTGCATCCGGCCCGTCGACGGGGGCACCCACATTCCTGGCCAGGTGCACCCCGATCACCCCGACCGGGATCGGCTGCCCCTCCGGACCGGCGTGCTCTCGCCCCGCGTACAGAGGCTTCCAAAGCCTTCGCAGCGCCTCCAGCGCTGTTGTCGGCTCGCCCGCCCGGTACGCCTTCCGGAAGTTCTCGACGGCGCCTGTCACCCCCGCGTCGGCGCTCACCTCGTCCGAGACGAATAGGACAGGATCGCCGAGCTCAAGCCGCCACTGCCGCTCCGCGAGGACCTCGTCGAGAACGGCAAGGTCCTCCTCAGCACCCGGGACAAGTGGGCACAGCAACGAGTCGCTGAGGTAGGTCGTGCCGAACCATCCGACATCCGGATCGGGACCCGTGGCGCGCACCCGCGCCCACAGCGCCGGAGGCTTCCAGTCGGTCATCTCATACCTCGAATCCTGGAGTCAGGTACGCACCCTCGTCGGAACGTAGTCGCAGTCGCACCGGTCCGGAAGGCACCTTGTCGAACTCGAACCGGCCCGCGGCGCTCACCTGGACCGTGCGAGACCATTCCTCGTTCACCAGGGCCACCTCACGGATGCCCTCCGCCCAACCGTCCACCCGCCGCGACCCGTCGTCGTCCTGGCCGAGCCGCAGCACCAGCGTGAGGCTGTCGGAGGTGAATTCCAGCACCTGTGCCCCCTCACCGCGCACGCCGGCCAGCTCGGCCGGCCGCAGGCTCAGCAGCTCGGCGTCGAGGTCCTCAGCGGCGATCGCAGCGATCACCGAGTCGACCAACCCGGTCGGGGCGGGGTCCGCACGCTGCCACATCCCCCGCATCCACTCCCACGTGTCGGCCTCGGAGGGTCCGCGCTGCACGCCCTCAGGCATGGTGTACCCCTTCCGCGGCGAGCATGGATCGGAGTCGATCCAGACATCGTGCCCGGGTGGGACCGATGCTGCCCACGGCCATCCCCAGCTCACCGGCCAGGTTCCGGTAGTCGGGTCGGTCCAAGAACGCAGCGACCCGGAGCAGACGCTGACAGCGTTCGGAGAGCTGCCGCACGAGCCGCCACAGCACGTCGTCCATCCAGCGCGTCGTCGCCTCGTGCTCGGCCGAGGCGCCCTCACCGAACTCCGGAACCTCTTCCATCGGTTCGAGTTTGGCGCCTGCCTTGGTCACGCGCCAGGCCTCCCTGCGGGCGGTGGTGATCAGCCAGGCCCCGACGGCGTCCGGCTCGCGCACGGATTCCGGCCGGCGCACGAGCGCCAGCCAGGTGGACTGAACGACGTCCGAGGCCGTCTCGGTGTCCAGGCGTTGCGCCCGCACCACCTGCCAGAGCACCGGGGTGAGCTCACGGACCAGGTCGTCCATCGCCGTCGGGGAGCCGTCCCGCCAGCAGCGGAAGTGGCGCGCCGCCGAAGACCAGACCGTCTCCTCCGCGTTACGCGCCATGGGGTGAATGGTGTGCATACCTGGTCAAGTGTGCAACTCGTGCGTTCTGATACACCCGACCCACCACCCGATTTCGGTCAGCGCGGGCTACGCACCTGGACCAGGTCGTCGCGGTGCACCACGGCCCGGGTGTCGGCGTCCCCGAAGATCTCCGCCAGCTGTTCGGAGGTGCGCCCCATCCGCACGGGCAGGTCCTCCGCGGAGTAGCCCACCAGCCCGCGGGCCACCACAGTGCCGTCGGTACCGACCAGCTCGACCGGGTCACCCGCCTCGAAATCACCGTCAGCGCCGATCACCCCGGCCGCGAGCAACGACTTCTTCCCGATCGTGATCGCCCGCACCGCGCCATCGTCCAGGATCACGCGACCTCGGGTCCGAGCGGCGTGCGCGAGCCAGAGTCGCCTGCTCTGGATCCGCCGGCCGGTCGGGGCGAACCAGGTGCCGACATCCGCACCGGCCAGTGCAGCGGCGGCGTTCGCGGCGCTGGTGAGCACCACCGGCACACCAGACCCGGTGGCGATCGTGGCGGCTTCCACCTTGGTGACCATCCCGCCGGTGCCCACGGCGCTGCCGGGTGCGGTGATCTCCAGTCCGTCCAGATCCTCGGGACGCTCCACGCGGGCGATCCGCTGCGCACCGGGGCGGCTCGGTGGGCCATCGTAGAGCGCATCGACGTCGCTGAGCAGCAGCAAGGCGTCAGCCTGGGTCAGGTGCGCCACCAGGGCCGCGACGCGGTCGTTGTCGCCGAACCGGATCTCGTGGGTGGCCACCGTGTCGTTCTCGTTCACGATCGGCACCACGCCCAGGTCGAGCAGCCGGTTCAGGGCACGCTGAGCGTTCCGGTAGTGCCCGCGCCGGACCACGTCCTCCACCGTGAGCAGTACCTGACCCACGTGCAGGTGGTGCACGGAGAACGCCCGCGTGTAGTGCGCCATCAGCAGGCCCTGGCCCACGCTCGCGGCGGCCTGGGCGAGGGACAGATCGCGCGGACGGCCGGGCAGCCCCAGCACGGTCAACGCCGACGCGATGGCACCGGAGGAGACCAGGGTGACCTGTCCGCCGTCGGCGATCCGTGCCGCGAGCACATCGACCAGGGCCGACAGACGGGTCACGTCGAGGCGACCGGAAGAATCGGTGAGCGAGGAAGAGCCCACCTTGACCACGATGCGCTGTGCCTGTGCCGGGTCAGCGAAGGCGGCGCGGTCCGGTAACGACGCCGTCACCGGCCCTCCTCGGAGTCGTCGGACCAGTCCCCGGCGGCGGAGTCCTCCCCGTCGGCCCACAGCTCATCGCGGGCAGTCGCCTTGGCGTCCATCTTGTCGTGGAAGGCGGCACGCTTCTCGGCACGCGTGGGCCGGTGAGTCTCCTCCAGGCGCAGATCGCTCCCACGAGGACCGGCGAGCAGCTCGGCACCCACGGCCATGGTGGGCTCCCAGTCGAAGACCACCCCGTTCGGGCCGTCGCCGATCACCACCTCGTCACCCGCCTGGGCGCCGGCGCGGAAGAGCTCGTCCTCGACTCCCAGCTTGGCGAGCCGATCGGCCAGATACCCGACCGCTTCGTCGTTGGCGAAGTCGGTCTGGCGCACCCACCGCTCCGGTTTGTCGCCGCGTACCAGGTAGTAGACGTGGTCGCTCTGGCGGCGCGTGACGGTGAAGGACTTCTCGTTCACCGCACGCGGACGGAGCACCGTCCGGGTGGCCTCGGGTGCCGGCGCCTCGGCGCGGGCACGGGTCACCAGCGCGGCGAGCGCAAAGGTGAGTGGTCGTAGCCCTTCGTGGGACGCCGTCGAGATCTCCAGCACCTGCAAGCCGCGTTCCTCGAGGTCGGGGCGCACCAGCTCGGCCAGGTCCCGCGCCTCGGGCACGTCGATCTTGTTCAGCACCACCAACCGTGGCCGATCCGCCAGCGGCACCCGCCCGCCGTCGATCCCCAGATCGGCGGCGTAGGCGCCGAGCTCGGTCTCGATCACGTCCAGGTCGCTGATCGGGTCACGGCCCGGTTCGAGCGTGGCGCAGTCGAGCACATGCACGATCACCGCACAGCGTTCGATGTGGCGCAGGAACTCCAGACCAAGTCCCTTGCCCTCGCTGGCCCCGGGGATCAGGCCGGGCACGTCGGCCACGGTGAAGCGCTGCTCCCCGGCCTGGACCACACCGAGGTTGGGCACCAGGGTGGTGAACGGGTAGTCGGCGATCTTCGGCCGGGCGGCGGAGATCGCGGCGATCAGGGAAGACTTCCCGGCGCTCGGGTATCCCACCAGCGCCACATCGGCCACTGTCTTCAGCTCGAGCACCAGGTCACGTTCCTGGCCGGGCTCACCCAGCAGCGCGAAACCGGGTGCCTTGCGCTTGGGCGAGGCGAGGGCGGCGTTGCCGAGCCCACCACGGCCCCCTTCGGCGGCGACGAACCGGGTACCGGAGCCCACCATGTCGGCGAGCACCTCACCCTCACGGGTCTTCACCACGGTGCCGTCCGGTACCGCCAGCTCGAGCACCTCACCGTGCCGACCGGTGCGATTGTCGCCCATGCCCGGGGTGCCGTTCTGGGCCCGCCGGTGCGGCAGGTGGTGGTAGTCGAGCAGGGTGGTCACCTGCGGGTCGACCACGAGCACCACGTCCCCGCCGGAGCCGCCGTTGGCACCGTCCGGGCCGCCGAGCGGCTTGAACTTCTCGCGGTGGACCGAGGCGCACCCGTGGCCACCGTCACCACCGCGGGCGTGGACCACCACGCGGTCGACGAAGCTGGCCATGGTTCATCCCTCCGTGCGGGTGGACGGTGCCACCCTCATGCGAAAACGGCGGGGGCACAGCGACTCAGCCGCTGCACCCCCGCCGTCAGGAAAAGTGTGCTCAGACCTCGGCCGCGACGATGTCGACGACCTTGCGGCCACGCCGCTGGCCGAACTGCACGGCGCCCGGCTGCAGGGCGAAGAGGGTGTCATCGCCGCCGCGGCCCACGTTCAGGCCCGGGTGGAAGTGTGTACCACGCTGGCGCACGATGATCTCGCCGGCCTTGACGGCCTGTCCGCCGAAGCGCTTGACGCCGAGGCGCTGGGCATTGGAGTCGCGCCCGTTCTTGGAAGAGGAGACGCCCTTCTTTGATGCCATGGTGACCCTTTCGTTCGTATGTCCGGATCCGAGATGGCGACCTGGCTCGCCGTGCTCGGGATTACTTGATGCCGGTGACCTTGAGGCGGGTCAGCTTCTGGCGGTGCCCCATGCGCTTGCGGTACCCGGTCTTGTTCTTGTACTTGACGATGGAGATCTTCTTGCCCTTGTCGTCCCGGACGATCTCTGCGGTCACCGTCACCTTCTCGAGGCCCTTGGCGTCGGAGGTGACCTTGTCACCATCGACGAGCAGGACCGGCTCGAGCTCCACGGAGTCGCCCGAGGTCCCGGAGATCCGGTCCACGACGACGATGTCGCCGACGGACACCTTCTCCTGTCGGCCGCCGGCCTTCACGATCGCGTACACCACGTTCCTGCTCATCTCTGTCGTCAGACTGCTGGGGCACCCGTGCGCTTGCATCAACGCGGCTGCCGAGTTGCTGGTGCAACCAAAGGTCAGCGACCGGCGCCTTCGTAGGCGCGCACGGGATGGCGGTGCTTTACGCACCGACGCTCAAGATTACGCGACGCCTGCCCCGATGAGCAAACCACACGTGCGTGACCTGGACCTCTCTTGCGGTCCGGATCCGGCCGTGGGGTGCACTAGCGTCGCACGATCGCCGATCTACGACGAAAAGGCACCCCACACCGGTCAGTAGGCTGGCGGCCCCGCCACCGTCGCTCGACAGGAGCTTGTTGTGCCCGCCTCGAAGCCCACGATCGTCGCCACCTCCGGAGGTTACCGCCCCGGGCACCGCACCCGGCTGGAGTTCGACGCGCTGGTGCACCATGCCGTCGAACGTTCCGGGGTGGCCGGGCGTGCACCGCGGCTGTCCTATGTGGGCACGGCGGGCGGTGACCAGGACTGGCGGATCGCCGCCATGTCCGAGGCGGGGCGCGTCGCGGGATACGACGTCACGCCGTTGCGGCTGTTCACCATGCCGAACGTGGAGGACATCGAGGCCACGCTGCTCACCCAGGACGTGGTCTGGGTGGACGGCGGCTCGGTGGCGAACCTGCTCGCCGTGTGGCGCGTGCACGGCCTGGACGAGATCGTCAGGCGCGTCTGGGAGTCCGGCGTGGTGCTCGCGGGGGTGAGCGCAGGCTCGATCTGCTGGTTCACCGGTGGGACCACCGACTCCTTCGGCCCCGAGCTGCGCCCCGTCACGAACGGGCTGGGACTGTTGCCCTACGCCAACGGCGTGCACTACGACAGTGAGGAACGCCGTCGGCCGCTCGTCCATGCCCTCGTGGCCGAGGGCACCCTCGGCGAGACTCACTGCACCGACGACGGCGTCGGCCTGGTCTACGAAGGCACCTCGCTCGTGGAGGCAGTCACGGAGCGACCCGGGAAGGGCGCCTACCGGGTGCTGCGGGACGCGACCGGGCAGGTGCAGGAGGAGCGCTGGGAACCGCGGGATCTGACCGCCCGCTGACGGGCCGAACTCCCCATCGCGACGCAACGGTCCGGACCTGCTCGGCCGCTAGGTTGGGAGCACGATGACTGATGCCCCGATCCGCCCCACCCGGCCGCACACTGCCACCCAGCTGCTGCTGGCGCGTGGCGGTGACCCGTTCGACCAGGCACGTTCGGCCGTGGACGAGGCGCGCCGCAGCGTCACCGAGCTGCTGGCGGTGCTGCCCACGCAGCAGCAGGGGCTCCGGGAGACCTTCACCCGGCTCGCCAGCGGCCTGTCACTGGCTGAGCAACGGTTGAGCGGTTGGCAGCTCAGCGAGGTCGAGTCCCGCACGCTGGCAATGCCCACCGTCACCTCCTGGGGTGAACCGACGATGGGGCCCGACGCTCCTGTCGGCAGCACACCGGCGGCTGAGAACCCCGACGACGAGCCGGTCTACGGCTTCCGTACGCTGCTGGGGCCGGCCGTCGGGCGGCTCGAAGCGGCCGCCTCGCGACTTCCGCCGGCGGGCACCTACCCCTCGGGTGGGATGCACCGGCTGATGCTGGCCGGTGAGGTGGCCGAGGCAGCCCGTGCCGCCGACCACATCACCTGCGTGTTCACCGCCGCTGTCTGGGACTTCGAGCGCCCCGCGATGCCGCTCAACCCGGCGGGCAGCGGCCGGATCGAACTGCGCTCGTCCGCCCGTGCCGCCCCGCAGCGGCGGTGGGCCCGTCGGGCGCGGGTGCTGTTCAGCTCCGGCCGGGTGCAGATCACCACCAGCGCAGGCGTGCGGGTGATCGGCGAGGAGGAACCGATCGCCTCCCTGATGCACGTGAGCCCGCCCACCCCGCGCGACGTGCTCGCCGGGTACGACCCCGCCGAGCGGTGGGCGCCGGTCCCCCTGTACGACGAGCTCGGCGTGATCCACTTCTGTTCCGAGTCCGGGTACAGCCTGGGCGCCGTCGCGGTGGCGGACTGGCTGACGCAACCGGAGTACCAGGTGGGCCAGTACCGGGCCACCGTGCCGGCCGCCGAGCAGCTCCGAGCGCGGGACCTGCTGGTGTGGGGCCTCGATACCGCCGGGTTTACCCAGGGCGCCGCTCTTCTCGGTGTGCCGATCCGGCGCGGCGTGATGCACCCACCCAGCGCAGGCCCGCTTCAGGCGCCGAGCGGCTGGCGCTCACGTGCTCAGCAGGCGATGATGCCGCAGGGAGGCGTGGCGCCACGCTCCCTCGCGTCACCGGGGGCGACCGGGTTCGACCCCGAACCGCTCATCGACCTGCTGCGGCCGGCGCCGCATCTGCAGGAGTACCGCGGCGGCGGCACCCGGCCAACGGTGGCGTACAAGCGCCGGGCGAAACGGCGGCGGTTCTGGCGCGGCGACACCGGGCCCGCGTCCCCGGCGAACTGGGTGCTCCGCGGCCCAGCAGCCTGGGCGATCGTGATCGGTGGCATCGGGAGCGCCTATCTGCTCGCCGAGACGTGGTTCATCCGCCTGTGCGTGCTGTGGGCGGTCGCGGCCGTGATCGAACCGTGGCTGTGGTGGTGCTACGAACTCCTCCGGGACCGGCGAGCGCGACGCCCGGCAGCGGTCTACCACCCCGGCAGGAGCTCGGGTCGTACGCGCGGGTTCGCACGCCGCACTGCGTTGCTGTATGACGGCAGCGATCTCGGCGTGCGCGGACCGGGCGGGCACGAGGCGTGGGTCGCTGGTCCGCACGACACCGAGCGAGGTGTGGTGGCCATGCGTCGCCTGATGGACGACGGCGGTCCGTGGGCAGTGGCGCTGGTGGATCGCACCGGGCGCTGGCGTGCTGTGCTGCCGTTCGACCACTGGGTCCCGTCCGACGATCTGACCAGCCTCGCCGGGTTCGCCGAGACGGCCGGGCTCACCGTGGGCGACACCTATGCCACGCGCGTGCTGCCCACTGACGATGTCTTCACGGACGCCTCACCGACGAGCCGGGCTCGCTCCACCGGTCCCGCCTCGCGTGGCCTGCTGATCCTCGGATTCTGGGCCGCGGTGACCACGCCGATCACCCTGGGTGGTTGGACGGTGGCGACCGCCGGGTTGCTCACGTTGCTCGCGCTCGCAGTGTTTCCCGTCCTGGCCCGGTCGTGGTGGCAGCGCCGGATGGCCCAGACCACCCGCTGACCGCGACCCGAGGGCCGTCACCGCGCGCAGGCGTCGTCGATCGCTGACCTAGAGCCCGGGACCCGGCTCGCCCTCGACGGTGGCCGGATCGCCGGACGGGGTCGCCACGTCAGCCGGTGCCTCGGCGTGGCTCACCGGATCCACGGCATCCACCTCCGCAGCGCTCGGCTCAGCCGTGTCCCCGGTGGGGGCTCCTGAGTCCGCGCTGTCCCCTTTCGGGGCATCGGGCTCACCGCCGTCCCCTGTTGGGTCGCCTGAGGAAGTCGTGTCCCCTGTCGGTGCTTCGGACTCGGGAGCGTCCGTCGGGGCCGATGCGCCCGCGCTGCTCGCATCACCGGCGTCGCTGTCACCCTCGGGGTGCTGCTCGTGCTCGTGCGCGTGAGCGGCCGCCGCAGCGATCGTGGCCAACGTGGCACGCACCTGCGCCTGCTTCTCCGGGTCCACCTCGGGCTCGGGCGTGGCCGGCTTGTCCTGCCGGTTCTTGCGACGGCGTCCGGAACGTCCGGAACCGTCCGAACCGTTGTCGGAGCCGGCTCCCTTGTCCTTGGACTCCACGGGGTCCGAGTGCACCAGGAAACCGCGGCCGTTGCAGTGCTCGCAGGTCTCGCTGAACGCCTCCACGAGGCCCTGGCCGACCCGCTTACGGGTCATCTGCACCAGGCCCAGCGAGGTCACCTCGGCCACCTGATGGCGAGTGCGATCCCGCCCCAGGCACTCCACCAGCCGCCGCATCACCAAGTCGCGGTTGGCTTCCAGCACCATGTCGATGAAGTCGACCACGATGATGCCGCCGATGTCGCGCAGCCGGAGCTGGCGCACGATCTCCTCGGCCGCCTCGAGGTTGTTCTTGGTGACCGTCTCCTCCAGCGTGCCGCCGGATCCGGTGAACTTGCCGGTGTTCACGTCCACCACGGTCATCGCTTCGGTACGGTCGATCACCAGCGACCCACCCGAGGGCAGGAACACCTTGCGGTCCATGCCCTTGGCGAGCTGCTCGTCGATCCGGTACGCGGCGAAGACGTCCTTGGACTCGGTCCACTGGCTGAGTCGCTCGGTCAGGTCGGGGGCGACGGTCTCCACGTACTCGGAGATGGTCTTCCAGGCGTCGTCTCCGGCCACCACGAGCTTCTTGAAGTCCTCGTTGAAGACGTCCCGCACCACGCGGGTGGAGAGCTCGGGCTCGCCCTTGAGCAGCACCGGGGCGTTGGTGGACTTGCGGTTCACCTTGGTCTGGATGTCGTCCCACTGCTTGGTGAGCCGCTCCACGTCACGACGCAGCGCGTCCTCGCTGGCGCCCTCGGCGGCGGTGCGCACGATCACGCCCTGCCCGTCCGGGACGATCTCCTTGAGCAGCTTCTTCAGGCGGTTGCGCTCGGTGTCCGGGAGCTTGCGGGAGATCCCGGTCATGGAACCCGAGGGCACCAGCACCAGGAAGCGACCTGCGAGGGTGACCTGCGCCGTCAGGCGGGCACCCTTGTGGCCGATCGGGTCCTTGGTGACCTGCACGAGCACGGAGTCGCCGGAGGAGAGCGCCTGCTCGATGCGGCGCGGCTGTCCTTCCAGACCAGCGGCGTCCCAGTTCACCTCGCCGGCATACAAGACGGCGTTGCGCCCCTTGCCGAGATCCACGAACGCCGCTTCCATGGAGGGCAGCACGTTCTGCACCCGGCCCAGATACACGTTGCCGACCATCGAGCTCTGCGTCTTGCGGGCCACGTAGTGCTCCACGAGCACGTCGTCCTCGAGCACGGCGATCTGAGTGCGCCCGTCGCGCTCACGCACCACCATCGACCGGTCCACGGACTCACGGCGGGCGAGGAACTCAGCCTCGGTGATGATGGAGCGGCGCCGGTTGGAGTCCCGGCCCTCGCGACGTCGCTGACGCTTGGCCTCCAGGCGGGTGGATCCCTTGAGCGCGGTCACCTCGTCCTTGGCCGAGCCGGAGTCGTCGCCACCCCTGGAACCACGGCTGCGACGCCGGCGCCGACGGCGGGAGGAACCGCTTCCGTCGCCGTCACCGGAGCCGTCCGCACCGTTCTCGGCGTCCGAGCCACCCGAGTTGTCCGAGTCCGAGCCCTTGCTGTCATCACCCGAAGGGCCCTCGCCCTCGGCGGAGTCCTGGTCCTGCCCGGAGTCGCCGTTCCCGCCGGTCTTGCGGCGGCCACGGCCACCACGCCGGCGACGGCGCTTCCCCCCTCCGGAGGAGCCGGAGCCGTCTGCCTCACCGGAGTCTGCAGTCTCGTCGGTGGACTGGTCGTCGGCCGAACCATCCTCGACCTGCTGCTCAGCGTCGGAGTCGGACTGGCGAGCACCCTTCTTACGGGAGCCTCCCTTGCCCTTCTTCTTCGTGGGCTTGGCGGAGGAGTCCGGCGTCTCGTCGTCGCCGGCCTCCTGCTCGCGAGGTGAGTCAGCGGTCTCGGTGGAGACGTCGGCGTCGGTGGACCGGCGGCGACGACGGCCGCGAGAGGTGTCCGGCGCCTGGAACAGCAGTGCGGTGGCGGGCAGGCGCGGCTCGTCGTCCTCGTTCTGCTCCGCGGCGTTCTGCTCGTCCTCGTCCTCGTCCTCGTCGTTCTCCACTGCCGCGTCGGCGGCCGGAGCCTCGTCGCGGGCGGGCACGTCCAGATCGAGCTGCGGGGCCGCGGTGGTGGCGGCGTCTTCCTCATCCTCGTCCCGCTGCACGCCGAAGGCGGCGAAGACATCGAGGGCGGGTGCCGGTTCAGGGGTACCGCCGCCGGAGACGGCGCGGCGTCCGCCGCGCTTGCGCGTAGGTGCCGGAGCCTGCTCGGCCGGGGCGTCGTCGGTCGCCGGCACCTCCGGCGTCGGAGCGCTCGCGGGAGCCGTATCGGGCGCGGCCTTCTCGGTGGGTGCCTCGTCGGTGCTCGCGGTCTCGGCGGGGGCCGGATCGGCGCTCTTCTTCGGCGCACGCTTGCGCGGGGCACGCTTCGGCTTCTCGGCGGCGGGCTCAGCAGGTGGCTCAGCGGCTTGCGGGGCAGGCTCACTCGTCGGCTCGGGCGCGGGCACCTCCTGCACGGGATCTGGCGACGTGGTCGGCGCGTCCGGCGTCATGGCCGGTGCGGTCGCGCGGCGGGAACGGCGCTTGCGCGGCTGCTCCACACCCTCGTGGTCGGTCGCGCTGGTGCTGATGTTCTGGTGTTCGTCTGACACGGGTAATTCCCCAGGCCGTCGGACACCAGCCATACCCACCTGATGTCCGAGGGCGGTTCGTCGGCCGCCTTCGGTGAAGCGAACCGTCAAAAAGTCCTTGGTGCTCGGGCCTCGCGATCTGCTCGCGTTGACCGTCTGCCAGTGCCATCACGCACCATGGGGGCACGTTCGCCGGGTGGTCGGTCCTGGGCCGCGCCCGCCACCTGAGGCGGCGCGTACTCCATGACCCCAACTACCTTTGCCGATGTCACCGGGCTCCCGGCAGGTATGGATCGAGCCGGTCACCACGAGGAGTATCGCACAGGAGAGGTCACCAGCGGGGGACGTCGCCACGAGGCGGACCTGCAGATCCGCGGTCGGCTGGGACCTTCGTCCCGGAGATCGGCGCCATGACGCGCCTACCGTGAGAAGCACACCCCACGGAAGGACGCACCCGCGTGGACACCCTCGATCTCGCTCGATGGCAGTTCGCCATCGTCACCGTCTACCACTTCATCTTCGTGCCGCTCACGATCGGTCTGGCACCGCTGGTGGCGATCATGCAGACGATGTGGGTGCGTACCGGCAACGAGTCGTGGCTGAAGCTCACGAAGTTCTTCGGCAAGCTGTTGCTGATCAACTTCGCACTCGGGGTGGTCACCGGGATCGTGCAGGAGTTCCAGTTCGGGATGAATTGGAGCGAGTACTCCCGATTCGTCGGAGACGTATTCGGCGCTCCATTGGCGATCGAGGGGCTGGCGGCCTTCTTCTTCGAGTCCACCTTCCTCGGTCTATGGATCTTCGGGTGGGACAAGCTGCCGAAGAAGGTGCACCTGGCCTGCATCTGGATCGTGGCCGTGGCCACGAACATCTCCGCCTACTTCATCCTGGCGGCGAACTCGTGGATGCAGCACCCGGTCGGCGCCGTCTACAACGAGAGCACCGGCCGGGCCGAGATGACCGACTTCGGCGCCGTCATGACCAACAACACGCTGCTCGCCGCCTACAGTCACACCGTCGCCTCAGCACTGCTGGTGGGCGGTACCTTCGTCGCCGGCGTGGCGGGCTGGTGGATCGTGAAGTCGGTCCGCGCCGGGGACCGGGAGACCGCCCGTACGATCTATCGCCCCGCAGCCATCCTGGGCATGGTCACGATCGTGATCGCCGGCGCCGGGGTCGCAGCCAGCGGTGACTGGCAGGCCAAGCTCATGTACGAGCAGCAGCCGATGAAAATGTCCGCCGCCGAGGCGCTCTGCGAGGGCGAGAACGGCGCCGCGTTCTCGATCCTGACCATCGGCGACCTGTCCAACTCCTGCGAAGGGGTCGATCACATCCTCACCGTGCCCGGCCTGACCAGTTTCCTCGGCACCGGCGACTTCGACGGCTACCTGCCCGGCGTGCAGGACCTGCAGACCGAGTACGAGGCCGCCTACGGCGAGGGCGTCGACTACCAGCCCAACCTGGCCCTCACCTACTGGTCCTTCCGGTTGATGATCGGATTCGCCGTGTTCAGCGGCCTACTGGCCGTCGCCGGCCTGTGGCTGCTACGCAGGGGGCGGGTCACCGAGAACCGCTGGTTCGCACGCCTGTGCCTGCTCGCCCTGCCGATGCCGTTCGTCGCGGCCTCCTTCGGGTGGATCTTCACCGAGACCGGCCGCCAGCCCTGGGTGGTGGTCCCGAACCCGGACCCGAACGGGGTGGATGCGATCCGGCTGCTCACTCAGGACGGAGTGTCCAGCTCTGTGGTGGCCGGCGAGGTGATCGCTGCGACCGTCACGTTCACCGTGCTCTACACCGTGCTCGCCGTGGTCTGGTTCACCCTGATGCGGCGCTACGCCTCGGCAGGGATTGCGGCCACCTCACCAGCGCTGGCGTCTGGCCCCGACAGGCCGGACAGTCCCGACGGCGGCGGGGACTCCTCCGACGACGCTCCCCTTTCCTTCGCCTACTGAGGTCACATCATGGATCTGCCGCAGCTCTGGTTCGTCATCGTCGCCTTCTTCTGGCTCGGCTACCTCGTGCTCGAGGGGTTCGACTTCGGCGTCGGGATGCTGATGCGCCCGTTGAGCCGCAACGACACCGACCGACGCCTGATCATCAACACCATCGGCCCCGTCTGGGACGGCAACGAGGTCTGGGTGATCGTGGCCGGCGCCGCCACCTTCGCCGCCTTCCCGGAGTGGTACGCCACGATGTTCTCCGGGTTCTACCTGCCGCTGCTGGTGATCCTCGCGGCGCTGATCATGCGCGGGGTGGCGTTCGAGTTCCGCGGCAAGATCAACGACGATACGTGGCGCGCCCGATGGGACTGGGCGATCACCCTCGGTTCCTGGATCCCGGCGATCATGTGGGGGCTCGCCTTCGCGAACCTGGTGCGCGGGGTGGAGCTGACGGCGGACCATCAGATGGTCTCCTCGCTCACCGACCTGCTCAGCCCCTACGCGCTGCTCGGCGCGGCCACCACCACGTTGCTTTTCGCCACCCACGGGGCGATCTTCCTGGCGTTGAAGACGGCCGGGGAGATGCGCGACCGCGCTGGGCGCCTGGCAGCGCTGCTGGCCGTGCCCACCACAGTGGTGGCCGGCGCCTTCGCCGTGTGGACCCAGCTCGCGCACTCGGCGCACGACTGGACCTGGGCGGCGGTGGTGATAGCCGCCGTCGGGCTGGTCGTGGTGTTGGTGGCGACCCGAGCGCGCCGGGAGGGCTGGGCGTTCGGGGCCAGCGCGCTGGTGATCGCGGCGGCGGTGGTGCTGATCTTCGGCACCCTGTTCCCGAACGTGATGCCCGCGATCAACGACCCGGCGAACTCGCTGACCATCGCGAACGCCTCCTCCACCGACTACACACTGACGATCATGACCTGGGTGTCGGCATTCCTGACCCCGCTGATCATCGGGTACCAGGGCTGGACGTACTGGGTGTTCCGCAAGCGGCTCACCGCTGAGGTGATACCGCCGCATGCGGGCCTGCCGGCCCGTGCCGGTGCGGACGGCGAATGAGACCGTTCGATCCGCGGCTGGTGGGCCGGGCACGTGCCGCCCGGGTCTACCTGCTGCTTACCGTGGTGCTGACCGCGGCGACCACGGCATGCGTGCTGGGCACGGCGGTGCTGCTGGCCGGCGCGCTGGCACCGGTGATCACCGGCACGGCCACGCTGGGCGAGGTGCGCGGGGAGATCGCCGGGGCCGCGGCGCTCTTCGTGCTGCGGGCTCTGCTGGCGGGGGCGACCGAACGGTTCGCGCACCGGTCGGCCACCCGGGTGATCGCCGAGCTGCGCGCCCAAGTGCTCGACCGGGCGGTGGCCCTCGGTCCGCGGTGGCTGGCTGCACGCGGCACGGCCACGGCCACCACGCTGACCCGGGGTCTGGACGCGTTGGAGCCGTACTTCGTCCGGTATCTGCCGCAGCTGCTGCTCGCCGCGGTGCTCACGCCCGCGGTGCTGGTGCTGATGGCCACCCTGGACCTGCTGGCCGCGCTGACGGTGGTGGGACTGCTGCCGGTGATCCCGCTGTTCATGTGGTTGATCGGGCGGGTCACCCAGTCCTACGCTCAGCGGCGGCTCGCCGAGCAGGAACGACTGGGCGCCCAGCTGCTGGACCTGCTGGCCGGGCTGCCGACGCTGCAGGCGTTCGGCCGCGCGATCGGGCCGGTTGCTCGGGTGCGTGAGCTGGCTCAGGCGTCCCGACGCAGCACGATGGCCACGCTGCGGGTGGCGTTCCTGTCCGCAGCCGTGCTGGAGTTGTTCGCGAGCCTGATCGTGGCGGCGGTGGCGGTCGGGGTGGGGCTGCGGCTGGTGTTCGGCGACGTCGGGCTCGAGGCCGGGCTGGCGGTGCTGATCCTCGCGCCGGAAGCACTGCTGCCGATCCGTCAGGTGGGGGTGCACTTCCACGCCTCGGCGGACGGGCTCGCTGCGGCGGAGCGGGTGCACGCGGTGCTGGACGAGCCGTTGCCCGCGGCTGGGACACAGGCGGCGCCGGCACGGGTGACGGCGGTGAGCTGGCAGGACGTGGGCGTGCGGGCCGACGATCGCGGGCACCTCGCACCCGACGGGCTCACCGGAACAGCCCGCGCGGGGCAGGTGACCGCTCTGCACGGGCCGAACGGTGCGGGGAAGTCGACGGCGGTCCTCGCCCTGCTCGGTGCGCTCGCCCTGGACCGGGGCGAGGTGCTGGTGCACGCCCCCGACGGCGTCCGTCGCCTGGACGAGATCGCACCGGAGCAGTGGTGGTCCCGGGTGTCCTGGGTGCCGCAGCGGCCGGTGCTGGAGCCAGGAACCCTGGCCGAGTATCTCGGGCAGGACGTGGCGATGAATGAAACAGCCGAGGCCGCCTCAGCGAGCGGAACGCAGCTCGCCCGGGCGGCCCGGGCCACCGGGCTCGATAGCGTGGTCTCCGGGCTGCCCGGCGGGTGGCACACCAGGATCGGGCAGGGCGGCGTCGGTCTCTCGCTCGGTCAGCGGCAGCGCCTGGCGCTCACCCGGGCGCTGCTCTCCGATGCGCCGGTGCTGGTGCTGGACGAGCCGACGGCGCACCTGGACGGAGTCGCGGAGGCGGAGTTGCTCCAGGTGCTGCGGGGTGCGGCAACTGAGGGCCGGGTGGTGATCGTGGTGGCGCACCGGGAAACGCTGCTCGCCGCGTGCGACGCGGTGATCGAGGTGCGTGGGGACGCGCAGCTCGAGGCACGGGCGGAGGCCCTCTCATGACCGCCCGGGGCGGGGATCCGGTCGCATCGGTGCCCTCGAACGGCCCCACCACCGCCCGGGGCGGAGACCTGATCGCACCGGCCACTTCCGGCGACCCCACCACCGCCCGGGGCCGACTTCTGGCCGACCTGCGGCAGGTGCGTGCGGTGCTGCCGCTGCTCGGCGTGGACAGGCGTCGGACCATGCTGGCGATCGCGTGGGGATCCCTGACGCTCTCGGCTGCCGTGGGTCTGGCCGCGGTGTCAGCGTGGCTGATCGCCCGGGCGAGCCAGATGCCGCACGTGCTGGACCTCACCGTCGCGGTGGTGACGGTGCGGGCGCTGGGGATCTCCCGGGGCGTCTTCCGCTACCTCGACCGGATCACCTCCCACGACGTGGCGCTGCGCGGGGTCGCGACGCTGCGCGAACGGCTCTACACCGCACTCGCCTCGGGTCGGGCGGAGGCGGTGCTGGGGCTACGCCGCGGCGACCTGCTGAGCAGGCTCGGTGCGGATGCGGACGCGATCGGGGACGTGGTGGTGCGCGCCCTGGTACCCGCCGCCGTGGCGGCCGTGGTGAGCACGGGATCGGTGCTGCTCGTGGGCGCTTTCTCCCCCGCCGCCGGTGCCGTGCTCGCGCTCTGCCTGCTGGTCAGCGGAGTGGGTGCCCCGATGCTGGCCGCGAAGGCCACGCGCGCCGCCGAGGTGGCGCTCACTGAGGACCGAGCGGAACTCTCTGCCGCCGTCACCACCGTGCTGGACGGGGCCACCGAGCTGCGGGTGAACGGTGGGATCGCCGCGGCCACAGGGCACGTGGCCGCGGTGGAGGAGCGGTTGCGTCGTGGGCGGGACCGGGCGGCGGGGCCAGCGGCCGCGGCACACGCGCTGGTGCTGCTCGCCACCGGGGTCGCGACCGTGGCGGCGCTGCTGATCGGGATCGGTGCCACCGCCGGCGGTTCACTGGCCCCGGTGGAGCTCGCGGTGGTGGTGCTGACTCCGCTGGCCGCTTTCGAGGCGAGCGCGGCGCTCCCGGCGGCGGCGGTGCAGCTGACCCGATCCGCCGCCGCGGCCCGGCGCGTCCGCGCTCTCCTCGATGCCGCCAGACCGGCCGGCTCCTCGCCCGCGGACTGGCCATCGGTGCGCGCGAGGTGCCACTCGTCGTCGGGACCGGGGCAACCGGAGCGACGATCGCCGGCACCTACCGGCCGTGCCGTGCCGCACGCCGGGGTGGTGGCTCAGAACCTGGCGTGCGGATGGGACGGTCGGACCGTGGTCACCGGCATCGACCTCCACCTGGAGCCCGGCCGTGCCGTGGTGGTGGCCGGGCCGAGCGGTGCCGGGAAGACGACACTGGCACTCACGCTCGCCGGCCTGATCCCTCCGGTGGTCGGCACGCTCGACATCACCGGTGGCGCACCTACCGAGGTGGTGACCTTCACCGCCGAGGACGCGCACCTGTTCGAGACCACCGTGCTGGAGAACCTACGGGTGGCCCGTGGGGACGTGAGTAGTGCGGAGGCCGAGGACGCCCTCGCCCGGGTGGGCCTGAGCACCCTGGTGAGCCGGCTCCCGCACGGGCTGGACACCATCGTGGGTGCACCGACCCTCTCGGGTGGGGAACGCCGTCGGCTGCTGCTGGCCCGAGCCCTGCTCAGCCCGGCTCCCCTGCTCATCCTGGACGAACCCACCGAGCACCTCGACCCGGCCACCGCCGCAGCCCTGATGACCGACATCCTCACCCTAGGCCGGGACCGCGGCGTCCTGGTGATCACCCACCAGCACACCGGGTGCGAGGCGGCGGATCAGGTGATCCGGATCGACGGATCCCGCACACTGGTGTCATGACGAGCCGCCCAGGGAACGGGATGCTGAACGCCGTGCTCTCGGTGACCTCACACCTGGAGCTGCACGAGGTGCTGCGCAACGTGGTGGAGGCGGCAGCCGATCTCACCGGGGCGCCCTACGCCGCGATCGGGGTGCTGGACGCCGCCGGCGAGGTGGAAACGCACCTGGAGACCGGCGATGCCCCGGACGTGCGCGCCCTGCTCACCCACCCGCACGGAGTCGAGGTGCTGGAGGCGATTGGGCCCGAACCGTTGCTCCTCGAGGACCTGATCGACCACCCGCGGTTCGCCGACCTTCCGCCCGGGCACCCACGCACCGCCCGCTTCCTGGGGGTACAGGTGCGGGTGCGAGACCACACCTACGGTCGGCTCTACCTGGCCGGCAAAGCCGAACCGTTCACCGACGACGATGCCGACCAGGTGCGACTCCTCGCAGCCGCGGCGGGCATCGCTGTGCAGAACGCACGCCTCTACGCGGCGGCGCGCACCCGGGAACGGTGGCTCGCCGTCGGGCAGGAGATCACCACCACCCTGCTCTCCGGAACAGACATCGAGGAGGCGCTCGGGCTGATCGCGGCGCGGGTGCGGCAGGTCGCGCACGCCGACACGGCCGTGATCGTGCTCCCCGGACTGGGTGAGGACTGGGTGATCGAGTTCGCCGACGGCGACCCGGTGGGTGATCTGGTCGGCATCGTGATGCCGCCGACCGGGCGTGCCATGACCGTGCTCCGGGACGGCCACGGGATCATCGTGGACTCCTTCGCCCGGGCCCGGAACCTGCGTGTGCCGCAGTTCGGCAGGTACGGGCCGTCGCTGTACGCGCCGCTGATGGCCGGTGAGAACGGTATCGGTGTGCTGATCCTGCTACGGCGCACCGGTGCGCCCGAGTTCACCGAGAACGAGTTGACCATCGCCGAGTCGATCGCCCGGCAGGCCGCTCTGGCGATCACGCTCTCGGAGTCGCGGCAGGCGCAGGACCTCGCTGCCTTACTCTCGGAGCGCAGCCGCATCGCGCGGGACCTGCACGACCTGGCGATCCAGCACCTGTTCGCCACCGGGCTGCGGCTCGGGCAGGCCCAGCAGCGGTTCCTCGAGCCGGGCGGCGGGGTGGAGGAGGCGGTGGCCGGTGATCTGGAAGCGGCCCTGGACGGGGTGGACAGCGCGGTCGGGCAGATCCGGCGGATCGTGCATGCACTACGCACCGACGCGGAGAACGCACCGGTGACCGAGCGGGTGAACCGGGAGGTAGCACTCGCGCGATCCGACCTGGGCCTGGCGGTGGCGCTCTCGTTCGACGAGGCGACCGCGGCCGCTCTGCAGGCGAGGGAGGACCTGGCCGACGACGTCATGGCTGTGGTTCGAGAAGGGTTCGCCAATGCGGCCCGGCATGCCCGCGCCGAGCACGTGCAGGTGGCCCTGGTCGCCGACGACGGCCAGTTCACCATCACGATCACCGACGACGGTGTGGGGCCCGACCCGGCCACCGACCGTCGCTCCGGGCTGGCGAACCTCGCCGGACGAGCCCGCCGCCACGGCGGACGGTGCACGCTGACCACCGTCGGGTCTGGCCAGACCGGCGCGGGCGGGGCTGGCAGGGCCGGCGGCGCCGTCCTCACCTGGACCGCCGACCTCCCCTGAGGTGCGCTCCCACTCGACGGGAATGCGTCGAGCCGCGGGCCATGGGCACTCAGCTCGACGTATTCCCGTCGATCGAGTCCCCCGGTGAATCCGGCGGGCCGGCCGTCAGACCTCGAGCAGCACGAGGACGTCGGTCGGGTCGAGGGTGAGCGGCTCACCGGCCCGGACCGCGGCACCGGTGAGCAGGTCCGTGGCGTCGACGTGCGCAGGCACCTGCACCTCCCGGTCGCCGTGGTGCAGCAAGAAGTGCACCCGCTCCGTCCGGCCGCCCGTCTGCCGCTCCCGCACTGCGTGCTCCAGGTCCACCACGTCGGCGTACGGGCCGACGAGCCCGTGCCGGCCGAACACCTGGAGCAGCACGGCGCGCAGCCCGGTCGCTTCCAGCCCGGCACCGATGTACCAGGCGTGCCCCTTCCCTACGGTGTTCCGGGTGACGGCCGGAGTCCCGGCATAGAAGTCGGCTCCGTAGGTGCCGATCGTCTCCGCGCCGGTGGGTACGATCAGTTCCATCACCAGGCTCGCGTCAGAGTCCACCGGCCCTGCCTCAAGATCCATCGTGACCGGGTTCGTCTCCCCCGGCTCGGCGGAGTCGATCTCCTCCACCCGGATCCCGAACGTGGGTGCCAACGGGCCGGGCGCGTCCATCAGGTAGGCGTTCGTGGACTCGTCCACCCGGCCCGCCCAGAACGACGTGAGCACCGTGCCGCCTCGTTCGGCGACCGCGTGCAGGCGCTCGGCGATGTCCCCCTTGAGAAGGTGCAGCTGCGGGGCGAGCACCACGTCGTAGCCGGTGAGGTCCGCCGTCATCGGCACCACGTCCGCCTGAGCGCCTGCCTGCCAGACGGCGTCGTAGTAGCCGAGCACGGTGGCGAGGTAGCTCACGTGGCGGTTGAACCCGTCGGTGATCTCGGTGGCCCACCAGTTGTCCCAGTCGACGATCAGCGCCACCTTCGCCGGGGTGCGCGCCCCGATCACCGCATCGCCCAGCTGCTCGAGCTCTTCGCCCAACCGGGCCACCTCCCGGAACGGGCGGGAGTCGGTGCGGCCGGCGTGGTCGAGCACTGCACCGTGGTACTTCTCGCACGCCCCTCGGGCGGCACGCATCTGGAAGTACAGCATCGCATCCGCCCCGTGGGCGATCCCCTGCCAGGACCACAGGCCCAGCACGCCGGGGCGCTTGACCGGGTTCACATCCCGGCTGGCGGTGATGGTGGGCGTCTGTTCCATCACCCAGAACGGTTCACCGTCCTTGAGCCCGCGCATCAGGTCGTGCGTGAACGCCATCCGCACATGCTTGTCCCGCCCGGGCGGGTAGTTGTCCCAGGTGGCGAAGTCGAGATGCTCGCTCCACCGGTGGTAGTCGATCGGGCGGAACGTGCCCATGAAGTTCGTGGTGACCGGGGTGCCGGAGTCGTGGGCACGGATCCGTTCCTTCTCGTCACGGAAGTTGCGCAACAGCGCCTCGGACATGAACCGCCGGAAGTCGAGAGTGTGGCCCTGGAACGCCGTGTGGTTCGGGCCTCGCCAGTGCTCGCTGAGCGCGCTCGGCACCTCGATCTGATCCCAGGCGGTGTACCGGTGCGACCAGAACGTGGTGTTCCACGCCTCGTTCAACGCCTCCAGGGAGCCGTACCGCTCCGCCAACCACTCCCGGTAGCCGGCGGCGCAGTTCTCGCAGTAGCAGGAACCGTCCGGTCCTCCGTACTCGTTGCCCACGTGCCAGGCCACCAGCCCGGGCGTGCCGGCGTATCGCTCGGCGATCCGGTCCGCGAGCGCCGTGGCCAGGCGCCGGAACGCCGGCGAGCTCGGGCAGTGGTTGTGCCGCTGACCGTACACGTGCCGGCGTCCCTCGAAGTCGGTGCGGTTCGCGTCCGGATAGTTCTTCCCCAGCCAGGGCGGCATGGCGCCGGTTGCCGTGGCGAGCACGATCTGCCTGTCCTCGGCCACGGCGCGCTGCACCGCGGCGTCCAGCGCGGTGAAGTCGTAGGTCTCTTCGTCCGGCTGCAGCAGTGACCACGTGAAGACGCCCAGGGTGAGGGTGTCGATCCGGGCCAGCTCGAAGGCCGCGTAGTCGGCGTCCCAGACCTCGGCCGGCCACTGCTCGGGGTTGTAGTCGCCGCCGTAGAGGACCTTCGAGGTGCGAGGGGCAGACATGAAACTCCTACTCGTCGGGGCATCGAGTGCGGCCGATCTCGCTCATATCTCACCAAGTGAGCGAGATGCTGCGCACTCGCGTCAGGGGGTGGTGGGAGGTGAGGGGGTGGCGGGTGGGTCGTCGGTGGGGAGGGTGAAGTCGCGTTCGATGCGCGCGATCAGGGGGATGTCGATGCGCCACAGGGCGAGGGCGAGCATCCCGCCCGCGAGCACCAGGGGTCCGTCGCCCGCCTGCCAGAGAAGCCCGACGGCGCAGATCACCACGGCCAGGACGCCCACCGTGACCAGGGGCATCCGGAACACATGGTGCACGGCGAGCCGAACGGCGTCGCGGGTCCGGAACGAGAAGCACGTGGCGATCACCAGGGCCTGCACACCGCTGAGCAGCACGCCCATCCCGATCACGGCAAGCACGCCCACGTAGGCAGTGGGGACGCCGGTGGCGCCGATGTTCGCAGCAGAGGTGGCGATCACTGCCAGGACGGCCAGCATCGGCACCCACACCCGCAGTACGTCACCGAAACCGGCGCCGTAACCGCGTCGGAACGCACGCCACGGCTGGGGCGCCCCGCCGTCGGGAGCATCGCCACGCGCCCGCGTCCGCCACGCGAACAGCGTGGCCGAGAACGCCGGGCCCACCGGCACCAGGGCGAGCGCGAGCGCCCAGGCCGACCGTCCGCCGTCGAGCAGGGCCAGCAGCACCAGACCCGGTGCGCTGGCCAGGGCGCACAGCACGGTGAGCGTGAGCGCCCAGTGGATCCAGGTGGTGGTGCGCCCGAGCACACCCCGGCCCGGTTCCCCGGGTAGGGGTGTGCTCGTCGATGCCATCAAGGTCATTCTGCAGCGGCGCCGTTCACGAGCTCGACATAGTCGTTCATGCCCGCGCCCTCCAGCTCGGCCACATAGGCGTCCCACTCCTCCATCGGGCGCTGGCCGAGGATGAAGGCGGCGGTGTTCTGCATCACGATGTCCTCCAGCGCTGACTGTTGCAGGGAGGCCTGCTCACGGTCCAACTCGTCCATCAGAATCGCCGGCCCCGGGTCCGCCACCTCCTTGGCGTTCATCGCTGCCCGGAACTCGATCACCTCGGGCCGCAGCATGGAGTCGAGCAGGTCCTGCGTGGTTCCGTGGGCGAGCATCCAGACACCGTTGTGATAGCCGTAGTCGGTGTTCAACGCCTCCGGGGCTCCCGGGTTGAGGCCGTTGATGTCGATGTTCTCGTCGAGCGTGCGGGTGCCGTCGTCGGCCACGGTGTAGGTCTCACCCTCGGTGCCCCACTTGGCGAACTCGAGACCCTCGTCGGAGTAGTACAGCCAGTCGATGTACTGCAGCATCGCCACGAAGCTCTCCGACTCAGCGGCACTGGCGGAGAAGGTGATCCCGGACTCGAACCGGCCCCCGGTGGAGGAGTCCATCCGGTTCCCGGCCGGGCCGGCCGGCACCACGATCTGACGCAGCTCGGCGCCCTCGACCCCGGCGTCCTCCAGGGCGGTGCGGTAGCCGAGGATCTCCTGGTCGTTGGAGCCGATCGCAGCGGACTGACCGTTGACGAGCTTGGCCTTGGCGGCGTCATCGTCCTGGGTGAGCGACTCGGGGTCGAGCAGGCCCCGGTCCACCAGGTCGGCGAAGTAGCCGACCAGGTCGCGGTACCCGTCCTGGGCGCCGGTGTACTCGTACTCGCTGCCGTTCCAGGTGACGCCGTCACCGTAGCCCCAGCCGGCCTCGGTGCCGAAGTTGCCGGCGGCGGCCTGCAGGGTGGCCTCCATCGGCCCGTTCATGGACCACCGGTCCGAATAGGGGTACTCGATCTCCGGGTAGGTGTCGGCGATCGTCTCGAGCTGGTCGGCGAACTCCTCCCAGGTCTCGGGGTCCTCGGTCAGACCCGCGCCTTCCCAGAGGTCCTGGCGGATGGCGATCGTGTAGGTGGGCTTGGGGTTCTCCAGCAGACCGGGCAGCACATAGAAGTCGCCGTCCGCCTGTCGGGTTCGGTCGAGGTCCTCGGTGAGTCCCCACTCCTCGACCTTCGCGGTGAAGTTGGGCATGTACTCGAGGTAGTCCGAGATCGGCAGCAGGGTGCCGCTGGCCACGAACTGCTCGGCGTCGGCCACATAGGTGGAGGGGACGATGTCCGGGGCATCACCGGCAGCCAGCAGCAGGTTGCGCCGGTCGTTCCAGTCCGAGAGCGGCACGTTGACCATGTCGAAGGAGACGTTGTGGTTCTCCTCCAGCTGCTGCAGGATCGGCCAGTCCTCCTGGAACGGGTAGTTCGGGTGATCCCGGTAGAGCATGCTGAAGGTGACGGGTTCGGTGGCCACGAACTCCGTGCCCACCTCGTAGTCCTCCATGGCGCCGACCATCCCCAGCTCGTCCGGAGCAGGGGCGTCACCGCCTCCTCCGCCGAGACTGTCGGTCGAGCACGCGGCCAGGGTGAGGCTGCCGGCCAGCAGGCCGGCGATCGCGGCACCGGTACGGGTTCTTCTCATGGTATTTCTCCTCGCAAACTTCCTCGTTCGAGGTCAGGGGTCGGTGGATGGAACGTGGCGGCGCGCTCAACCCTTGACGGAGCCGAGCATCACGCCGGAGACGAAGTAGCGCTGGATGAAGGGGTACACGCACACGATCGGCAGCACAGTGAGCACCATGGTCACGGCCTGCACGTTCGAGGCGATCTGGGCGCTGTCGGCGCCCAGGGATTCGGTACTGGTGGCGGCTGCCAACAGGTTCCGTAGATAGACGGTCACCGGATACAGGTCGGATCTGTCCATGTACAGGAAGGCCTGGAACCAGTTGTTCCAGAACGAGACGGCGTAGAAGAGCACCATCGTGGCGATCACCGCCTTGCTCAGTGGCAGCACGATGCGGCCGAAGATGCCGTAGGTGGTGAGGCCATCGATGGCGGCCGCTTCTTCGAGGTCCTTGGGGAAGTTCTCGAAAAAGGACTTCATGATCAGCAGGTTGAAGATGCTGATCGCGTTCGGCAGCACGATCGCCCAGATGGTGTTCTTGAACCCGAGGGAGTTGATCAGCAGGTAGTTGGGGATCAGCCCACCGTTGAAGAACATCGTGAACACCGCCAGGCCGATGAAGAACGTCCGGCCCTTGAGGTGGGTGCGCGAGAGCGCGTAGGCGAAGGTGGTGGTCAGGGCCATCGCGATCAGGGTGGCCACCACGGTGTAGACCACGGTGTTGCGATAGTTCAACCAGAACATCGGGTCGCTCATCACGGCTGTGAACGTGGTGGTGTTGAACCCGCGCGGGAAGATGTTCACCTGCCCGGCCACGATGTAGCCCTCGGAGCTGAACGCCTTCGCCACCAGGTTCACGAAGGGGTACAGGGTGAGCGCCACGATGAGCACCAGGGCGCTGGTGTTGATCACCTGGAACACGCGGTAGCCGCGGCTCTCGACGATCCCGGCAGACCGTACGCGCGTCAGGTCAGGGGTGGGCGGGTTCGTGGTCACCATAGGGAGTTCCCGGAGATTCGACGCGAGAGGGCGTTCGCGGAGAGCACCAGGGTGACCCCGATGAGTGCCTCGAACAGGCCGATCGCAGTGGAGTAGGAGTAGCTGCCCGAGCCGATGCCCACCCGGTACAGGTAGGTGGCGATGACGTCCGCCGTCGGGTACAGCAGCGGGTTGTACAGCAGCAGGATCTTCTCGAAGCCCACTGCCATGAACTGGCCGATGTTCAGGATGAGCAGCACCATCATGGTGGGCCGGATCCCGGTCAGAGTGATGTGCCAGGTCTGCCGCCAGCGGTTGGCTCCGTCGATCCGGGCGGCCTCGTAGAGCTGGTCGTCGATGGTGGTCAGCGCGGCGAGGTAGAGGATGGTCCCCCACCCCACGGTCTGCCAGATCTCCGAGCCCACGTAGATCGTGCGGAACCAGTCCGGGTCCTGCATGAACGAGATCTGCTCGCCGCCGAGAGCGGAGATGAGCTGGTTGATCGATCCGTTCAGGGAGGTGAGCTGCAGCACCATCCCGGCCACGATCACGATCGACATGAAGTGCGGCAGGTACGTCATCGTCTGCACGAACCGTTTGAACAGTCGGGTCCGCACCTCGTTCAGCATCAGCGCGAGGATGATCGGCAGTGGGAAGACGATCGCCAGGGTGAGGCCGCCGATGATCAGTGTGTTCGTGAAGACCCGCCAGAACGTGGGGTCCTGGATGAACATCTCCACGTAGTGCAGGCCGACCCACTCGTCGCCGAAGATGGACCCGCCGGGGCGGAATCGGCGGAAGGCGATGATGTTGCCCGCCATCGGCACGTACTTGAAGATCGCGAGGAACACCACCGGCAGCACCAGGAAGGTGTAGAGGCGCCAGTCCCGGCGCAGCGCCTGCCGCCAGGTGGTGTGTCCGGCCCGACGGCGTCCGCTCGCCCGGTCCGGGGGCGGCGCCACCTGTGGCGGGTCGCCCGGTTTAGTCGCCACACTCATCTGGTCACCTCCGAACGGTCGTGAAGAGTGCGCGGTCGTACCCGACCGCACGGGTGGGGCCGACCATGTCGAGGTCGAGCGCGGCCTCGGTGTCGGCGGCAGAGCGGGCGAGGCGTAACTGCATCCGCCCGGGTTCGACGATCCGCTGCAGGTCTCGGCCGGTGAAGCTGGTGACGTCGGCGGGGACGTCGAACCTGACGGAGGCGGACTCCCCCGGCTCCAGCGGCACCCGGGCGAATCCGATCAGCCGGACCACCGGCCGCGTCACCTGCGCGACCGGGTCATGCAGGTACAGCTGAACGATCTCGGTGCCGGGGCGGTCGCCGGTGTTGCGGACCGTCACTGCCACCGAGGCGACGCCGTCGCTGGCCCAGTCACCGTCGGAGACGACACGGGCATCGCTCCAGGCGAAGCTCGTGTAGGACAGTCCGTGCCCGAAGGCGAAGGCAGGCGTGGGATCAAGGTTCGAGACCCCGGAGGCCTGCCCCAGCTTGGCGGTCAGGTAGGTACCGGGCTGGCTGCCGGGATCGCGCGGAATGCCGAGCGGCAGCCGCCCGGACGGCTCTGTCTCGCCGGTGAGGATCTCGGCGATCGCCTCGCCGCCGCACTGGCCGGGGAAGAACGCCTGGACGACGGCGCTCGCCCGGTCCGCGAGGTCGCCGAGGGCGTACGGGCGGCCGCTGAGCACGACGATGACGACGGGAGTTCCGGTGGCAAGCACGGCCTCCACGAGGTCGCGCTGCTTGCCGGGCAGGGCCAGGTCCGGGGCGTCGCACCCTTCGCCGGAGGTGCCGCGTCCGAACAGGCCGGACCGGTCACCCACCACTGCCACGCACACACCGGCCGCTTCGGCAGCGGCCACTGCCGTGGCGATGCCGGTGGTGTCGGGGTCGGTGACGTCCACGCCACGGGAGTACTGGACGTCGGCGCGTGCGGCGAGGGCGGCGCGCACGGTGGGGATGTCGATTCCGATCTCATGGTCGGGGTGCCGTACCCCCACGTGCGCGGGGAAGGAGTAGCAGCCAAGCATGGCGTAGGGGTCGTCGGCGAGCGGACCGACCACGGCAACGCCGGCGTCTGCGGCCAGGGGCAGGACGCCGTCGTTGGCCACCAGCACCACCGCTTCCCGGGCGAGGCGCAGCGCCAGATCGCGACCCTCGGCATCGTCGAGCACCACGCGGCCCGTCGGTTCGGGGGCGTAGTCGGGATCGAGCAGGCCGAGCTCGATCTTCTGCGCCAGCACCCGGCCGAGCGCTCGGTCCAGCAGCGACTCCGGGACGTTCCCGCCGCGGACGGCGTCCACCAGGGGCTGCAGATAGGCATCCCCGGAGGGGAGCTCGACGTCCACACCGGCGGTGAGCGCCAGTCCGGCGGCCTCGCCCAGGTTCCCCGCCACACCGTGCAATGCCTGCAGGAAGCGGACCCCGAAGTAGTCGGCCACCACGGTGCCGTCGAAGCCCCACTGCTGACGCAACAAATCGGTGAGGAGACCTTCGTCGGCCGCGGACGGGACACCGTCGATCTCGGTGTAGGAGTGCATCACGGAGCGGGCGCCACCGTGCCGGAGCGCGGCCTCGAACGGGGGCAAGATCACGTCGGCGAGCTCGCGGGGGCCCATCGAGACCGGGGCGAGGTTGCGTCCGGCGCGGGAGGCGGAGTAACCGGGGAAGTGCTTGAGGGTGGCGACCACGCCCGATGACTCCAGGCCGTGCACGTAGGCGGCGCCCACCGCGGCCACCAGGTACGGGTCCTCGGCGATGGTCTCCTCGGTGCGGCCCCACCGGTAGTCGCGGGTGACGTCGAGCACCGGGGCGAGGCCCTGGTGGATGCCCGCCGAGCGCATCGTGGCACCGATCGTGGCGGCCATCTGTGCCACCAGGTCCGGGTCGAAGGTGGCGCCCCAGCTGGGTGGGACGGGGTAGGCGGTGGCGCGCCAGGCGGCGAAGCCGGCGAGGCACTCCTCGTGCACCTGGGCAGGGATCCCGAACCGGCTGGTGGCCATGATGTCTCGCTGGGAGGCGGCCAGCGCCCGCGCACCGCCCTCGGGGTCCACCGGGACGGTGCCGAATGGTCGGGTCAGCTGACCGAGGCCGTGTCTGATCGCCTGCGCCCAGACGACGGGGTCGCCGGCCATCTCGGACTGCTGCGGGGCAACGTCACCGGTCTCGGCGTTCGCGCCGACCCAGAGGCCGACGAGCTGCGCGGCCTTCTCCTCCAGGGTGAGTGCCGCGATCAGTCCGTCCACCCGTTCGGTGACCGTGGCCGAGGTGTCTCTCCAGATCTCCTGGGTGGCGGCGTCGGCGTGCAGCGTCATCGGACTCCCTCGTCTGAGTATCGAAACTATCGCGTCCATTGCGATAGTGCAGAGACCGTACGACATGGTTCCTGGCACGTCAACACCCCCGACCACCGAATCAGTCGTCGATCTGGCGGTTGCGTGCTAGCGTTCAGTTTCGAAAGTTGCGAAGGGACGAACGATGACGGAGCAGCCACGGGCGACGATCGCGTCGATCGCCGCTGAAGCCGGCGTGTCGGTGCCGACCGTCTCGAAGGTGCTGAACGGACGTTCCGACGTGGCCGCCGCCACCCGCGCCCGAGTGGAACAGGCGGTGAGCAGGACCGGATACCGGCGCCGCAGTCGCGGCCCGGTGCACGCGGGCCCGCCGATGATCGACCTGGTCTTCCACGAGATCACCAACGAGTGGTCGATGGAGATCATCAAGGCCGTGGAGGAGACCGCCGGCGCCACCGGCGCAGGGATGGTGCTCTCCGAGCTGGGCGGCCGGCACCGCCCCGCACAGGACTGGCTCGACAACGTGCTCGCGCGCCGCCCGCTCGGCGTGATCCTCGTGCTCGCCCGCCTCACCGACGCCCAGCACGATCAGCTGGAGTCCCGCCAGATCCCCTCGGTCGTCGTGGATACCGACGGCGAACCTCGCCCCGGCGTTCCGGCTGTCGGGTCGACGAACTGGGACGGCGGTCTGGCAGCAACCAAACACCTCATCGACCTGGGGCACCGTCGGATCGCGGTGATCTCCGGCCAGCCGGACGTGCTCTGCTCACGCGCCCGGGTAGACGGGTACCGCAGTGCACTCGAGCGGGCGGACATCGCCTACGACCCCGCCCTGGTGCGCTGGGGCGACTTCTACATCTGGCGCGGCGAAGCGCACGCCCGCGACCTGCTCAGCCGCGAGGATCGACCCACCGCCATCTTCGCGGGCTCAGACATGCAGGCAGTCGGGGTGCTCCGTGCCGCCCGCGACCTCGGGCTCCGGGTACCGGAGGACCTCTCCGTAGTGGGCTATGACGATCTGCCGATCGCTTCCTGGTACTCCCCCAGGCTCACCACCGTGCACCAGCCACTCCGGCAGATGGCGGCCACCGCCACCCAGATGCTGCTCACCCTCTCCCGGGGCGAGCAGCCACCGGCGCTGCGGGTGGACCTGGCGACCGAACTGGTGGTGCGAGAGAGCACCGCACCGCCACCCTGACGCCACTCGAGCGCCCCCTTCGATCGGCCGCCATCTCAATGGCCACCATCCGACCAGTCGCCAGTCGACCATCAGGGTGTCGTCGGCCGTACGACCCGGCATGCTCAGCCGTGGCGAGTCCGCCCCTGCATTCGTTGACCCCTCCAGACTTACGCTGTACGTTTCCTTACATAGTAAGAAGGAGACTGGACGGAGACATCATGACGACCCTCCCCACCGAATCCCGACCGCTCGAGGCCGCAGGCCGCCGGGGCAGCCCACGACGGCTGGTGTCAGCGCTCTGGCTGTTCGTGATCCTGTGCTACCTCTACTGCGACGTGCTCGGCTTCTACTACGAGCCACACCTGCGTGAGCTGCTCGCGGGTCAGGTCGGCTCGATCGCCGTCACCCAGGGCTTCCTGCTCGGCTCGGCCGTGCTGATGACGATCCCGATGGCGATGACCCTCGTCTCGCGGGTCGCACCACACTCCGTCGCCCGATGGGCCACGGTGGGTGCCGCTGGCTTCATGACGATCGTCCAGGCGGCGTCGCTGCTCGTCGGCAGCAACACTCTGCACTACCTCTACTTCTCCGTGATCGAGATCGCGACTACCGGATTCCTCGCCTACTACGCCGCCTTCCGCTGGCGCGGTGATCGGTCCGGGGAGGGCTGAGTCGCCGGCCCGATCGACGGCCATGCGTCAAGCCGCGGGCCATGGGCACTCAGCTCGACGCATTCGGCGTCGATCGCGTCACCACGCGCGGGACTCAGGTGAGCCGGCCACGCGCCCGGTCGGCCGGATCGAGCACCAACACCGGGTCCAGTCCGGCAACGAGCTGACCGCCTGCCACGCAGTCCCGGCCGGACAGCGCCTCCACCAACAACGCCCGCAGCTCGGCCAGCCGGCCCTGCGCCTCCGGCGCTGCCGCCAGGTCCCGCACTTGGTCGCGGTCAGCCGCCACGTCGAACAGCTGCTCGCGCCCGGTCCCGGAGAACCACACGTACAGGTGGTCCCCGGAACGGATCCACTGGATGGACTCTCCGAGCAGCACATGCTCACCGTGCAGTGCCTCACGAACGCGGGCTCCGCCGTCGGGGTCTGCACCGGCGGCGAAGGCGTGCTGCAGCGGCACCCCTTCCACCTGCTCGGGCACGTCCACCCCAGCCGCGGTGAGCAGCGTCGGCATCACGTCACGCAGCTCCACGACGTCGTCGAGGACCTGGCCGGCAGGGATATCCGGTCCGGTGAGCAGCATCGGCACCCGGGCCGACCCCTCGTACGGGTAGCCCTTCCGCCACAGGTGGTGGTCGCCGAGCATCTCCCCGTGGTCGGACGTGAACAGGACGTAGGTGTTGTCCGCGACGCCGAACTCCTGGAGGGACTCCAGGAACCGGTTCATCTGGTGGTCGATGTGGGTGATGTTGCCGTAGTAGCCGGCGCGGGCCCGGTTGCGCGTCTGGGTGTCGTACTGGGCGACGTTGGCCTGGTCGTCGTGATCGTCGCGATGGGCTTCGAAATACTCGGCCCAGTCCCCCACCGGCGGCTCGTGATCAGGCAAGGACGGGTCGAGGTACTGCTCGAACGCCCATCGCGGCGGGTTGTAGGGCGGGTGCGGCCGGTGGAAGGAGAGGTAAAGGAAGAACGGTCGGGTGGGGTCGCGGCGGTACAGCCACCGGATCGACTCGGTCACCGCCCAGTTCGTCGGGTGCAGGCGCTCCGGCCGGTCCCAGGGACGAGCGGTCACCGAGTTGCAGTTCACCCCGTCGTCGAAGTAGTCCGAGACGGCGGGCTCCCCGGCTTGGTCGCGCAGCCAGACCAGGTAGTCGTCGTACCACTCCACGCCCCGCTCCTTGCCGCGGGCAGCATGCAGGTACCCGTCGTGCAGGGTGACATCGTCGAACCCGATCCGCACCCGCTCCGGGCTGTAGTGCATCTTGCCGATCGCCTGGGTCTGGTAGCCGGCGTCACGCAGCGCGCTGGGCAGCGTCGGATCGGCGTCGAAGGGAATCCCGTCCTGGTACCCGAGCCGCCCGTGCGCATGCTGGGAGAGCCCGGACATCAGGGCCATCCGCGCCGGCACGCAGGTGGGAGTAGCCGAGTAGGCGTTCGTGAAGCGCACGCCGCGATTGGCGAACCGATCCAGCGTGGGGGTCTTCACGATCGGGTGCCCAGCCACCGAGAGCGCATCCCCGCGCCACTGGTCGGTGCACACGACCACGATGTTCGGGCGGTCCTGCGGCTCGGGCCCGCTCATGCGCGTGCTCCCAGGCGGCGCAGGAACGTCGCGACCCCGACGGCGGTGTGCTCCAGTTCGGCCGGGTGCACGCTCTCGTTCGGGGCGTGCATCTGCGAGGCCGGATCGCTCAGCCCCAGCATCACGATGGAGGCGTCCGGGTGCGCGGAGGCGAGGGCCGCCGTCAGGGGAATGGAGCCGCCCTGACCGGCGGTGACAGCCGATGTGCCGAACGCTTGGCTCAGGGCGGTGCTCAAGGTCTCGAACTCGGGGGTATCGGTGCGGGCGGCGAACGGTGCGCCGACGCCCTGCAGCTCGGTGGTCACGTGCACGCCCCACGGTGCCACCCGCTGCAGGTGCGCCATCAGCAGATCAGCAGCGGCAGCAGCATCCGCACCCGGTGGCACGCGCAGGTTCAGGCGAGCGGCCGCCGTCGGCTGGATCGCCGAAGGTGCCCCGACCACGGGCGGGGCGTCGATACCGATGATGGTGACGGCGGGGCGCGCCCAGACCATGTCGGCCACCGTGCCCGAGCCCAGCACGTGCGCGCCCTCACGCAGGCCGGCGTCGGTCCGGAAGGTCGCTTCGTCGTAGGCGGTGCCGGGCCATACCCCGTCGGCGGCCAGACCATCGATCGTGGTGTTGCCTTCCGCGTCACGCAGTGTCGCGAGCATCGAGACCAGCGCTGCGAGCGCATCGGGGGCTGCTCCCCCGAACGCCCCGGAATGCAACTCTCCGGCGAGGGACTCGACCCGCACCACCACGTCAGCCATCCCACGCAGCGCCACGGTGAGGGTGGGCTGGCCGACCACCACGTTCCCGGTGTCCTGAATGATGATCACATCGGCGTCGAACCGTTCCGGGTGCGCGGCCACGTACTGCTCCAGCCCGCCGGTGCCCTGCTCCTCGGATCCTTCGACCACCACAGTGAGGGAGACAGGGAGCTCGGCTTCACCGGTGGCAGCGAGCGCACGCAACGCCGTGAGGTGTGAGACCACACTGCCCTTGCAGTCCGCGGCGCCGCGCCCGTAGTAGCGCCCGTCCCGTTCGGTCAGTGTGAACGGATCGCTCGCCCAAGCCTCGGTCACGGAGGCCGGCTGGACGTCGTAGTGGGCGTACAGGAGCACCCGAGGCGCGCCAGGTGGGCCCTGGTAGTCGCCGATGACGGCGTCGCTACCGTCCGGAGTGCGCACCAGTGCCGTATTGGCCAGGCCGAGATCGAGGAGGTGGTGACGCACCCACTCGGCGGCGAGGCGGCACTGTTCCGGGTCCTCGACCGCTGGGTCCTGGACCGAACGGAACGCCACCAGCTCGGCCAGGTCCGAGAGCGCCTGGGGCATCAGCCCACGGACGGCGACGGCCAGCTGTTCGAGATCGGGATGATCTTCCCGGGAGTCCGATCCCGATAGGTTCTCGGCTCCGTGGCCGTCAGTCTCGTCCACCGTCTGCCTCCCGTGATGTGCATCTGTTTGCACCTTACCCAGTAGCCATGGGGTCACCCGACCGGGAGCAGATACGGCGGCACTCACGGAGCCGGTGCGGTGCGCCAATGACCGCCACGGTGGCCGGCCACCCAGGCAGCCACCTGGGTGCGACGCTGCAGGCCCATCTTGGCCAGCAGGGAGGTGACGTGGTTCTTCACCGTCTTCTCGGCCACCCCGAGGGACTCGGCGATCTCCCGGTTGGAGAGCCCGTCGCCGATGAGGGTGACGATGCGGCGCTCGGTGGGGGTGAGTGCGCGGGTCGGGTCGTCCGCGCCCGTGGGAGCTCCACCCGACTCGCGCAGCAGGGTGCGGCCGGCTACCACGGCGCGGACCACCGCGGCAATATCGGCGCCGCGCACCGTCTTGAGGACGAACGCGTGCGCCCCGGCCTCGAGCGCGGCAGCGCGGGCGTCTTCGTCACTGAAGGCGGTGAGCACCACGGCCCGGATCTCGGGCCGCTCGGCCCGCACGGCACGGATCACGTCCAGGCCGGTGCCGTCCTGGAGCTGCAGGTCCACCAGGAGCAGGTCCGGGCGAGTGAGCGCGCCACGGCGGGTGGCCTCGGCGACCGTGGCCGCTTCCGCCACCACGGTCAGGTCGTCGGCGGCGTCGATCACTTCGGCGATACCGCGCCGGACGATCTCGTGATCGTCCACGATCATCACCCGACCTGCCGGGTGCGCATCGGTGGCCATATGAGAAGTTTCGCAGATGTCGGCGCAGGTCGGAGCGCCCAGGCGTGGCGACAGTTGAAGTAGCAACTACCCTTGTGGCGCTGGCCCCTCGCACCAAGAGAACGACTCGGGAGAATCACATGAACCTCAGTGCACGCCACCCCATCGTGGCTGATCTCGCCCTGGCCGTGACGCGCATCGTCATCGGCATCATCTTCGTCGCACACGGCTGGCAGAAGGTCTCCACCTTCGGGATCGCCGGTACTGCAGAGGGTTTCACCCAGATGGGCGTTCCGCTGCCCACCGCCTCCGCATGGTTCACTGCGATCGTCGAGCTCGGCGGTGGCGCCGCCCTCATCCTCGGCATTCTCACCCCGATCGCCGGAGCGCTCCTCTTGCTCAACATGGTCGGCGCACTCGTCCTGGTGCACGCCGGCGCCGGGATCTTCGTCACGGACGGCGGTTGGGAACTCGTCGCCGCACTCGGATCGGCAGCGCTCGCACTCACGGCACTGGGGGCCGGTCGGTTCTCACTCGACTCTGCCATTTTCGCTCGACGCCGCCGAGAGTAGACACCTCCCGGCTCACGTACGACCTGAGTGCCTCGCAGGCTCGGCGGTGGACCGCCGCACCTGCAGCTCCACCGGCAGCACTCGGGTGGCAGGCTCCTCGGAGCTGAGCAGGAGGTCGACAGCCGCAGAGCCCATCTCCAGCGCGGGCACGGACACCGTGGTCAACGGCGGGGCAAGGAGTCGGGCGACCGGGACGTCGTCGAAGCCCACCACGCTCATCTGCTGCGGCACTGCCACACCACGGTCAGCCAGGCGGCCCAGGATGCCCAGGGCAAGCTGGTCATTGAAGGCGAGGATCGCCGTCACGCCGTTGGCCAGGGCACGATCAGCCGCGGCGATGCCACCGGCCGACCCCGGGCGAAAAGCGCCCAGGTCCACCACGCCATCGGCGGTCAGCTCGCGCCGCGCCGCAGTGGCGAGCCCCTCACGGCGGCGGGCATCGGACCAGGAAGTCGCCGGACCGCCCGCGTACCCGATCCGGGTGTGGCCCAGGGCAGCCAGATGCGCGACCGCCTGGGCCATCCCGTCGGCGTTGTCCCCCACGACGGCGGGGACGCCCTCGAGCACGCGGTTCACCAGCACCACCCGGGTCCTGCCGGCCACCTCGGCAAGGTCAGCATCGCTGGTGCGTGACGACGCGAGCACGGCCCCGTCGCACACCATCGCCAGCTGGCTGAGCACCTCGAGCTCGCGGGCGGGATCCTCGTCGGTGTCGCCGATCATCGCGTTCAGGCCGGCGGCGCGGACCCGCCGCTGCATCCCGGTGGCCACGGAGGCGTAGAAGGCGTTCTGCAGGTCGGGCACCACCAGGCCGATCGCCTGTCCGCGCCCGGTGACGAGCTGGCGGGCCGCCCGGTTCGGCTGGTAGTCGAGCTCGGCGGCGATCTGACTGACCCGCTCCCGGGTGCGCGCGGCGACGATCGTGGAACCTGCGAGGGCGCGCGAGACGGTCGCCATGGACACGCCCGCGGCCGCAGCGACCTCGCGCAATGTCGTCACCACGTCGCTCCCCTTTCGACACCACAAACGCTTTCATACTGCTTGTACCACACGATATCGCCATGCTAGCGTGCCACTCAGCACATTCTTGCAAACGTTTGTGATCGAATGCCGCGCTGGCGGCGTAGCGAAGGAGACACCATATGACGCAGCAGTCCGCCGAACTCGTCGAGAAGATCGGCGCCGCCCGACTGGTTCCCGTCGTGGTGCTCGACGACGCCGCCTCGGCCGCCCCGCTCGCCGAAGCCCTGGTCGCCGGTGGCCTGCCGGTCGCCGAGGTGACCTTCCGAACCTCGGCGGCTGTGGAGTCGATCCGTGCGGTGTCGGCCCGCGGCGACATGCTCGTCGGTGCCGGCACCGTCCTCACCCCCGAGCAGGTCGATGCCGCGGTGGACGCCGGCGCGTCCTACGTCGTCTCCCCCGGCTTCTCCCAGGCCGTGGTGCGTCGCTGCCTCGAGCGTGGCGTGCTGCCCCTGCCGGGTGCCGTCACGGCCACCGAGGTACAGGCCGCGCTCGCTGAGGGACTGGACGTGGTGAAGTTCTTCCCCGCGGAGACCTCCGGTGGGGCGAAGGCCATCAAGGCGCTCGCTGCTCCGTTCGGTGGTCTGCAGTTCGTTCCCACCGGCGGGATCGGCCCGAAGAACGTGGCCGAGTACACCGCCGTCAGTGCTGTGCTCGCGGTGGGTGGCAGCTGGATGGTGCCGCGGGACGAGATCGCGGCCGGGAACTTCGACCGGGTCGCTGAGCTGACCCGCGAGGCCGTCGCGTTGGTCGCCGGCTGACACCGACTGCACCTGACCCAGCAACCAGATCGACGAGGGAATTCATGAGCCTGACCATCCGCCCCGCATCCGAGTGCCGCTACGACGTCGTCTCCCTGGGCGAGATCATGCTTCGCATGGACCCCGGTGAGGGCCGCATCCGCACCACCCGCAACTTCCGCGTCTGGGAGGGAGGCGGCGAGTACAACGTGGCCCGCGGCCTGCGCCGCGCCTTCGGCCTGCGCGCCGCCGCCGTGACCGCCCTCGCCGACAACGAAGTGGGCCGCCTGGTGGAGGACTGCATGCTCACCGGTGGGGTGGACACCTCGTTCATCACCTGGGTGCCCTACGACGGCATCGGCCGTGAGGTGCGCAACGGGCTCAACTTCACCGAGCGCGGGTTCGGAGTGCGCGGCGCCGTCGGGGTCTCCGACCGCGGCAACACGGCGATCAGCCAGATGAAGCCGGGGCAGGTGGACTGGGACCACCTCTTCGGTGAGCTCGGCGTGCGCTGGCTGCACACCGGCGGCATCTTCGCCGCCCTGTCCGACTCCACGGCGGACGTGGTGATCGAGGCAGTCACTGCTGCGAAGAAGCACGGCACGATCGTCTCCTACGACCTCAACTACCGGCCCAGCCTGTGGAAGACCATCGGCGGCCAGGCCAAGGCGCAGCAGGTCAACACCGCGATCGCACCGCACATCGACGTGATGATCGGCAACGAAGAGGACTTCACCGCCTCCCTCGGCTTCGAGGTGAAGGGCACCGGGGACAACCTGGACAACCTCGACATCGACAACTTCAAGGCGATGATCAACACCGCCTCGGACGCGTTCCGGAACTTCCAGGTGATCGGCACCACGCTGCGCACCGTGCACACCGCCTCCGACAACGACTGGGGCGCCATTGCCTGGTCCCGCGAGGAGGGCTTCGCCGAGGCCACGCACCGGGAACACCTGGAGATCATGGACCGGGTGGGCGGCGGCGACTCGTTCGCCTCCGGCCTCATCTACGGCCTGCTCGAGGGCGAGCCGATCCAGACGGCGGTGGAGTACGGGGCAGCGCACGGCGCCCTGGCCATGTCCACCCCGGGCGACACCACGATGGTCACCAAGGCCGAGGTGCTCAAGCTCGCCGGCGGCGGGAGCGCACGCGTGGATCGCTGAGTTGCCTCTTCCGTGATCACACGTCGGCGGTCCGGCCGCGGGTCCGGCAGTCTGGGTGTCGGACCCGCGACCGGGCCGCCGACGTGTGTCCCCGGCCGCACCGGCTGCGCACCCACCGCAACGCACCGTTCGAACGGGGTTCCGGCGTACGAAGTGGCTTCCGCGCGCACGGATTCCCGCTCGCACACCGGAAGCCCGTTCTAATGGGGTCGAGTCGGCGATCCGTGCCGCAGCCTTACCGAGGCGCTCGCTGGCACCTCGGGCAGAAGAAGGACGACCTGTTCATGAAGGTCTCCCGAACGACGAGCGCGCCGCAGCGCGGGCACGGCTCACCCTCCTGGCCGTAGACCGCCAGGGACCTGTCGAAGTACCCGGATGCTCCGTTCACGTTGACGTACAGGGCGTCGAAGCTGGTGCCGCCAGCGACGAGGGCGTCGCGCATCACGGCCTCAGCGGCGTCGAGCACGGTCGCCACGGTGGCCGGTCGCATCCGGTCGGTGGGTCGTGCGTAGTGCACCTTCGCCCGCCACAGCGCCTCGTCGGCGTAGATGTTCCCGACTCCGGAGATGAGCTCCTGATCCAGCAGCGCTCGCTTGATACCGCGGCGCCCCGCCCGCACCCGCCGGTTCAGCGCGGCCCGGGCAGCGGGCTCGGCGAGCACGGGATCGAGTAGATCTCGGGCGATGTGCGCCACCGGGGCGGGCAGCAGTGGCGCCACCGGTGACCCGCCTGCATCACCGCCAGGGCCGCCGTCGGAAGTGGGCACCAGATCCGCCACGGTGAGGTACCCGAACGTGCGCTGGTCCACGAACCATAGGTCCGGACCATCAGCGAACTCGACCCGCACGCGCAGGTGCGGGTTGGTCGCCGCGCCACTGGCCGCGTCAGCGACCAGCAGCTGCCCGCTCATCCCGAGATGGGCGAGCAGCGCGTAGTCCTCCCCCACTCCGCCGGGGCCGTCCAGGGTGAGCCAGCAGAACTTGCCCCGCCGCACCGCCGCACTGAACGCGCGTCCGGTCAGCAGCGCGCGCATCTCCTCCGCGCCACCCGCTTGGCGCCGCACGGCCCGATCGCGCAGGACCTGGACGCCGGTGATGCGGCGGCCCAGCACGTGGTCGGCGAGACCGGAGCGGACGGTCTCGACCTCGGGGAGCTCGGGCACCTACTGGTCCGTGCTCGCCGACGCGGTCGCTTCGTCTGCCTCCAACGCGCGATAGGCGTTCTCGGCGGCACGTTGCTCGGCGATCTTCTTCGACGTTCCATCGCCCACGCCCCAGGCCCGCTCGCCCAAGTACAGCGTGGCGGTGAAGTGCCGTTCGTGGTCGGGACCAGAGCTGTCCACCTGGTAGGTCGGGGCGCCGACGCTCCGGGCCGCGGCCAGTTCTTGCACGCTGGTCTTCCAGTCGAGCCCGGCACCGAGACCGGCTGCGGACTCCAACGTCGGACCGACGAGCCGCTCGACGAAGGTGCGGGTGGGCTCCAGCCCGTGGCACAGGTATACCGCGCCGATCACGGCCTCCATCGTGTCGCACAGGATGGAGTCCTTGTCGTGCCCGCCGGTGCCGCGCTCACCTCGGCCGAGCAGCAGGTACTCACCGAGCCCGAGCTCGCGGGCCACGGCCGAGAGCGCCCGCTGGGAGACGGTGGCCGAGCGCATCTTGGCGAGGTCACCCTCGGAATTGTCCGGGTGCGTGCGGTACAGGTGCTCGGTGACGATGATGCCGAGCACCGCGTCCCCGAGGAACTCCAGCCGCTCATTGGTGGGGATACCGCCCGCCTCGTGCGCGAACGAGCGATGCGTCAGGGAGAGCACCAGCAGCTCGGGATCCACGTCGATGCCGAGCGCCTCGATCAACGCGTCGACTCCAGGCGCACTCACTGTGGCGACTCGACGTCGTCGGCATCGGCGTCCTCGTTGCTCCCATCGGTGTCCGCACCGGCGAGCGCGGCGAGGGCAGACCAGCGAGGGTCGATCTGCTCGTGGGCGTGATTCGGTTCCACGTCGGCCATGCGTGCACCGCAGGTGGGGCACAGTCCCGGGCAGTCCGGCCGGCAGAGCGGCCGGAACGGCAGGGCGAGCACGACGGCGTCCGTCACCGTCGCTTCCAGGTCCAGGATCTCCCCGTCGAGCTCAGGCAGGGGATCCTCGTCCTCACCCAGGTCTTCAGGCTTCTGCGTGCCCGGGTAGGCGAACATCTCGGTGATGTCGGCGTCGAGGTCGAGGTCGAGTGCGGCGAGGCAGCGCACGCACTCCCCTCTCGCGCTGGCCTGAGCCGTGCCGGTCACCAGCACGCCGTCCATCACGGCCTCCAGCCGCAGGTCCAGGGCCACGTCTTCCCCGGCCGGTACGGCGATCACCTCGGTCCCCATCGGCTCGGTGACGGGGACGTCCAGGGTGAGGGTGCGCATCGACCCGGCCCTGCGGCCGAGGTCGTGGGTGGAGATCTGGTAGGGCTTCACTCCTGGTCACCTCCATCGGGGGCCTCGCTCGGGCTGTGCGAGCGGCCACGGGTACGTTCCATCAGGCGTGCTCGCCCGGCCGCTACCTGGCTCGCGATCGAGTTCAGGTCGATCTCGAACTGGGCGAGCTGACGGTCGCAATAGTCATCGGCTTCGCGGGAGAGCTTGTCCGCCGAGGCCCGCGCTTCACTGACGATCTGCTCCGCGCGCTCGTTCGCCTCGGCGATCACCGCCTCCTTGGAGACGAGCTCGTCCGCCTGCGCCTTGGCCTTCTCCACGATCGTGCCGGCTTCGCGGCGGGCGCGCTGGAGCACGGATTCCGCATCGGCGACCACCGAGTCAGCACGGGTGATCTGGTCCGGGAGCACTCCGGTGGCGGAGTCGATCAGTTCGAGCACCTCGGCCCGGTTCACCAGGACCGAGGCAGACATGGGCATGGCACGCGCGGAGGAGACAAGATCGGCGAGCTCTTCGAGGATGGCCACCAGGGACTCGCCCTGCTCGGCTGCTTTGCTCATCAGGACAGATCCTTCTTCTCATGGGCCAGCGCTGCGTGCACCGCGGCGCTGACGGCGGGAGGAACCAGGTCGGTGATGTCGCCGCCGTGGCGGGCGACGTCCTTGACCATGGTGGAGGAGACATGTGCGAGCTCAGGCGCGCCGGTGACGAAGACCGTCTCGACACCGCTGAGATGCCGGTTCATCAGGGCCATCGGCTGTTCGGCGTCGTAGTCGGCACCGCCACGCAGGCCCTTCACGATCGCGCGTGCACCGAGCTCGTCGCACAGGTCCGCGAGCAGGCCAGGCATTCGCACCACGCGCACGCCGTCCAGGTCGGCGACGGCATCGGTGAACAGCTGAACCCGCTCCTCGGCCTCGAGCAACGGGGCCTTCGTGGCATTGATGCCGATACCCACCACCACCTCATCGAAGAGCGTGCGGGCGCGCCGGACGATGTCCAGGTGCCCGAGGGTGACCGGGTCGTAGGACCCAGGGCACACAGCAATACGAGAACTCACATGCGCCAACCTACCTGCGTAGGCACGCACGTGGCCCATCACACCCGCCGAGAGACCGGTTTCTCGCGTAGGATGGGGGCCACGTCACCCCCACCCCGAGCGAAGGTGCCCCTTGCCTGCCGACGACACGACCGCCGTCCTTCGACTACGCACGGAAGACCACGTGGTGGTGGCCACCGCCGATCTCCCGGCCGGGACCGTGATCGCCCTCGACGGGCTCGAGCCGTTCCGCACGACGGCGGCCGTACAGCAGGGACACAAGGTCGCCGTGCGCTCGGTGCCAGAGGGTGGCCGGGTCCTCAAGTACGGTCAGTCGATCGGCCGCGCCACCGCACCGATCGCGCCTGGCGACCACGTGCACTCGCACAATCTCGGCATGGACACCGGCGAACGTGAGCATGAGTTCGGCACCGCCCGCCACCGCCCGACGTTCCCGGAGGGCACAGACCTGCCGCGCACTTTTCTGGGCTATCACCGTCCGGACGGACGGGTCGGTACCCGCAACTACATCGGCGTGATCACGTCGGTGAACTGTTCGGCCAGCTCGGCGAACATGATCGCGAACCAGTTCGCCCAGGCCTCGCTGGACTCCTACGACAACGTCGACGGCGTCATGGCGATCACCCACCAGAGCGGCTGTGGGTTGGTGCCCGACTCCGAGGGTGGGCAGATGCTGCTGCGTACCTTGCGCGGATACGCCAACCATCCGAACTTCGGCGGCCTGCTCGTGCTCGGGTTGGGGTGCGAGATGATCGCGGTGCAGTCCCTCCTGGAGGGTCTCGGGCTGCCCGAGGGCACCTATGTGGAGACCATGACGATCCAGGACATCGGCGGTGTGCGTGCCACGGTCCGCGCCGGCGCCGAGAAGATCCGCGAGATGCTTCCGCGGGTGAACGAGGCACGCCGCGAACCCGCGGACGTGGCCCATCTGACGCTGGGCCTGAACTGCGGTGGCAGCGACGGGTACTCCGGCATCACGGCCAACCCGGCACTCGGGCACGCTTCGGACCTGCTGGTCGCGGCCGGCGGCACGTCCACGCTTGCCGAAACACCGGAGGTGTACGGCGCGGAGCACCTGCTCACCCGTCGCGCCGTCTCACCGGAGGTGGGCCAGCGGTTGCTGGGCCGGATCGAGTGGTGGAAGGACTACACCGCCGCCGGGGCGGGCACCTTGGACAACAACCCCTCCCCTGGCAACAAGGCGGGCGGGCTCACCACCATCCTGGAGAAGTCACTGGGCGCGGTGGCCAAGGGAGGCACGGCCGAGCTCGCCGGTGTGTACGAGTACGCCGAGCCGATCACGGCCAAGGGGTTCACGTTCATGGACACCCCCGGATACGACCCGGTGTCGGTGACCGGCCTCGTGGCCGGCGGGGCCACCGTGGTGTGCTTCACCACCGGCCGAGGTTCGGTGCTCGGCTGCAAGCCCACGCCGTCCATCAAGCTCGCGACGAACACGCAGATGTATGAGCGGATGCGTGAAGACATGGACATCAACTGCGGGCGGATCGTCGACGGCACTGCCACCCTCGCCGAGGTGGGCGAGGAGATCTACCGGAGGATCGTGGCGGTCGCCTCGGGAGAGACCACGGTGAGCGAGGACCTCGACCTCGGTCAGGACGAGTTCATCCCCTGGCACGTGGGCGCGGTGACCTGAGGGGAATCAGCCAGTTCGGCTCGACACGGCGTCCACGACCGGTTCGTACGCGCGCAGATTTAACGGCGCGGTCATCGCCCCTCGATCTGCTCTCGACACCCGAGCGAGCCTCGGTCACTCACGTGGGCGCGTCCGGGTTGTGTCCGGTGGGATGACGGGTGGTTCTGGTGGTTCTGGTTCCTCGGGTGGGATGGCTGGTTGTTCGCAGGGTGGTGGGTGGTGGTAGTTGATGGGGTGGCCGCTGGGTGTGGTGAAGTGCCAGTGGTCGTGGTGTCGGGTGATGGTGATATCGCGTTGGTGGACCAGGCGGTGGTGGTACCAGCAGAGCAGGATGCCGTGGTGGGTGTTGGTGTGGCCGCCGCGGGACCACCAGGTGCTGTGGTGGATCTCGCCCAATCCTGGTGGTGCGGTGCACCCTGGGTGCTGGCAGTGGTGGTCGCGGGCCCAGATGGCTTTGGTCTGGGCGGCGGTGTGCAGGCGTTGCGCCCGGCCCACATCCAGTACCTGACCCGCCGGGTTGAGGATGATGCGGGTGAACTCGGCATCACAGGTCAGGTGGGCGAGTTCGGCGTGGCTGATCGGGGTGCCATCAGCCAGGGTCGCGGGTTCTGCGCCGACCAGGTGTTCGTGGTCGATGGTTGAGCTGATCACCGGGGCGGACGGGTCACCCGGGCACCCCGGCGCATGCACCGCGCCCTCGCCCGGGTCAGTGGCGTGACCACCAACGGTGCCGGGAGCCTCACCCAGGCCGGGAAGCGCCGGTGCAGTCTCGAGCAGGCTCGCCTCACCCTTATCGCCCGAGACCTCACCCGCACCACTTGCACTGCTGCTGGTGGGGTGGTGGCAGGTGCAGCGGGGGCGCCGGTGATCACTGATGGGGGTGGGTGTGGTGGTCAGGCGGTGCAGGGTGTCGGCGGGGACGTGGACGAGCAGGTGGGGGCGGACCCGGGCTGTGGGTTGGAACTGGCCACTGTCGAGGACGTGCTGGGCGAGGGTGATCAGGGCGTGGGCGTTGCGCTGGGACGGGGTGCGTTCATCATCAGCGGCGGGCACACCGGTGACCGCGGCGAAGGCTTGCTCCACGATCTGACCGTTGGTGTCATCGAGCCACCCATCCACGCGCCGTCCTGCGGTGGTGGCCGAGACGAAGAGGTGCTCTTTGGCGGACTCCTCACGCCAGTTCCGCTCCGCCGCCTCCGGGTCAGCCCGCACCGCCCAGGTTTTCACCAATCGGGTGAAGGAGTCCGCATCCAACACCCGCGCCTGAGCCACGAGGAAGTCCTCACCCACGTCGGGGTGACTCAATCGTTCCCGCAAGGTGTCGGTGGTGGTGGCGTGCCTGGCCAACGCGGCAGCATGGTCGCTACCGATCACCCCGGCAGCCAACGCGGCCTCGGTGGCGGGGAGGTGGTCACGCAGGGTGCGGGACAGGTGCACCTGGCCACGGGCTTTACCCCCGTGAGTCCCGGTGGCGTTGGCCCACCAGGACGCCATCGTGCGTGCCCCTGACACAGCCTACGTCCCATCGGCTTCGACCGCACTGACGGTGGCGGTGGTCAACGCGTCCAACCGGCGCCGCGCCTGCTCCAACTCACCGACCAGGTCGGGCAGCACCGCGGAGGGCAGCCCGGGCAGGTCCGTCTCGAGGACGTCATCGAGCAGGGCGGTGATCACGGCCAACTTCCCGGGCGCATCGGTCTCGCTCAGGTGTTCGCTCAGCAGGTCCCGGATAGCCTCGGCGGGGGTGGTGCCCAGGTGGGTGGTGGTGCTCATCCCCGCCTCCTCGCGGTCCCCGAACCCTGCCTTGTTTCCTGCCTCATAGTCTAGAACTGTTGTTCGCCTCAGTCAAGGGTAATCGTTGGTATTGCAACGAAAAGTCAGCCTCTGCCTGTGGATGAAGATGCATCGGGTATGCGCCTGTGGACAAGGCGCCCCGGGAAGGGGTATCGGACCCACATCTGTGGACAACAAGCGAGTAGTGAGGACCTACATGAGCAATCCAAGTCACACCAAGACCCGCCATGCGTCCCGCGCCCTGACCACGCCGGGCACACCGGATCCGATGCCGCCCTCATCAGGACAGCGCTACAGTCCCACGCCCACTCGTCGAGACAGACCGAGATCCAGCAGAACGCCGCTCCGTCCGAGCGCTTCCGCACCCACTACCCCAGCAGCCAGTCCAGCTCCCGCGTCAGCATCCTCACCCGTGCCGGTTCGCGGCAGGCTGTCACGTCATGCCCGAGCCCGTCGTAGACGGCCCGCCCACGCAACCCCGGCACCGGCTCGGCCGCCCAGGACATCGTGTGCCGGACGCCGTCCTCGGTGTGCTCCAGCAGCGCCACGGACGCCTCGTGCACCTCGAGATCGCTGTACCGCTCGTCGTCGATCGCCAGCTCAGCAGCAAGCCCATCGGTGATGGGGTGCCCATCGCCGAGGACCGTCACGGTGGCGGGCCCGCGCTTGGGGTGCCAGGACGGCGTCGGGTGCCCACTCTGCTTGGGCACCCAGCGCCCGCCGAGGGCACGTGCCCACCGCTCGTCCTCGTAGAACGCGTTCGAGCCGGTGTGCGTGGCCAGCACCGGCACGCCCCGCCCGACGGCGGCCAGCACCCAGTCACGCAGCGCACGCGCGCGCACGTCCTCCTCATCATCGCTGACCGGCGAGGGCGTACTCCCACCCCCCGCGTTCACCACGATCAGGCCCACGGCCGCTTCCGGTGGTTCGGCCGCTCCCGTGACCAGCACCTCGGCGCTTAACCCGTAGTCGTCGAGCTGCTCAGCGAGCACGGCTGAGGTGCCCTCGAAGTCGTGCCACGGGTCGCAGTAGCGCCCCGCCCCTGAGATCACGACGGCGGCCGTACGGTCCTGCGACATGGGCTCTCCTTGGTTCGTGGTGCCGAAACGCCTCGGTAAGCGGTTGCCGATAGACTGCCACGGACGTCGCCTCGACGGCGACCCAACCTTGCACCCGTGAGAAGGATCTCCTCGTGACCGTGCCAGACGCCCCGGGCACACCAGGGACAGACCTCTCCTTGCGCCTGGGCGCCAAGGAGATGGCTCGTTATCGCGACGGCCAGGACATGGCCGGCACGCTCTCCCCCCGCCCATACCTGCACCCGGTGACGACCGCGGCCGGGATCCCGCTCACCGAGATCCTTCCCGAGGACCACACGCACCACCACGGCGTGAGCAACGCCGTCGTGGAAGTGAACGGCACGATGTTCTGGGGCGGGAAGTCCTACGTGCACCCGAGCGGTTACGAGATGCTCGCCAACCACGGGCGGCAGGTTCCCGGCCGGACCGAGGCCACCGACCACCGGATCACCCAGGAGCTGCAGTGGGTGGATCCGAACGAGGAGCACGTCCTCACCGAGGAGCGCACGATCCTCGCCGACCTGATGCCCGCCGAGGATGCGTGGGCGTTGCGCTGGCACAGCCGGATGCATGCCGACGGCGGTCACGACCTGACCATCGGCTCCCCCGCGACCCGAGGACGTACCGGTGCCGGGTACGGCGGCGTCTTCTGGCGTGTCTCCGCCGAACAGGTGCCGACCACGGCCCACGTCGCCAGCGGCGGTGACCCGCTCGGTGACGACGTGTCCCCGTGGCTGCTGCTGGTGCAGCAACGCGAGACCGGTCCGGTGAGCCTGTTGCTCGGCCAACCCCGTACGGCCATCCTGCCGTGGTTCGTCCGCACCACCGGCTACGTCGGCGCTGGACCGGCGGCCGCCTGGCAGGAACCGCGTACTGTCGCCGCGGGCGCCCACCTCGACCTGCACCTGTGGGGTGTGCTCGCTGACCGGGCCCTCACCCCGTCCGACGCCGCTGTCCTCTACGAACGACTGGAGCTCCTTCCGTGACCACCACCTTCGCCGTCGTCGGGATCCACGGCTACGGCAAGCAGCACCTGCATCAGATCGGTCAGCTGGCCGCTGAGGGCCGTGCCCGGTTGGTGGCCGTGGTGGACCCGCGTGGGACCGACGGAGCAGCACACGTTCCACCGGGCACCCCGGCATTCGGCGATCTGAGCGAGCTGCTGGCCGAAACAGTGCCGGACGTGGTCACCTTCGCGACCCCCATCCACACCCACCTCCCGCTCGCGGCCCAGGCGATGCGTGCCGGTGCACACGTGCTGCTCGAGAAGCCCACGACGGCGTCCCTGCCCGAGCTGAGGGAACTGATCGCCGTTGCGGACGAGACGGGCAAGAGCGTTCAGGTGGGGTTCCAGAGCTTCGGCTCGCACGCCTTCGACCGGATCGCCGAGATCACCGCCTCGGGCAGGATCGGAGAGATCACGGGCATCGGAGGTATCGGCCTGTGGCGCCGGGCACGCTCCTACTACGACCGCTCTCCGTGGGCCGGGATGCGCCGTCTGGACGGGCTCGAAGTGGTCGATGGCGTGGTGACGAACCCACTCGCACACTCGATCGCCTCCGCGCTGCGGATCGCCGGTGCCCGGCGCGCCGAGGACGTGGCCGAAGTGGTGGTGGACCTGTTCCACGCCAACGACATCGAGGCCGACGACACCTCCGCCGTCCGGCTGCGCACCACCTCAGGGATGCCGATCGCGCTCGGACTCACGTTGGCGGCGGAGGAGCCGCACACCACCCCGCGCGTGTTCGTGCACGGCACGGCCGGTTCGATCGAGTTCCGGTACACCTCGGACGTGCTCATCGTGCGCGCCGGTGGCGGTGAAAAGACCGAAGAGGTGCAGCGTACGAGCCTGTTCGAGAACCTCCTCGATCATCTCCAGCACGGCATCGCGCTGCTCGCCGACGTTCGCGACACGGGTGCGTTCATGCGGGTGCTCGAGGCCGTGCGCACGGCTCCGGACCCGGCGCCGATCGCGGCCGAGCACCAGGAGATCGTCGGCGAGGGCCCCGAGTCCTACCGCGTGGTCCGCGGTGTAGACGACTGGTGCCGGAAGGTGTCCGAGGAGCTGGCCACGTTCACCGAGCTCAGTGCCCCGTGGACCGCCGCGCCGGCCGCAGCTCACGCGCCGGCCTCAGCCCCGCAGCACACTCACGGCGTGAGGGCGTAGTACACGCGGGTCTCGCCGTAGGACTTGGTGCCGGACTCGGCCCAGCCGTCCGGCCATACCGGTGGTGTGGAACGGCTCGAGCGTTCCACCACCACCGCGCCCTCCGGGGCCAGCCAACCCGGGGCAGCGAGCGCTTCGAGCACGGCATCCAGCCCGTCCTCGGTGTACGGAGGGTCCACCAGCACCAGGTCGTACCCAGCCGCCGGCGGCCCACCGGAGAGATAGCGTTCGACCGCCGTGGGAACCACCTGAACGATCGACTCCAGCCCGGTGCGCCGGGCGTTCGCCCGGCACGTACCCACAGCAGCGCGAGCGGACTCCACCAGTGTCACCTGCGCAGCGCCCCGGCTGGCGGCCTCCAACCCGAGCGCCCCGGAGCCGGCGTACAGGTCCAGCACCCGTGTGCCGTCCAGCATCCCGAGGTGTTCCAGGCGGGAGAAGATCGCCTCTCGCACGCGCTCGCTGGTGGGGCGGGTGCCCTTGGCGGGCACGTCCAGGCGGTGCCCGCCAGCGGTGCCGGCGATCACACGGGTCACCGGCCAGCCTTCCGCCGCGCCTTCTCCCGCTGCTGGCGCTCCTGCTCGGCCTGGGCCTGTTCCATCCAGCTGGGCTTCTTCTCGTCCTTGACCCGGGTGGCCACGAGCAGACCGAGCGAGGAGGTCGCCAGCTGTGCCGTCAGGATCAGCGGCGCCGGGCCGACCGCGAGCGCACCGATCAGCAGCGGGATCAGGCAGAGCACCACCAGGTCCGGACCACGGGCAAACGCGAGCATCACACCGGGAGCCACCGGACCCATCGGGCCGTGGATCAGCGGCTTGTCCCAGTCCGGGGGCTTTCGGTACGCGGCTCGCAGCGTCCCGGCGGCGAAGGTGGGGGCACACAGTGCTCCCATGATCGCCCAACCGAGGGCGGTGCCGTGCGCCGCCCCCCAGATCGCGAAGATCGGAACGCACCACAGGACCATCACGGCCAGGGGCCAGAGCGCACGCACCTTGCGCACGTCGAACGCTGAGATCGGGAAGTGGCGGTCCAGCACGGGCGCCATCTCGGCGCGGCGGGCGCTCTCCCCGGTGGCCATCGCCGCCAACGCACCACCGAGCACAAGGGCAGCCACGTTCAGCGCGAGCGGCCACCCGGCCAGCGTCGGGAGCAGGGCGAGGCATGCCGCCACGAGCACCTGAATCACGTGCCGGGGTGAGCGCACGAATACGGTCGCGTCACTGGTCACGATTGCCGAGACCGGGCCGCGCACCCAGGCGAAGGTGACCGAACGCCGTCGGGTATCCGGGGCTGTGGTGACGCTCAGGGCACGGCCGAGCTCACGAGTGTCCAGCGAGGTGACCGCACCGCCGGCATAGGCGCTGATGGCGCCCCGAGCCCGCAGCTCACGGCCGGAGATGCGTTCCAGGCTGCGTTCGGCCCACCAGGTCAGGACGATCGCTGCCACGACCCCGACGGCGAGGATCACCGGCCACCCGGAGAAGCCCGCCAACGCGGGAGCCGGAGGGCGCACCACCGCCACGACGGCACCGAGGACCGGCCCGGCCGCCATCAGGACGTCGCCGATGACGATCGCTGGGCGCAACCGGCGCGCCTTACGGTTTCCGAGCAGCACCTGACCGGCCGCGGTGCCGAGGGCGAGCACGGCGCCCGCGGCAGCGAACGCTCCGGTCCCCCACCCGACGGTCGGGTCCATCCCGAGCGCGAGGAACATCGCCATCGCTCCCCCGGCCGCACCGACAGCACCGCCGAGCACCGGGACCAGCACGAAGCGCGGGCGCAGCAGGCCGCGGCGATCGGCGGGGGTGGTGAGCCACCAGGTGGCCTGCCCGCCGCCCATCCCGACCGGGCCGAGCCGTCCGGCGAGGCCGACGATGCCGCCCGTGACGATCAGGACGGTCACCACCGCCAGCCAGAGCGGGTCCAGAGTGGCCGCCTCCGGACCGGTGTTCAGGGTCGCGTTGAGCGCTTGCACCGCACCCATTGCGATCGCCAGCGCGATCGCCATGCTGAACAGCACCGAGTAGATCTCCGAGATCGCCTCGGACGCGCTGCCGCCGGTGTGGGCCTCGGTCGCGGTGCGGGTGAGCCGGCGTAGCTCGCGCCCGCTGGGCCACTGTTGCGCTGTCACAGTTCCTCGATCGCTCGGGCGCCTTCTTCCGCCGAGACCACGCGCACCTGGTCCTCGGCGAGCACCACCACACGGGTGGCTGCCTCCCGCACCAGCACCGGGTCGTGGGTGGCCATCACCACGCCACCGCCGTTCTCACGTTCATCGACGAGCCGCTGGGCGAGCCGGTCACGCATCCCGGAGTCGAGACGCTGCTCCGGTTCGTCGAGCACCAGGAGCGTGCGGGGGCGCACGAATGCGGCGGCGAGCAGCAGCCGGCGCCGCTGACCGGAGGAGAGCGCCGTGGGTGCCGCGTGCTGACGGGCGGTCAGCCCGAACTCCTCGATCGCCTGGGTCACGGTGGCGCTGACCTCGCGCATCCCGTGCCCGCGCGCGGTGAGCAGCAGGTGCTCCCGCACGGTGAGGGCGGGCAGGTAGGAGTCCTCGTCCAGCACCACGGCCACCTCGGCCCGGAACTTCTGGGCGCGTTCGTCCACAGGTTTGCCAATGACGTCCAGCGAGCCACCCAACAGGTCGAGCAGGCCGGCCACGGCACGCAGAAAGGTGGATTTCCCGGTGCCGTTGGACCCGACGATCGCCAGCCCGTGCCCGGCCTGCAGCTCCACGCTGATCGGTGGGCACACCGCACTGTCGATGGTGCTGCCATAACCCACACTCACCGATTTGGCGCGCACCAGGGCGGGTGCGGACGTCTTGCGCTTAGGCACGGTCCAGGTACTCCTCATGGTCGGGGTCGACGAGCCGGGTGATCGAGGTGAGCACCTCGGGGTGGTGGACAAGGTTCGGGTCGTCGGCGATCAATGCCCTGGCATCATCTCGCGCCTGCTCGATGAGGTCACGATCACGCAGCACGCGCAGCATGGTCAGGGAGTTGCCACGGCCGGACTGTGCGGCACCGAGCACGTCTCCCTCGCGGCGCTGCTCCAGGTCACGTTCGGCGAGCACGAAACCGTCGGACGTCTGCACGAGCGCGTTCAGCCGTTCCCACGCCGGACTCGCCTCCGCAGCGGCCGAGACGAGCAGGCAGGTGCCCGGTTCGCTGCCACGACCCACCCGGCCGCGCAGCTGGTGCAGCTGGGAGATCCCGAACCGGTCGGCGTCCAGGATCACCATCGCGGTGGCCTCGGGCACGTCCACGCCCACCTCGATGACGGTGGTGGTCACCAGCACGGGGGTGCGTCCAGCGGCGAAGTCGGCCATCGCGGCGTCCTTCTCCTCGGAGCTGAGGCGGCCGTGCATCATCCCGAGGGCGACGTCCGCGAGCGCGGGCTCTCGCCCGAGGGTGGCGTAGGTGTCCTCCACGGTGGACGGCTCCCCCGGGCTGGTCCCGCCGCCGACGGCGTCCGTCGCCCGGAGTGCGACCACCGGGCTGTCGTCATCCTCCGGTGTGGTGGAGGTGATCCGTGGCGCCACCACGTAGGCGCGGTTGCCCTTGCCGACCTCCTCGGCCACCTTCTCCCAGGTACGGGACAACCAGCGGGGTTTGTCGGCCGGGACGCTGTAGGTCTGCACCGGCGATCGACCCGCCGGGATCTCCCGCAGCGTGGAGACGTCGACGTCCCCGAAGAACGTCATCGCCACCGACCGTGGGATCGGCGTGGCGGTGAGGAAGAGCTGGTGCGGCATGGTGCGGCCCTTGGCGCGCAGGGCGTCGCGCTGTTCCACGCCGAACCGGTGCTGCTCGTCCACCACGGTGAGCCCGAGGTCGGCGAACTGCACCTGCTCCGAGAGCAGTGCGTGGGTGCCGATCACGATGCCGGCAGCTCCGGAGGCGGCGTCGGCGAGCGCCTGCCGGCGGGCGGCCGCGCCCATCGAACCGGTGAGCAGGGCGATCCGCGTGCCGTCGACGGCTCCGCCCAGCATGCCCGCCTCGCCGAGCGGTCCGAGCAGGTGACCGATGGAGCGGGCGTGCTGCTGGGCGAGCACCTCGGTCGGCGCGAGCAGCGCAGCCTGCCCACCGGCGTCGATCACCTGAAGCATCGCCCGCAGCGCGACCACCGTCTTCCCGGATCCGACCTCCCCCTGGAGCAGCCGTTGCATGGGTTCGTCCGCAGCGAGGTCGGCGCTGATCTCCTCGCTCACGGCGCGCTGACCGGTGGTGAGGTCGAACGGGAGCTGCTCGTCGAGGGCGTCCACGAGCCCGTCCGGCCGCGGTGGTCGTGGGGTGGCGTCGTAGGAGGCGATGTCGGCGCGGCGGCGAGCGAGCGCCGTCTGGAGGATGAAGGCCTCTTCGTAGCGGTAGCGCCGCTGCGCCTGCTGCCACTCCTCGTCCGCGGTCGGCTGGTGGATCATCCGTAGCGCAGCCCCCGCGGCCGGCAGGCGACGCCGCTCCACCACGTCCGCGGGGAGCCACTCGGGGGTGTCGGCCTCGTTCATCGGGTCCAGCACCATCCGGACCGCCTTGGCGATCTTCCAGCTCGGCAGCTTGGTGGTGGCCGGGTAGACCGGGACCGGACGGTTCACGTGCTCCTGCACCCGCGACTCGTCCGCGGCGTCCTCGAGCGGCTCGTACTCGGGGTGGGTGAGCTGGATCTCGTTGCGGTACAGGGAGACCTGGCCGGAGAACATCGCTGAGGCCCCGAGCGGGAGCTGGCGGCGCAGGTGGGAGACCATGCCACCGTGGCGGGCGAAGAAGGTCAGCGGCAGGCGGGTGTGGCCGTCGGTGATGGTCACCTTCACCACCTGGAGCTTGCGGTTGCGCGCCGGGCGGCTCTCGATGTCGGCCACCTCAGCCATCACGGTGGCGTGCTCCCCGGGTACCAGGTCGGCGAGGCGGGTGTACTTGCCGCGGTGCAGGTAGCGGCGCGGGTAGTGGCGGAGCAGCTCGTCGGTGGACCGGATGTCCAGAGCACCCAGCGCCTTGGCGGTGGCGGCTCCGACGGCGCGCGAGAGTTGCCGCGTCAGCTGTTCCGCGGCGTACTCCTCATCCGTGCTAGCCACCTCGGTGATGCTATCGCCCACCCTCCGACATTCCGTCCTCGCCCGCTCCTTGCTGTGGACATTCGACCAAGTGCCAGAACAGCCCGACGGCGGTCCGCGCCCGGTCCGCGCAGTCCCGCTGGCCTGGTGGTGCGTCGCCGAGACGGGCGACTGTGCGAGAGAACACGCACGCCGTCCGGGGCGACGTTTGAGCACCGCGCCGCCGATACAGTACTCTTGAGCGGTTGCCCGCCCTGGGCACGCGTTCCGGCCCGCCCCTGTGGCGACCAGGCCGAGACCCCCGAACCACGCCGCTTCACCCTGTGGCGAGCACTGACCTAGAGGAGACCCACCGTGGCTGCTACGTGTGACGTCTGCGCCAAGGCCCCGAGCTTCGGCCACAGCATCTCGCACTCCCACCGTCGCACCAAGCGTCGCTGGAACCCGAACATCCAGAAGGTGCGTACCGTGACGAACGGCACGCCGAAGCGCCTGAACGTGTGCACCTCCTGCCTCAAGGCCGGCAAGGTCACCCGCGCTCTCTGAGCGCCCCGCGCACCTTGACGAGATCCCTCGTCGGCCCGATCACTGATCGGGTCGGCGGGGGATTTTGCGTATTCACGCTCGTCGTGTCCCACCCTCTACGAAGCGCGCCCACCGACCACCTCAGGCCGGCATGGGGAACGCGGTTACAGTTCGGCGTACTTCTGCCTCGCCGCCTCACCTGAGGTACCGAGCGCTTCACCGACGTCGCGCCACGACGTCCCCTGCCTCCGGGCGGTGCGCACAGCCTCCGCCAGCTCGGCTTCCGCGCGCGAACGCCGGAAGGCGGCAAGTTTGACGGCCATCGTCGGCGGGATCGGCTTCGCCGAATCACCGGGCTGCGGTTCGTACGCCTCGAAGGCCTCCGCCATCGCCTCAGCGTGAGCCATCAGGTCCTTGGTCGATCGCGGCATGATCCTCACCTCAGAAATTGGTCTCGGGCTGGCATGGCGTGCACGATGGCGACATTCTCATACCACTCGATAACGCCGATCTCGAGCAGAAGGCCGGACGTTGAGGGACCGATGAACATCGTCATTCCGTCGTCAAGCACATAATGTCTCACGTTGAACTCAAGCGCATGGAGCATGTCGACGTCACTGACACCATGCCGGAGCGCCGACTCAGTGACGATCGGCTCATGGTCCTCCACTACATACTCCCGTCAGCAAGCCATCGTGTCAAGGTAACTTGCGGGGCGTTGATCGGTCGATGCGACCCCTCGCAGATCTGACAACGACGTGTATGACACCACGGTGGTGTGACACCGAACGTTCCAATGACGCCTTGACCGCTCCCATGCGTGGTCACGCCCCGCGACCGACCGGCTCGGGTCGATACAGACTCGCGGTGGGTCATTGCACCAGCTCATCGACGACCCGGTGCAGGTAGCGCTGCTCCGGGATGCTGCGGGTGAGCCGGGCGGCCTCGGTCAGGGCGGCAGTCGCCTCCTCCGCCCGTCCCGCCTCGGCGAGCAGGTGCCCGCGCACGGCATGCACGCGGTGGTGGCGGGCCGCCTCCCGCTGCCCGAGCTCAGCCAGCACCGCCAGACCTTCCTCGGGGCCGTGCACGCGCGCCAGAGCGGCGGCACGGCCCAGGGTGACCGAGAGACTCGGCGCCACGACACCGAGGAGCCGGTACAGCTCGGCGATCTGGAGCCAGTCGGTGTCGGACCAGACAGTCGCCTCGGCGTGCACGGCCGCGATCGCCGCCTGGAGCTGGAACTCGCCCACGGGCCCTACCGGGAGGGCACGCTCGATAAGACCTACCCCTTCGCCGATGAGGGTGTCGTCCCACCGGGTCCGGTCCTGTTCCTCCAGTGGGACCAGCTCGCCGGCGGCGTCGGCGCGGCTGGCAGCCCGCGACTGGGTGAGCAGCAGTAGTGCGAGCAGGCCGAGGTTCTCCGGGTCGTCCGGGCGGGCGGCCACCAGCCGGCGTGCGAGCCCGGTTGCTTCCCCGGTGAGGGCGACGTCGGTGATCACCGGGCCGCTGCTGCGGGTGTGGCCCTCCGTGTAGAGCAGCGCGATCGCGTGCCGCACCGCAGTGGTCGAGCGCATCTCGTCCTCGACCGCGTTGAAGGTCGCTCCGGCACGGGTCACGGTGGCCTTGGCGCGGCTGATCCGCTGGGCCATGGTGGCCTCCGGCACGAGGAACCCGCTCGCGATCTCGGCGGTGGTCAGCCCGCCGACCGCCCGGAGCATCAGCGCCACCTGGGATGTCTTGGTCAGCGAGGGGTGGCAGCACAGCTGCATGAGCTGGAGCGGGTCGTCGGTCGCGCTCGCCGGGCCGGGCATGCGGAGCCCGGCGAACTGTTCCTCACGGGCTCGGCGGCTGACCTCGCTGCGCACCTGGTCCACGAGCCGCCGGCTCGCGACCCGCACCAGCCAGCCGCGCGGGTCGCGAGGCATACCCTCGCGCGGCCACTGCACCGCTGCGGCCAGCAGTGCCTCCTGAACCGCGTCCTCACAGTCGGAGAACCGGCCGTGCCGTCGCACCAGTGCGGCGAGGACGTGCGGCGTCTCCTGACGCCACACGCCCTCCCATGCCTCAGTCACCGAGCCGTCCGCCCCGCCGGTTGGCTCAGCTCATCACGGGCCGAAGCTCGACCGTCTCGCCCGGTCCGGAGAACCGGTGGGTGATCTCCTCCGCCCGGGCGTGGCTGTCCACGTCGATGAGGAAGAAGCCGGCCAGGTGCTCCTTCCCCTCCGCATACGGTCCGTCGGTGACCAGGCGATCCCCGTCGTCCCACCGGAACAGCCGCGAGGTCGTCGGGTCTCCCAGGGCCTCCCCGGTGACCAGCTCACCGCGGGACTGCAGCTCGGTGAGCATCTCCTCGAACTCGGCGTTCAGCCGCTCCCGGACCTCCGCCGGCTGGTCCTGCAGCTCGGCGACGTAGTCGCCGGTCGGGTGGCCCCACGGCTGCGGGTTGGAGTGGATCAGGATCAGGTACTTCATCTCACGCGCTCCTCGTCTCGTGCCCGGGCACCGGTTGCCTGGCTTCATCATGGACGTCGGAGCCGACAACGCGTTCTCGACATGCACGTGCCGATCACTTCGCGGCCGCGTGGACACCTGCTGACGGCGGCTCAGTGCGAGACGTAGTCCACGAGCGAGTCCCGCTCGGACTGCAGCTCATCGATCCGGTGCTTGACGATGTCGCCGATGGAGACGATCGCCGTCAGCTTGCCGTCGACCACCACGGGCAGGTGCCGGATCCGGTGCTCGGTCATCGTGCGCGCGAGCGCCTCCAGCTCGTCCTCGGGCACGCACGTGTGCACCTCGGCCGTCATCACCTCGGACACCGGGGCACCCAGCACCTCCGGGCCGGTGCGGTGCAGTCGCCGCACCACGTCCCGCTCGGTGACGATCCCGCTCACTGTTCGGCCGTCATCGGCCGAGACCACCACGGCACCGATGTTCTGCTCGTCCAGCAGTGCCAACAACTCGGTCACGGTCGCCTCCGGCGAGACAGTGACGACCGTGGCTCCCTTGCGACGGATCACCTCTGAGATACGCATACTTCAGCGTACGCCCGTGTGAGGCCGATCACATCCCTACGACATGGCTCCCGGTGCGAAGTGGTCCCAGCCCGCACCGTCCACCGGCGGCGCCGCGCCGTCCAGCGTCACCCAGGGCCGCCCCGGTTCGTGCGCGGCGATCGTTCCGATCTCCCGGAACCGCTCGGGCAGCTCCTGGTCCGGCCCGAACACGGCAAGCAGTCCGTGGTCCTCTCCCCCGGTGAGCACCCACCGCCACGGGTCGTCCTCGCACGCCTGCGCCAGCTCGGCCAGCACCTCCACGTCCGGCCGCAACCCGTCGCCCGAGAGGTCGAGCTGCACCCCGGAGGAACGCGCCATCCGACCTGCATCGCGCAGCAGCCCGTCGCTGAGGTCCATCATCGCCCGCACCCCGGCCGCCGCGGCCGCCGGTCCCGCAGCCAGCGGCGGGTCGGGGCGTACATACCCCCCGACGGCGTCCCGCACCACCGCGTCGAGGTGCCGCTGGTCGTCGGTCACCTGCCCCGGTTCCGACGGCGAATGGCACCTCGCGACGATGCCTGCCTCGAGCGCGGCAAGCCCGGCGGCCGAGCGGCCGAGCACGCCGGCGTGACAGACCCGGTCGCCCACCCTGGCTCCGTCCCGCAGCACCGGCTCCCGGCCCTGCAGGTCGCCATGTGCGGTCACGGAGATCATGACGACGGGCCCGGAGGAGAGATCACCGCCCACGGCCCCCACCTGATGCGGTGCGCACGCAGCGGCCATCCCGTCCGCGAGCGACTCCACCCAGGTGACCTCGAGGTCGGGTGGCATCACCAGGGAGGTGACCACCGCCGTCGGGCGGGCGCCCATGGCGGCCACATCGGCCAGGTTCTGCATCACGGCACGCCAGCCCACATCGCACCCCGAGCTCCACGCGCGGCGGAAGTGCCGGTCCTCGACGAGCACGTCGGTGGTCACCACGAACCGCCCATCGGGTGCGGCCACCACGGCGGCGTCATCGCCCGGGCCGAGCACGGTGGCCGGCCCTTGCGGCAGGCGCGGGATGATCCGGGCGAGCAGCTCCTCCTCGGTCAGGTCACGCACAGGCTGGTTCGGGTGCTCAGTCACACCGGCGAGCCTATCCGCGCCGGTATCGTGGGGCCGTGCCTGTCCGTACCCGAGTCGCCACCGCGGCCACTACTGCCCTGCTGGTCCTCGGGCTCGCCGCCTGCGGAGCTCCGGTGGAGGTGGAGCCGGCACCAGAGGCCAGTACCCCGGTCTGCGCCGAGGTGCTGCGCAGCCTGCCGGACGAGCTGGCCGGCGCAGAGCGGCGGTCCACCACCTCCCAGGCGTCTGCCGCGTGGGGCGACCCGGCCATCACCTTCCGGTGCGGGGTCCCGGTGCTCGGGCCCACCACGGACCGGTGCATCACTGCCGAGGCGGCAGACGGCACCAGTGTGGACTGGGTGGTGGCCGAGCTGGGCAGCGTCTCCGGGGACGCCTGGCAGTTCACCACCTATGGGCGTTCGCCCGCGATCGAGCTGGTGGTCCCGGTGATCTACGCAGGTGAAGATCCCACCACGCTGCTGGTGGACATCGGTGAGGCGCTCACGTTCATCGAGGCTGAGCGGGAGTGTCTCGCGCTCGACGACACCGCGTGAGCCTCAGCGCAGGCCGGTGGGCCGTTCCCGGGCGAGCTCGACCAGCTCGCTGATCAGGTCCGGATAGGCCAGCCCGGAGCGCTCCCACATCATCGGGTACATGGAGAACGGGGTGAACCCGGGCATCGTGTTGAGCTCGTTGACCACCACCTCGCCGGCGTCGGTGTAGAAGAAGTCCACCCGGGCCAGCCCCTCACAGCTGAGCGCCTCGAAGGTCTGCACGGCAAGGTCACGCACCTGGGCGGTCACCTCCTCGGGCAACGTCGCGGGCCAGGCGAGCGTGACGCCGTCGGCGTGGAAGTACTTCGACTCGTAGTCGTAGAACCCGTGCTCGGGGTCGGTCACCACGATCTCCCCGGGCAGCGTGGTGCGGGCCGGGGTGTCGCCTCGGCCCTCGAGCACCGCGCACTCGATCTCTCGGCCGACGATCGCCGCCTCCACGATCACCTTGGGGTCGTGCCGCTGGGCCTCCTCGACGGCGGCCGTCAAGTCCTCCGGTCGGTCCACCTTGGTGATGCCGATGCTGGAGCCGGCCCGGCACGGTTTGACGAACACCGGCCAGCCGAGCGCCGCCACCGAGGCCAGGGCCTCCTCACGGGCGGTGCGCCAGGCGCGAGGGGTGATCACCGTGTACGGGCCCACCGGCAGCCCGGCGCCGGCGAGCACGATCTTCATGTAGTGCTTGTCCATCCCGACGGCGGAGGCCAGCACCCCGGAGCCCACGTAGGGCAGACCGGCGAGCTCGAGCAGTCCCTGCAGGGTGCCGTCCTCACCGAACGGGCCGTGCAGCAGCGGGAGCACCACGTCCACCTCACCGAGCAGCGCGGGGACCGCGCCGGGCTCGTAGCTGACCATGTCCCGGGAGACCTCACCGAGCGGCAGCAGCACCCGGGTACCGTCTGCGGCGGCGACCTCCGGCGGGGCGGAACCGGTGATTTGCCACCGGGCAGGGTCGTCGGAGGCGATGACCCACTCGCCGGCGCGGGTGATCCCGATCGGGACCACGTCGTACCGCTCGCGGTCGATCGCGGCCAGCACCCCGGCCGCGGTCGCGCAGCTCACGGGATGCTCGTCGCTGCGTCCGCCGAACAGGATCGCCACACGGGTTCGCTCGCTCATCACCGCCGAGCGTACGACACCGGCGCCCTCCGACGGCGCCCACACTCCGGTCCGGCGGCTCACCCGGGGCGGGAGCGTGCGTAGGCTTGCCAGCCATGAGCGACCTGAGCCACCTGCACCCCGACACGACGGCGGTGACCGCCGGCCGTCCGCCCCGGACCGAGCAGACGCCGGTGAACGCGCCCGTGGTGCTCTCCTCCACCTACTACTCCACCGGGGTGCCAGAGGCCGGCGATCTTGTCTACGCACGGGCGGGCACCGAGACGTGGCTGCCGCTGGAGCAGGCGCTTGCCGCACTGGAGCGCGCGGAGCTGCCCGCTCTCGCGTTCGCCTCCGGGATGGGCGCGATCTCCGCCGCGCTCGACCTGGTGCCGGCCGGTGGTGAGGTGGTGATTCCGCGGCACAGCTATCACGCGTCCCTGGTGGCCGCCCGGCACCTGGCGGAGCGGTCCGGGGTCACGGTCACCGAGGTGGACATCGCCGAGACCGAGCAGGTGACGGCGGCCCTCACCTCGTCCGCGCAGCGCGGGCACGCTCCGGTGCTGTGGGTGGAGTCCCCGACGAACCCGATGCTGGAGGTGGCCGATCTACCCGTGCTGGCGGAGGCGACCCACGCCGCCGGTGGGCTGGTCATCGCCGACAACACGTTCGCCACCCCGCTCGGCCAACGTCCGCTCGAGCTGGGCGCCGACGTGGTCGTGCACTCGGTCACCAAGTACTTGGCCGGGCACTCTGACGTGGTGCTCGGCGCCGTGCTCACCAACGATTCCTCCCTGCATCAGCACCTGCACACGCGGCGCAGTATCGGCGGTGCGATCGCCGGACCGTGGGAGGCGTGGCTCGCGCTGCGCGGCATGCGGACGCTGTCCCTGCGCGTGCAGCGTGCCCAGCAGAACGCCGCCGCGCTGGCCGCACACCTCAGCGGGCACCCGCACGTGGTCGCGGTGG